>JALHLO010000302.1 GCA_022844525.1 Ramlibacter sp.
GAACGAGATCGCATGCGACGTGCTCGTCGCAGGCTCCGGCGCCGGCGGCCTTGCCGCCGCTGTTGCAGCGCGCAAATCCGGGCTGGAGGTGATCGTCGCCGAGAAGGAACCGCTGTTCGGCGGCACCACCGCGCGCTCAGGGGGCTGGCTGTGGATCCCTAACCACCCGATGCAGGCGCAGATCGGGATCAAGGACAGCCTGGAGGAGGCGAGCACCTACCTGCTGCACGAGACGGGCGAAAAGTACGACCCGGAGCGCGTCAACGCCTTCCTCACCGCGGGGCCGCGGATGATCGAGTGGTTCCAGCGCGAGACCGCGGTGCAGTTCGATCCTTCCGCCACCTTCTCCGACTACCACCCGGATGCGCCCGGCGGCAAGGCGGGCGGGCGCTCCATCGTCGCCTCCGCGTTCGACGGCCGCGAACTCGGCCCGCTGCTCGGGAAACTGCGCCCGCCGCTGCCCGAGCTCACGGTGTTCGGCGTCATGATCGGCTCGGGCGTGGAGCTCACCCACTTCATGCGCTGGTCGAAGTCGGCCGCCTCGGCCCTGTTCGTCGCGCGGCGGCTGCTCGGCCACGGCATCGCGATGCTGGTCCACGGCCGCGGCGTGCGCCTCACCAACGGCAACGCGCTCGCCGGCCGCCTGCTCAAGTCGGCGCTGGATGCCGGCGTGCAATTGTGGGAATCCTCGCCCCTGAAGGAACTGCTGCGCTCGGATGGGTGCGTCACCGGCGCGATCGTCGAGCGGGGCGGCAAGTCGCTGCGGATCAGGGCGCGCAAGGGCGTGGTGCTCGCCTGCGGCGGGTTTCCGCAGGACGAGGCGCGCAGAAAGCGGCTGTTCCCTCATCCGGGCCACCACTCGCCGGCGCCGCCTGGCAACACCGGCGACGGGCTGCGCCTGGCCGAAGCCGCTGGCGGGCGGATCGACGAGTCGCTGCCCAACGCCGCGGCCTGGGTGCCGGTGTCGAAGGTCCCCAGGGCGGACGGCAGCTTCGGCCTGTTCCCGCACTTCATCGACCGCGCCAAGCCCGGCGTCATCGCGGTGACCCGGAAGGGCCTGCGCTTCGTCAACGAGGGCAACTCCTACCACGACTTCATCCAGGCGCTGCTCGCGCAGGGCGAGACCAGCGCCTGGCTGGTCACCGACCACCGCGCCATCCGCGCCTACGGCCTGGGCTTCGTCAAGCCGCGCCCGCTGCCGCTCGGGCCGCAGCTGAAGTCCGGCTACCTGAAGAAAGGCGACACCTTCGAGCAGCTGGCGCAGGCCTGCGGCATCGACGCGCCGGCCCTGAAGCACACCCTGGACCACTACAACCGAAACGCGAAATCAGGGACGGACCACGATTTCCACAAGGGCAGCACCGCCTACAACCGCTTCTACGGCGACCCGGAGATCCAGCCCAATCCCTGCGTGGCGCCGATCGTCGATGGGCCGTTCTACGCGGTGCAGGTGCACGTGGGCGACCTCGGGACGTACGCCGGGATCTCAACCAACGGAAATGCCCAGGTACTGGACGAGAACAAGCGCCCGATCCCCGGGCTCTATGCCGCGGGCAACGACGCGTTGTCCATCATGGGCGGCAACTACCCGGGGCCCGGCATTACGCTGGGGCCGGCGATGGCCTTCGGCTGGATCGCGGCGCGGCACATGGCCGGGGCAGACTAGCCGGCGGCAAGCGCCGCGGCGCGCTTCTTGAAGGCCTTGGCAGCGAGGAACAGCCCGCCGTCGGCGCCGTCGATGAAGTGCAGGTGCTTGCCCGAGTAGTTGAACACCAGGCAGGTCATGTGCGCGCGGTCGGTGACATGCAGGCCGTACACCAGCTCGCGCCTGGCGTAGCGCTCCGCGAGCCACGCATCCAGCGCCTCGCGCTGCGCCGGCTTGCCGGCGAGGATCTGGCGGTAGATATCGTTGAACTTGCGCACGTCGGTGTTGCGGAACAGCGTCTCCTTGTATGTGGACCAGTCGGTCTCCTGCGTCTTGAGGCCGAACTTCATCAGGAACCAGCCCAGCACCACGAACCAGCGGGCGCGCATCAGCCACAGCCACTTGCCGAAGGGGCCGCGGCCGGCGGCGCGCACGCCGACTTCGTTGCCCAGCTGGCGCGCGCTCAGGGTCGCGCTCAACTGCAGCAGCGGCGGAGTCAGGGGATGGCAGGCGTCGTCGGCGCCGTAGATCTCGCGCACCTTGGCGATCACCTCGCGGTACACCGCGGTGGCCGCCCGGTTGTCCGGCGCCAGGGCGCGCACCATCAGGCTCACGGTCTCGCCGTGGCGGCTCGGGATGTCCTGCCAGCGGCATTCCAGGCCCTTCAGGCTGCCCGTCGCGGCGACGCTGCCCGGCTTCACCTCGCACAGCGCCGCGGTGGCCGGGTCCTTCATGTAGCGGTCGGCGAAGGCCATGCCGCCGCCGGCGAAGGCGGCCTGGATGTAGTTCTCCGACACCCGCACCCGGGCCACCAGGATGTCGTGGCCCGCCGCGCGGATGACGGCCACCGGCACCGTGGCCACGCGCAGCTCCAGGCCGAAGGAGGATTGCGCCATCTGCTGCGTCGTCACCAGCGCGGCCTTGGCGTCCTCCAGCAGCGACGGCGGCACGCAGAAGGCGCTGCCGTCGCCCTCGAAGACGAACGGGATCTCGAGCGCGCCCGCGGCATTGAGCATCGCGGTCACCGCCGCCGCGCCGACGGTGTTGACGTGCTTGTAGTTGCCGGCCTCGACCGCCAGCGTGGAGTTGCGCACGTCGCAGGTGGCCACGTGCCAGTCCTCCGGCAGCGGCACGAAGTTCTCCGCGCGCGCGACCTCGCCGAAGTCCGGCAGCACCGGCAGCCCGGCGTAAAACTTCGCGCTGGCAGCGGGTTCCGTCACGGCCGCGGGCAACAGGCGCGGGACTCCGGGTTAAGATCGCCCATCCAGTTCACGCAGGGTAACCTCGCAACAGGAGCATGACGGAAGATTCCGGCCGCACGCTGGTGTGCAGCGTGCTGTTCGTCGACATCGTAGCCTACTCGAAGAAATCGGTGTCCGAGCAGTTCGAGATCAAGCGCGCCTTCAACGGCGCCCTTGGCAGCGCCCTGGAGGTGCTGCAGCGCCGCGACCGCGTCATCGTGGACACCGGCGACGGCGCGGCGGTGGTGTTTCTCGGCGACCCCGAGGACGCGCTGGTGGTGGGCGTGGCCATGCGCGGCCACGCCGATCGCATCCCGATGCGCATGGGCATCAACCTGGGGCCGGTGCGCCTCATCAGCGACCTCAACGACCAGGTCAACGTCATCGGCGACGGCATCAACGTCGCGCAGCGGGTCATGAGTTTCGCCGAGCCTGGCCAGCTGCTGGTGTCGTCCAACTACTTCGACGTGGTGTCGCGCATGTCCGAGCAGTATGCGACGCTGTTCAGCCGCGAGGGGCGGCGCCAGGACAAGCACGTGCGGGAGTACGAGGTCTACGCGGTGTCCGAGGCGCTGCAGATCGAGGGCGCCATGCCGCTGCTCGACGATCCGGCGGACGAGGCCAGACCCACCGCGGTGTTCCGCTCGCAGGCGGCGGCCGGCGAGCCCACCGGGATCGCGGCGCACGAGCCGGCCAAGGTGCTCGACGCCGGCACCAGCCTCATGGTCTCGGGCTCCAGTCGCGCCAGCGTCGCCGAAGCCGTGTCGCGCCTGGAGCGCAAGGGCGCCCGGGTGATCTCGGCGGTGTCCATGGTGGGCAACCGCTGGGTCGCCTCCTGCACCCATCCGGGCGACGCGCGGGCGGTGAAGGTCGAGGAGGCCGGGCTGCTGCGCATCGTCACCGGCACCAGCCGCGAGGCGGTGGAGGACAAGGTGGCCGAGCTCCTGGGCTTCGGCGGCCGCGTGGTGCAGCCGCTGGAGCAGGTGGACGGGGTCTGGACCGTGGTCTGCGACACCCTGTCCTAGCGGGACTGGGGCCGGTACAGCGGCAGCACCTTCGGCAGGTTGGCCTCGATCTCGCGGATGCGCGTGTCGTGGCCGGGGTGGGTCGAGAGGAACTGCGGCGGCTGGCCCTTGCCCGCGGCCTGCGTGAACTTCGCCATCTTGCGCCAGACCTCCGCCGCGGCGCGCGGATCGAACCCGGCGCGCGCGGCGAGCTCCATTCCGACCAGGTCCGAGTCGGTCTCCTGCTTGCGCGCGTAGGGCAGGCTGATGGCGAGGCCGGCGGCCTGGTTGAGCAGCTCGGCCGAGAGCTGGCCGAGGTTGAACACCGCGGCGGCGATCGAGATCCCGGCGCTCTTCAGCAGCTGCTCGGACATGCGCGCGCGGCCGTGCTCCAGCAGCGCATGCGCGATCTCGTGGCCCATGATCGCCGCCACCTCGGCATCCGTAAGCTGCAGCTGCTCCAGGATGCCGCTGAAGAAGGCGATCTTGCCCCCGGGCATGCAGAACGCGTTCACCGTCTTCGAGGCGATCAGGTTCACCTCCCAGCGCCACTTCTCGGCGTTCGGGTTGAAGCGCGCGGCGTGCGGGATCAGCTGGCGCGCGATGTTGCGCAGGCGCTCGACCTGCTGGCGGTCGTTGTTGAGCAGCCCCTTCTGCGCCGCCTCGCGCATCAGGCCGCCGTACTGCTGCGCCGCGCTGCGCTCCACCGTCGAGGCGGGCAGG
>JALHLO010000303.1 GCA_022844525.1 Ramlibacter sp.
CGACGCGCGTCGGCGCGACGACCGGCCCGCCGAAGCGGTAGACCAGCCCCACGGAGGCCACGTCGATGTTGCCGCGGCCGCGCACGGGGTCCTCGACGCGATAGCGCTCGTACTCGCCGCGCAGCGAGAGTGCCGGGCTGAAGGCGAACTCGAGGCCGAGGCCGGCCTTCACGCCCAGTTCGTTTTCACGGCGCGAGCCGAACACCGGCACGGTGCCCGTGCTGGAGGTGTTGGCGGTGGCGCGCGTGTAGATGGCGCCGATGCGGGCGAGGGCCGAGAAGCGCTCGGTCAGCGGGAAGGTGCCGACCAGGTCCAGGTTCAGGCCGCGGAACTTGGTGGTGCCGGCGAAATTGCCGAGCGTCGAGCTGTAGCCGTAGCTGTAGTCGCCCAGGTCGAAGTAGCCGCCTTCGATCGCGATGTTGCGATTCAGCTGGTAGCCGCCGAACAGCTTCCAGGCCGTGTCGCGGTCGTCCTCGCTGGTGCCGGTGACCGTGGCGGGCGGCACCGCGAAGGTCGGGTCGAAGTCCGCGGAACCGCGGCCGACATTGCCGCCGAGGTACCAGTGCGGCGTGGCGGCCGCCCACTGTGCGCTTGCCTGGCCGGCGGCGGTGGCGCCCAGCAGCGCGAGGCTGATGGCGCTGAGCCTGCTCAGCATGGATGATCTGTTTTTCACGTGTGCTCCCGAATGAAACGAGCTGCGAAGTATGGGGAGCTCGCCGGAACGCGTGGGTCGAACGCGCAAAAAACAACAACTACATTTGCAACAACCTTTTGATGAGCACTCGTGTGGTAGGAGTGAAAAGGCGGCCCTCGAGCCGCCGTTTTCTTCGCCACGTGCGGACGCGTGGCCCGCGCGCTCAGGCGAGCGCCGCCTCGGTCGTCACCACTTCCGCTCGCAGCGAATGCGGCAGAGCTTGCGTGATCCTCACGTCCACCATCTGCCCCATCAGGCGCGCGGGCCCGGCGAAGTTGACGATGCGGTTGCACTCGGTGCGGCCCATCAGTTCGTTCGGGTCCTTGCGCGACGGGCCTTCAACCAGGATGCGCTGCACGGTGCCGACGCGGCTGGCGCTGATGCGGCGCACGTTCTCCTCCAGCACAGCCTGCAGGTGCTGCAGGCGGGCGAGCTTCACCTCGTGCGGCGTGTCGTCCTGCAGGGCCGCCGCGGGCGTGCCCGGGCGCGGGCTGAAGATGAAGGAGAAGCTGGCGTCGTAGCCGACGTCCTCCACCAGCTTCATCATCTTCGCGAAGTCCGCTTCCGTCTCGCCCGGGAAGCCGACGATGAAGTCGCTGGACAGCGACAGCTGCGGCCGCACGGCGCGCAGCTTGCGGATCGTGCTCTTGTACTCCATGGCGGTGTAGTTGCGCTTCATCGCCATCAGGATGCGGTCGCTGCCATGCTGCACCGGCAGGTGCAGGTGGCTCACCAGCTGGGGCACCTTCGCGTACACGTCGACCAGGCGCTGCGTGAACTCGTTCGGGTGGCTGGTGGTGTAGCGGATGCGCTCGATGCCGGAGATCTCCGCCACGTACTCGATCAGCAGCGCGAAGTCGGCGATCTCCGCCGTGTCGCCCATCCGGCCGCGGTAGGCATTGACGTTCTGCCCGAGCAGCGTCACTTCCTTGACGCCCTGGTCGGCCAGGACAGCGATCTCCGTCAGCACGTCCTCGAAGGGGCGCGAGACCTCCTCGCCGCGCGTGTACGGGACCACGCAGTAGCTGCAGTACTTGGAGCAGCCTTCCATGATGGACACGAAGGCCGAGGCGCCGTCCACGCGCGCCGGCGGCAGGTGGTCGAACTTCTCGATCTCCGGGAAGCTGATGTCCACCTGCGGGCGCTGCTGCCGCTCGCGCTGCGCCAGCAGTTCGGGCAGCCGGTGCAGCGTCTGCGGGCCGAACACCACGTCGACATAGGGCGCGCGCTCGATGATGGCCGCGCCTTCCTGGCTGGCGACGCAGCCGCCCACGCCGATCAGCACGCCCTTGCTCTTCAGGTGCTTGACCCGGCCGAGGTCGGAGAACACCTTCTCCTGCGCCTTCTCGCGCACCGAGCAGGTGTTGAACAGGATCAGGTCGGCCTGCTCCGGGTCCTGCGTGGGCTCGTAGCCCTGCGCCGCGTTCATCACGTCCGCCATCTTGTCCGAGTCGTACTCGTTCATCTGGCAGCCGAAGGTCTTGATGTAGACCTTTTTCATGGCATCGCTCACTTCCCCAGCAGCAGCCAGCGGTTGGCCCAGATCAGGTCCAGCAGTTCGGCGAAGCGCTTGTAGCCCTCGGGGTTGCCGAGGTCCGCGCTGGAGCCGCCGAGCTTGCGGTATTCCTCCTCGGTGAGGAGCCACACCTCGTGCACCAGGCCCGCGGCGTCGCGCTTGTAGAGGGTGTAGACCGACTGGCCGGCCAGCGTGCCGGTCAGCACGAGGCGCTCGTTGCGGTCCTTGATGCGGGCGCCGGGCGAGAAGCGGTCGGCCTTGCCGTCGAGCGTGATGATCGGCGGCGTGGCGCTGACGGCGATGATCGCCGGCTTCACGTCTTTCGGCGCGCCGCGAATGGAGCTCACCTGCGCCGAAACGGCGGTGGCGGCAAGCGCGAAGCCCGCGAGGGCGGTCAATGTCCAGCGGTTCATGGTGTGGATCCAGAGGCTGTGGGGAGTGCCTGCTGCGGGCACTTTGCTCGACCGGGCGAGCGGTGTCAACGCACCGGGCGCGGGGCGCCGGGGGCAGTGACGCAATGCCAACGATTGTGCCAGAGCGGCCGCGCGCGGCAGGCCGTGCTTTTATTCTCGCCGCCGGACCGCTTTACCTGCGCGTAACCAAGCCGCGGCCTTGCGGGGCCTCGCGGGGTCAACGGCGCCGCGTGGGGCCCGTTCTGGAGAGGCCACACACGAGGAGCGGTGACCGATGCAGAAGATCCCCTTTCCGGCCCTTTCTTCGGGCGAGCGGGCCGCCGTGCTGCGCGTGCTGCGCCGCGCCGGCGTCGCCCCGCGCGGCGTGTGCGTGTCCCGCTTCGAACTGGCGTTGCAGGCCGCCGCGCGGCAGGCGAGCGCGTTCACCACCATCAGCACGCCGGGCTGGTGCCGCACCTACGCTTGCGGCGGCCAGGCCGACTGGGTGGGCGCGCTGGAGCGCGAGCTGGCGGCCGCGCGGGCGGCATAGGAAGGCGTTTGGAAAGAGGCACGGTCCTCGCGGTCAACCCCGGGCGGCAGACGATCGTCGTCTGCGTCGACGGGGACAGCTGCGCCGTGTTCGAACTCGCCACGCCGGCGGTCGTGGAGGTCGGGCACCGGCTGCGCGGCCGGCTGGAGTCGGACCTGTGCTTCGCGCTGGAGAACCTGAGCACCAGCGAGATGCTGGACGTGGTCAAGCAGGGGCACTATGCGTCCCTGGACGAGGCCAAGCGGGCCGCCGGCCTGTGAGTGCCGCGCCGGGCAGGAAAAAACCCGCAGGAGCCGGGGCTCCGTGCGGGTTTCAGGGCGTCTGGTGGCGCTTCAGGGACTCGAACCCCGGACCTGTGGATTATGATTCCATCGCTCTAACCAACTGAGCTAAAGCGCCGAAGCCCGCGATTATAGCGGACCGGAAAGGCCCTCAGCGGCCGCCCGCCTTCCCCTTGGCAAGCTCTTCGGCCACCAGCCGCACGACCAGCCGGTCCAGGGTGTCCACCGAGTAGTTGCGCACGTCGTGCACGGTCTCGCGGCCGGGGCCGCTGCCGGGCCGGTCGGCCTGCGCATAGGTGAGGAACACGAACTTGCCGCCGGTGTACTGCGCGATCTGGCGCTGGATGAATTCGCCCTGGCGGTCCAGGCCGCTCGCCCCCACGCCGAACACCTGGATGCCCTTGCCCAGCGCGGCCACCATGTCGTCGTCGTAGTGGGGGGCGCCGTAGTCCAGGTGCGGCGGCGCGTCGGCCAGCAGGATCACCATGCGGGTCGTGCCGGTGCCGCGCCAGCTGAGCTGGTGCACGGTCTCGTGCAGCGCCTCGTTCATGGCCTCCGGGTAGTCGCCGCCGCCGCCGGCCTGCAGCGGGTAGAGCGCCTGCTGCAGGAAGGCGCCCACGTCGTTGGTGAAGTCGTGGCTGCGCAGCAGGAAGGCATCGCCGCGGTCGCGGTAGGCCACCAGGCCCAGGCAGATGTCGGGCCGGCTGGGCAGGCTGGCCACTTCCGCCGTGATGGTGCGCAGCGTCGCCTTCAGCTTGTCGATCTCGTCGGCCATGGAGCCGGTGGCGTCGATCAGGAACACCAGGTCCAGGCGCGCGCGGGCGGCGGCCGGCCGCGCGTCGAGCATCACTTCCACCGCGCTCTTCTGCCCGCGCGCCAGGCGCCCCCAGGCCTGCCGGCCGTCCTTGCGCACCAGCACGTCGTAGCGGGCCGAGCCGCCGGCGTCGAAGGCGTCGGGATGCAGCCAGGCGCGCCCGCCGGTGTCCGTGCGCGCCCACATCGCGTAGCCGCTGGCCGCCTGCACGGCCACTTCGGCGTCGCCCACGGGGCGGCCGTGCGCGTCCTTGACCTCCAGCAGGTAGCGCTCGCGCACGTCGCGCGGACGGTGCGGCACCTGGGTGCGCTCGCGGAAGGACAGGAAGGAAGTGAAGTCGGCGTTGTCGTCCACCACGCCGG
>JALHLO010000304.1 GCA_022844525.1 Ramlibacter sp.
AAGGGCGGCCGCCTGCTGCGCCACCCGCACGCGCGCCACGCCTGGGCCCGCGAAGGCAAGCGCGCCCGGCTGCACGCCAACGGCCTGGGCTATGCCATGGGCGTGGCCTCGGCCCGCCTGCTGGCCGGCGCCGACGTGATCGACGCCGCCGCCCTGGCCACGCTGGACGCCGACGGCCGCGCGGCCTTGCAGGCGCTGCTGGCGCAGGGCCACTATCACCTGGACAAACCCAGCCGCCGCCGGTGACCCCATGATCCCCTCCGACTTCCGCGTCGAACCCGCCGACTACCAGGCGGACTTCAAGGACCTGCGGCACGTGCGCGAAACCGTGTTCGTGGCCGAACAGCAGGTGCCGCTGGAAGAGGAATGGGACGACCTGGACCCGCAGTGCCGGCACGTCATCGCCCGCGACCTGCAGGACCAGCCGATCGGCACCGGCCGCCTGACCCCCGAGCACAAGATCGGCCGCATGGCGGTGCTCAGCGAGTGGCGCGGCCGCGGCGTCGGCGACGCGCTGCTGGTGGCACTGATCGACCAGGCCCGCACGCTGGGCTGGACCGAGGTGAAGCTCAACGCCCAGGTCAGCGCCGAGGGTTTCTACGCCCGCCACGGCTTCGAGCCCTTTGGCGAGCGCTTCATGGAAGCCGGCATCGAACACCAGGCCATGCGCCGCGCGCTCGAGCCGATGTCCAGCGAGGGCCGGGTGACCGCCCGCCCGCGCGGCCCGTCCCAGCCGCTGCAGGATTTCAGCAGCCTGCACGAAGCCACGGCCGCCACCATCGCGCTCGTGCAGGGCGCCCGGCGCGGGATCCGGCTCTACAGCCGCGACCTCGAGCCGGTGCTGTACGCGCAGCCCGAAGTGCTGGACGCCTTCCGCCAGTTCGCCATCGCCGGGCGCGGCGGCGTGGTGCAGGTGATCCTGCAGGAGCCGGCCTCGGCCCAGGGCGCCATCCACCCGCTGCTCACGCTCGCCCAGCGCATGACCACGGTGTTCCAGTTCCGCACGCCGGTGGACCACGTGGACCTGCAGTACCCCTCGGCTTTCCTGGTCAACGACCGCGACGGCTACCTGTTCCGCGGCATCGGCAGCCGCTTCGAAGGCGACTGGAGCCCCGCGCTGCCGGCCCGCAACCGCCAGCTTTCCGACCATTTCGGCCGCGTCTGGGAGCGATCCCGCCCCTGCACCGAGCTGCGCGCGCTGGGCATCTGAGGCCCCGCCCGGCGGCCCCGGTGGCGCACCGCAGGCCACCCGCGCCGCCGACACCCGACCAAAGTCTGAGCGCCAGCCGACCCGGCGAGGCGATGTCGGGTTCTAAAAGGCCGACCGTGCCGGCTATAATCAGCGGCCTTGCCGGCGCACCTTGCCGACAGCCCTACATCCCATTCCATCAATCACTTACGGCCCTCCAGGGGGCCAGGCCAGGGTCGTGGACAGTCTGATCAAGCAGTTCAAGCAGACCTCTCAGCTTGCCGGCGGCAATGCCGCCTTCATCGAAGACCTGTACGAGCAGTACCTGGTCGATCCCGCCAGCGTGTCCCCGGCCTGGAAAGCCTACTTCGACGGCTTCAAGGGCCGCGAAGCCGGCGACGTGCCGCATTCGGCCGTCATGGCCAGCGTGCAGGCCGCCGCCCGCGCCGGCGCCGCGTCGGGTGGCATGGACGATGAAGCCGCGCGCAAGCAGGCCGCCGTCGGCAAGATCGTCACCGCCTACCGTTCGCGCGGCCACCTGGCCGCCGACCTCGACCCGCTGGGCATGATGGCCAAGCAGGACGCGCCCGACCTGGACCTGCCCTTCCACGGCCTGGGCAACGCCGACCTCGACCAGGAGTTCACGGTCGACAGCTGGTTCCCGGAAAAGAAGATCAAGCTGCGCGACCTGCTGGCCAAGCTGCGCGCCTCGTACTCGGGCAGCATCGGCGCCGAGTTCATGCACATCTCCGACGCCAACCAGCGCCGCTGGATGCAGCAGCGCCTGGAAGGCGCGGCCGGCAAGTACGGCTTCGCCGCCGACGACCGCAAGCGCCTGCTCGAGCGCCTCACCGCCGCCGAAGGCCTGGAGCGCTACCTGCACACCGCCTTCGTCGGCCAGAAGCGCTTCTCGCTGGAAGGCGGCGATTCGCTGATCCCGCTGATGGACACGCTGATCCGCCGCGGCGGCAGCGACGGCATCAAGGACGTGGTGATCGGCATGGCCCACCGCGGCCGCCTCAACGTGCTGATCAACACGATGGGCAAGCCGCCGCACAAGCTGTTCAACGAGTTCCGCGGCCAGTTCGAGCACAACGACGACCCGGCGCACTCGGGCGACGTGAAGTACCACATGGGTTACTCGTCCGACGTGGCCACGCCCGGCGGCCCGGTGCACCTGGCGCTGGCGTTCAACCCGTCGCACCTGGAAATCGTGGATCCCGTGGTGGCCGGTTCGGTGCGCGCGCGCCAGATGCGCCGCGAGGACGGCAAGCGCCAGCAGGTGCTGCCGGTGCTGATCCACGGCGACGCGGCGTTCGCGGGCCAGGGCGTGATCATGGAGCTGTTCCAGATGTCGCAGGCGCGCGGTTTCGCGGTCGGCGGCACGGTGCACGTGGTCATCAACAACCAGGTTGGCTTCACCATCAGCCGCCAGGACGACGCCCGCTCCACCTTCTACTGCACCGACCCGGCCAAGATCATCGGCGCCCCGGTGCTGCACGTGAACGGCGACGATCCGGAAGCGGTCGCGTTCTGCGCCCAGCTGGCCTTCGACTTCCGCAAGGAATTCCAGCGCGACGTGGTGATCGACCTGGTCTGCTACCGCCGCCACGGCCACAACGAGGCCGACGAGCCGGCGGCCACCCAGCCGCTGATGTACAAGAACATCCGCGCCCGCAAGACCACGCGCGAGCTCTACGCCGAGCGCCTGGCCGCCGACGGCGTGCTCGATGCCGCCGGTTCCAAGGCCCTGGTGGACGCCTACCGCGACCGCCTGGACAAGGGCGACGTCACCACCGACCTGGCCAAGGTGGGCCCCGACCCGTTCGCGGTGGACTGGACGCCCTGGCTCAAGGGCAAGCTGTCGGACGCGGTGGACACGAAGGTCGCGCGCCCGGCGCTGGACGCGCTGGCCACCACCATCAACACCCTGCCCGCCACGCTCAGCCTGCACCCGCGCGTGGCCAAGATCTACGAAGACCGCCTGAAGATGAACTCGGGCGAGCTGGCCATGGACTGGGGCTTCGCCGAGAACCTGGCCTACGCCAGCCTGCTGGCCCAGGGCTACCGCCTGCGCCTGGTGGGCCAGGACGCCGGCCGCGGCACCTTCTTCCACCGCCACGCCGTGCTGCACGACCAGGCGACGGGCCAGGCCACCCTGCCCCTGCGCCAGCTGGCCGCCAACCCCGAACACGTGATGATCATCGACTCGCTGCTGAGCGAGGAAGCGGTGATGGCGTTCGAGTACGGCTATTCCACCGCCGAGCCCAGCACGCTCAACATCTGGGAAGGCCAGTTCGGCGACTTCGCGAACGGCGCCCAGGTGGTGATCGACCAGTTCATCACTTCGGGCGAGTCCAAGTGGGACCGCCTGTGCGGCCTGGTGCTGTTCCTGCCGCACGGCTACGAAGGCCAGGGCCCCGAGCACAGCTCGGCGCGCCTGGAGCGCTTCCTGCAGCTGTGCGCGCTGGACAACATCCAGGTGTGCACGCCCACCACGCCCGCGCAGATGTTCCACATGCTGCGCCGGCAGATGCTGCGCGCCACGCGCAAGCCGCTGGTGGTGATGACGCCCAAGTCCATGCTGCGCAACAAGCTGTCGGTGTCCACGCTCGACGACCTGACCGGCGGCGCCTTCCAGACCCTGATCCCCGACACCATCGCCAAGGATCCGAAGAAGGCGCGCCGCGTCGTGGTCTGCGGCGGCAAGGTCTATTACGACCTGCTCGAAGCAGCCGAGGCCAAGAAGATCACCGACGTGGCCATCGTGCGCGTCGAGCAGCTGTATCCCTTCCCGCGCCCCGAGCTGGCCGCCGAACTCAAGCGGCTTTCGGGCGCCAAGGAAGTGGTCTGGTGCCAGGAAGAGCCGATGAACCAGGGCGCGTGGTACCAGATCCGCCACCACCTGGACCATTGCCTGGGCAAGGGCCAGTCGCTGAGCTACGCCGGGCGTTCGCGCTCGGCGTCGCCGGCCGCCGGCCACGCCAATACGCACGTCGAAGAACAGGCGAAGCTGATCGAGGATGCCCTCGTGAACGCGCCCAACACCCACACCGCCGAATAACCGCACACCAAGCCACAGGACGTCGTCCATGAGCATCGAAGTCAAAGTACCGGTCCTGCCGGAATCCGTTTCCGACGCCACCATCGCCACCTGGCACAAGAAGGCCGGCGACAGCGTGCGCCGCGACGAGAACCTGCTCGACCTCGAGACCGACAAGGTGGTGCTTGAAGTGCCCTCCCCGGTGGACGGCGTGCTCAAGGAGCTCAAGTTCAAGGAAGGCGACACGGTGACCAGCCAGCAGGTCGTGGCGATCATCGAAGAAGGCGCCGTGGCCGCTGCGCCCGCGCCGGCCGCTTCCGCCGCGCCTGCGGCCGCCGCCCC
>JALHLO010000305.1 GCA_022844525.1 Ramlibacter sp.
GCGTGCGGCGGCTGGTGCTGGTCGGCGCGCCGGGGCTCGGCCTGCGCAGCCGGCGGCTGCCGCTCACGACCTGGCGCGACCAGCCCACCCTCGAGGGGCGCATCGCGGCCCATCGCAGCAACCTCGCGACGCTGATGCTGCACCGGCCGGAGGCGATCGACGAACTGGCCGTGGCGCTGCAGGCGGCCAACGTGCCGCGCGACCGCATGCACCGCCGCCGGCTCGCGCTGACCGACATCGTGCTGCAGACGCTGCCGGCGCTGCCTTGCCCGGTCGATGCGATCTACGGCGCGGCCGACGCCCTGTACGTGGAAAGCATGCACCGGCTGGAGCCGCTGCTGCGCAACGCACCGCGTTTCGGCGAGCTGGTGCTGGTGCCCGGCGCCGGGCACTGGGTGCCGTACGAAGCGCCGGCGGAGTTCCAGCGGGCGCTGCTGCGGCTGCTGCCCGCACGAAGGTGAATGGATTACATTTCGCCCGGTACCGAGCCCGGTCCTCCCGAAGAGGCTGCTGCCTAGACTGGCCTGCATCCGAACGGAGGTATCCATGTACACCACTGCCGAACACCGCTCCCAGAACGTCCTGCCCACGCTGGCCACCGGCCGGGGGCCGTCCATGGAGGACTGGGCCTGGCGGGTGCTGGAGGAGATCGACTACGGCCTGATCCTGGTCGGCGCCGACTGCGAGGTGCAGCACGCCAACCACCTGGCGCGGCACGAGCTGGCCCGCGAGCGCTTCATGCGCACCCAGAACGAACGCCTGCTGGGCACCAGCGCCTGGCAGACGGAGCAGATCGTGCGCGGCGTGCAGCGCGCCGCCCAGGGCCGCCGCGAGATGATCGTGCTGCGCAACGGCGAGTTGTGCCTGCACGTCGCCTGCGTGCCGCTGTTCCACGGTTTCGAGGAAGGCGGCTCCGTGCTGCTGATGCTGGGCCGGCAGAACGACACCGGCAACCTGGCGCTGACCTTCTTCTCGCGCAGCCACGGCCTCACGCCCGCCGAGGAGGCGGTGCTCAAGCTGCTGTGCGACGGGCTGCGCGTGCCGGAGATCGCCACCACCAAGGGCGTGTCCGAGAACACGGTGCGCACGCACGTGCGGTCGCTGCGGGACAAGACCGGGATCAACAGCATCCGCGGCATGATCCAGCGCATCGCCACCCTGCCCCCGGTGGTGCCCATGACCTTGTCCATCACGCCGCGCACCGCATCCCAGGACCTATGAGCGACCACCGGCCGCCGCACCCCCAGCAAACCGCCGCGGCGGTCGGCGGCCCGCTGCCTTCGGGCCAGCAGCACACGGAAGCACTGGCGGCGCGCGGGGCGCAGCGCACCTTCCGCCGGGGGCAACTGCTGATCCAGGAAGGCGACCTGGGCAGCACCCTGTACATCGTGCGTTCCGGCCGGCTGCGTGCCTACGCGGCCGACCCGAACGGCAAGGAGATCACGCTGGGCATCTACGGCGCGGGTGAATACGTCGGCGAGATGTCGCTCGACGGCGGCCCGCGTTCGGCCAACGTCGAGACGCTGGAGACCACCACCTGCTCGGTCGTCACGCGCGAGACGCTGCTCGCCTACATCGCCGAGGAGCCCACCTTCGCGCTGGAGATGATGGCCCGCCTGATCCGGCGCGCGCGCCTGGCCACCGAGAGCACGCGCAGCCTGGCCCTGATCGACGTCTACGGCCGCGCCAAGCGGCTGCTGGAGGAAATGGCCGGCCCACCCGCCGCGGATGGCTCGCGCACCCTGCGCGAGCGCATCACCCACCGCGAGATCGCCAGCCACCTCGCATGCTCCCGCGAGATGATCAGCAAGCTGATGAAGGACCTGGAGGTGGGTGGATACGTGGCGAAGCGGGAGCAGAGGATCGTGCTGGTGAGGGCGCTGCCGGCGCGGTGGTGAGCATCGCCCCGCCGAAAGGGTGAACGGGTTTCGGCCCATTGCATCGAAATGTAAGCATCGGGCAGAATGGCCCGATGAACAAAGCCGCGGCAGGCCTGGGCTTGGTCGGCTCGACGGGGGTCAAGCGGCGCCACGTCACGCTCCTGTTCGCAGATCTCTCGGGTTCCTCGCAGTTGGCGGAGCAGGTCGGCGACGAGGCCTACCTCGAACTGCTGGACCACTTCCGCCACATCGCCCGCCGGGTCATCAAGCACCATGGGGGCAGCATCGCGCGCGCCCAGGGGGACGGAGTGCTGGCGCTCTTCGGCTATCCCAGGGCGCACGAAGACGTCGGGCGGCGGGCGACCGAAGCGGCACTGGAAATGCACGCCCGCATCAGCGAACTCGCGACGGGCAGCGACCCGGCCGCCTCCGCGCTCCAGATGCACTCCGGGATCCATTCCGGCGTGCTCGTCATCAGCGACGGCGACATCGAGAGGGGCCGCTTCGACGTCACGGGCGAAGTCGCGAACACCGCCTTCCGGCTTTGCTCGGCGGCCGCGCCGGGCGAAATCCTGGTCAGCCATGAATCGCTCGGCATCCGGCAGCAGGAAGCCTTCCTCGTCTCGGGCCCGGTGGACATGGACATCCGGGGCCGCACGCGCGACCTGCCCGTCCTGCGCGTGCTCGGGCACTGGCAGGAATGGGAACCCTATGGCGCGGTGTCGCGCAGGGGCACCATCCCCTTCATCGGCCGGCAAGAGACGCTGCAGGCGCTCCACGAGGCCGCGCGCGCCGCCGTGTCCAGCAGGACTCCCCTGCTGGTCCAGGTCATGGGCGAAGCAGGCATCGGCAAGACCCGGCTGCTGCAGGAGTTCCAGGGGACGCTGCCGGCGTCCGAGTTCCGCGTGCTGCAAGGCTATTGCGAAGGCTATCTCGGGGCGGAGCCCCTGCAGCCCTTCCGGCACCTGATCCGGCAGGCGGCGGGAAGGCCGGGCGGCGGAAGCGCGCCGGTGAACAAGGCGGGCGCCAGGCCGCCCAATGCCAGCAAGCTGGTCGCCGCCCTGATGGAGCTGATCTCGGTCACCAGCCAGCGCACGATCGTCGTGCTCCTGGACGACTGGCAATGGGCCGACACGGCGAGCCGCAGCGCGCTGGAGGCCCTGCTCGCGCGCGAGGCCCGCATGCTGGTCGTCCTGGCCACCCGCCCGTTCCACGCGAGCGCGCTCGAGAGCGGCGCGGTCCGCACGCTGCACCTGCAGCCGCTCAGCGAGGAGGAAACCGCCACCGCCGTCGACCGGGCCCTGGCCACCGAGGCGCCGTTGCTCGCGCATGCGATCTACCGGCAGTCCGGAGGCACCCCGCTGTTCATCGAGGAGCTCTGCCACGCCGCCACCCGCGGGCAACTCACGGAGAGCACCTCGGAAATCAATGTCGCGTGGATCAGCGCGCTGGTTGCCTCCCGGGTCGGCCTGCTGTCGCCGCAGCAGGCCGAGCTGCTGTACGTCGCATCGGTCATCGGCAATGTCTTTCCCGAATGGCTGCTGCACGGCGTCAGCGACGATCGCGACACCGGCAGCCGGCTCCAGGCGCTGGTGGATGCCGACTTCCTGGTGCGCGAGGGCGATACCGGGATGCTGCGCTTCAAGCACAAGCTGACGCGCGATGCCGTGTACGCGATGGTCACCTTGCGCCGCCGGCGGCAGCTGCACCTGAGCGTCGCCGAAGCCCTGGAAAGCTCGGTGGGCGACGAGAGCGCCTTCGACTCGCTCGAGGCGCTCTCCTACCATTACGACGCGGGCGGGGCCAGCGAGGAGGCGGCCCGGTTCGCCGAGCTTGCCGGCGACAAGGCGCTGGCGGCGTCCGCCCTGGACCGGGCCCGGGCCCAGTACACGACCGCCTTGCGCGCGCTGGATGCGTTGCCCGAGCTCGCGCCGCCCATCAAGCAACGCTGGTGCGCGATCGCGGAGAAGCTCGGCCAGGCGTGCGTGTTCGACCCGCTCGACCTGCGCGACGACTTCCGGCTGCTGGTGCGGGCACTCGAGCTGGCGCGGGACATCGGGGATCCGAATGCGGTCGCGCGCGCCGAATACTGGCTCGCCTACCTCAGTTATGCGCGCGGGCGGCCGCGCGAAGCGGTGCGCTACGGCGAGCGTGCCTTGCGCTACGCCGTCGCATCCGGAGACGTCGGCCTGCAAGTGCAGGTGGAGGCCACCCTGGGCCAGTCGCTTGCCTCCGCCGGCATGTACGAACGCGCGCTTCCGCTCCTGGCCCACGCGGTGGAACGCAAGCGGGAACGCAGCAAGCCCGGCAGCGGCATCGCGATCGGCTCGGCCTACACGTTGGCACGCACGGGCTATACGCTGGCCGACATCGGCCGCTTCGGCGAATCCGACGAGGTCTTCCGGGAAGCGCTCCAGCTGCTCGGAAGCCGCGACCACGTCGTCGGTGCCTCGATCTGGGAAGTGAAGTGCGCCGCCCACCTGTGGCAGGGCCGCTGGGAGGACGCGGAGGAAGCAGCGCGCCGGGGTTACGACATTGCGCTGCATTGCCGCAGCCGCTGGATGGTGGCGATGGGCCGTGCCCTCGGCGCCTGCGCCGGCTGGGGCGCGGCGCAGGACGCCGCGGCGCTGCAGCGACTCAGGGAATGGACGGAGTGGATCGAGATCCGCGGCGGCGCGGTTTCCACCTCC
>JALHLO010000306.1 GCA_022844525.1 Ramlibacter sp.
GCGCTGCAGCTGCTGGACGCGCTGGAATACGCGGAAGGCAAGCGCTACGCCGACTTCAACGGCTCCACCGACAAGGTGGCGGCCTATGGCCTGGCGACGCTGGTGGCCGGTGCCGCGGCCAAGAAGCTGGGGCTGTTCGCGCTGCTGCTGGCCTTCGCGGCGAAGTTCTCGAAGGTGCTCATCGTGGCCGGCGGGGCGGCGCTGTGGGGACTCTTCAAGATCTTCGGGCGGAAGAAGCCGCGGCCCGTGGCGGAGCAGCGCGAACCGGTGCTGCATTCGGAGCACACGCGGCCGGGGGCGGCCTGAAAGCAAAGGGGCGCCGCGGCGCCCCTTTTCCCTGCGGCCCTACAGCTGGGCCGTGGGCTGCGAATCCTCGGAGGCCGGCCAGTCGCGGATGTAGGCCTTGAGCATCCGGTTCTCGAAGTTCTGGCTGTCCACGACCGCCTTGGCGACGTCGTAGAAGCTGATCACCCCCATCAGCATGCGCTTGTCCATGACCGGCATGTAGCGCGCATGGCGCTCCAGCATCATGCGGCGCACCTCGTCCAGCTCGGTTTCCGTGGTGCAGGTCAGCGGGTGGTCGTCCATGGCGCGGCGCACCAGGGTGTCGCCGACCACGTGCTTGCTCTCGACGATGCACTGGATCACCTCGCGGAAGGTGAGCATGCCCACCAGGTCGCCGTGTTCCATCACCACCAGGGAGCCGATGTCCTTTTCGGCCATGGTCTCGATGGCGCGCGACAGTGGCTCGTCCGGAGCCACGGTGTAGAGGGTGTTGCCCTTCACGCGCAGGATGTCGCTGACTTTCATGGCCGTCTCCTTGGACCGGGCGCGCGAGGGCACGACCGGGTCGTGATGAATATAGCCCACAATCCCAGCCAGTTCCAGAAGAGGAGGGATCCCCCTATGCCCGGTTATTCCGATCCCGGATTCGACACGCTGGCCCTGCATGCCGGCGCCGCACCCGACCCGACCACCGGCGCCCGCGCGGTGCCGATCCACCTGAGCACCTCCTTCGTGTTCGAGTCCAGCGACCACGCCGCGGCGCTGTTCAACCTGGAGCGCTCGGGCCACGTCTATTCGCGCATCAGCAACCCCACCAACGCCGTCCTGGAGCAGCGGGTGGCGGCCCTGGAAGGCGGGATCGGCGCGATCGCCACCGCCAGCGGGCAGGCGGCGCTGCACCTGGCCATCGCCACCCTCATGGGGGCCGGCTCGCACATCGTGGCCAGCACCGCGCTGTACGGCGGCTCGCAGAACCTGCTGCACTACACGCTGAGCCGCTTCGGCATCGCCACCACCTTCGTCAAGCCCGGCGACATCGACGGCTGGCGGGCGGCGATCCGGCCGGACACCAAGCTGCTGTTCGGGGAAACGGTCGGCAACCCCGGCCTGGACGTGCTGGACATCCCCACGGTCTCGGCGGTCGCGCACGAAGCCGGCCTGCCCCTGCTGGTGGATTCCACGTTCACCACCCCTTACCTGATGAAGCCCTTCGACCTGGGCGCGGACCTCATCTACCACTCGGCCACCAAGTTCCTCTCGGGCCACGGCACGGTGATCGGCGGCGTGGTGGTGGACGGCGGCAGCTTCGACTGGGAGCGCTCCGGCCGCTTCCCCGAACTGACCGCGCCCTACGAGGGCTTCCACAACATGGTGTTCAGCGACGAGTCCACGGTGGGCGCCTTCCTGCTGCGCGCGCGCCGCGAGGGCCTGCGCGATTTCGGCGCCAGCATGAGCCCGCACACCGCCTGGCTGATCCTGCAGGGCATCGAAACGCTGCCCCTGCGCATGGAAAGGCACATGAGCAACACGCGCAAGGTGGTGGAGTTCCTGGCGGCGCAGCCCTTCGTGGAGCGGGTGGGCCACCCGATGCTGGAATCGCACCCCAGCCACGCGCTGGCGCGCAAGCTGCTGCCCAAGGGCGCGGGGTCGGTGTTCAGCTTCGACATGAGGGGCAGCCGCGAGCAGGGCAAGAAGTTCATCGAGACGCTCAAGCTGTTCAGCCACCTCGCCAACGTCGGCGACTGCCGCTCGCTGGTGATCCACCCGGCCAGCACCACCCATTTCCGCATGAGCGACGAGGCGCTGCGCAGCGCCGGCATCGGCCCGGGGACCATCCGGCTGTCGATCGGGCTGGAAGACCCGGACGACCTGATCGACGACCTCAAGCGCGCGCTCAAGGCCGCCGAGAAAGCGTGAGGAGGCCATGGGCATGCTGCTGACCGTCCACGGCGCCAGGACCTTCTGCTACACCGGCGGCAAGGCCTTCGACGCCGCCCGACCCACCGTCGTCTTCATCCACGGCGTGCTGAACGACCACAGCGTCTGGATCCTGCAGACGCGCTATTTCGCGCACCACGGCTGGAACGTGCTGGCGCCGGACCTGCCGGGCCACTGCAAGAGCGAGGGCGAACCGCCCAGGACCGTGGAGGAAGCCGCGGACTTCGTGCTGGCGCTGCTCGCCGCCGCCGGCGTGGAGAAGGCGGCGCTGGTGGGCCACAGCTTCGGCGCGCTGGTGGCGCTGGAAGCCGCCGCGCGCGCGCCGGAGCGCATCACGCACCTGGCCCTGGTGGGCGTCGCGTTCCCGATGAAGGTCTCCCCCGCGCTGCTGGAGAACTCGCAGAACGCGCCCATGAAGGGCATCGACATGGTCAACATGTACTCGCACTCGATGATGGCCCCGCCGCCGTCGGCGCTGGGTCCCGGCACCTGGCTGTACGGCGGCTCGCGCGCGCTCATGCGGCGGGTGCTGGCCAGCAACACCAGGGTCAACGTGTTCCACCGCGGCTTCGTCGCCTGCGACAGCTATGCGGGCGGCGAGGCGGCGATGGAGAAGGTGACATGCCCGGTGCTGTTCCTGCTGGGACGCAACGACGCGATGACGCCGCCCAAGGCCGCCGCCTCCCTGCAGCAGAAGGCGAAGAACGGCCGGAGGGTGCTGGTCGAGGCCGGGCACCAGATGATGACCGAGGCGCCCGACCCGGTGCTGTTCGCGCTGCGCGACTTCCTCCAGGGCTGAAGCGATGCAGGTCACGCCCCCCATGGCCCCGGAGCGGGCACGCGACATAGCGTCGTCCTTCGACCTGCGCGCCCTCCCCGCGGATTTCTACGCCAACCCCTTCCCGGTGTACGCCGCGCTGCGCGAGAGCGCGCCGGTCAGGCGCATGCCGGACGGCTCCTGGTTCCTCACGCGCTATGCGGACCTGGTGGCGGTGTACCGGGACGCGCAGGTGTTCAGCTCCGACAAGAAGGTGGAATTCACGCCCAAGTACGGCGCGGGCTCGCCCCTGCTGGAGCACCACACGAACAGCCTGGTGTTCAACGACCCGCCGCTGCACACGCGCGTGCGCAAGCTGATCATGGGCGCGCTCACGCGGCGCGCGATCGCCGACATGGAGCCGGGGCTGATCCTGCTGGTGGAGACGCTGCTCGATGGCATCGAGGCCAAGGGCGGCGGCGACCTGGTCGAGGACTTCGCCTCCGCCATTCCGGTGGAGATCATCGGCAACCTGCTGGCGGTGCCGCGCGACGAGCGCGAGCCGCTGCGCGGCTGGTCGCTGGCGATCCTGGGCGCGCTGGAACCGAAGCTCACGAAGGAGCAGGAAGACCTGGGCAACCGCAGCGTGCGCGAGTTCCTGGATTACCTCAAGGTGCTGGTGGCGGACCGCCGCCGCCACCCGGGCGACCCGGAGCACGACGTGCTCACGCGGCTGATCCAGGGGGAAGCGACGGGCGAGAAGCTGTCCGAGACCGAGCTGCTGCAGAACTGCGTGTTCATCCTCAACGCAGGCCACGAGACCACCACCAACCTGATCGGCAATGCGCTGGTGGCGCTCCAGGAGTGGCCGCAGGAAAAGGACAAGCTGCTGCGCGCGATCGGCACGCAGCCGGACTGGGATGCGCTGGAGCCGGCGATGACGCTGGCGGTGGACGAGTTCCTGCGCTTCGAATCGTCCAACCAGCTGGGGAACCGGCGCGCGCTGAGGGCCGTGGAAGTGGGCGGCGTGGCCCTGCCCGAAGGCGCGCTGGTGACGCTGTGCATAGGCGCGGCGAACCGGGACCCGGCGCAGTTCGCGCAGCCGGACGTGCTGGATCTCTCGCGGGAGAACAACCGGCACCTGGCGTTCGGCTTCGGGATCCACCAGTGCGCGGGCTTGAGCCTGGCGCGGCTGGAGGGGCGGGTGGCGATCGGGCGCTTCCTGGCGCGGTTTCCGCGGTATCGGTTGACCGAGCCGCCGACGCGGGGCGGGCGGGCGCGGTTCCGGGGGTTCCTGCGGGCGCCGTTCGCGGTGGGGTGAGCGTCGCGGTTCGGCGCTGCGCGCGCTTGCCACGACCTACGGGCTTGTGATCGTCGCATGCCGCGGTTCGGCGCTGCGCGCGCTCACCACGACCTACGGGCTTGCGATCGTCGCATGCCGCGGTTCGGCGCTGCGCGCGTTCACCACGACCTGCGGGGCTTGAGATCGCCGCATGCCGGGGTGCGGCGCTGCGCGCGCGCACCACGACCCACCACGCCTTGTAGGTCGTGGTGTGCGCGCGCCAGCGCCCAACCGCGACACCCGCCG
>JALHLO010000307.1 GCA_022844525.1 Ramlibacter sp.
ATGCCTTCGTCCCAGGTGTTCGCCGCGGCCTTCGGCGCGGAGCAGCCGGTGGCCCCGAACAGCAGCGAGCAGGGGCGCGCCCTGAACCGGCGGGTCGAGATGGCTCCGGTGCCGCGCTCCGCGCATCCGGCGGCGGCCACGAAGCCATGAGCGAGGCGGCGGAGCAAGGTGCCGGCGCGCTGCAGGAGCGGATCGCCGCGCTGCGCAGCGAAGGGGCCTGGCGCCGCGACCCGATGCGCTTCCTGGCGCTGGAGGCCCTGGCGCGCCGCCTTCCCGGGCAGCCGCCGGCCGTGCAGGACCTGCTGCGGCGCAAGCTGCAAGCGGGAGTCTGCGATTTCATGGAGCGAATCGCGGCCGAGCCGCCGCCGCCCGCTGCGCAAGAAGGAGCCCAAGCCGCCAGCTCCGCGCTCGCGCAGCTCAATGCCTACCTGCGACAAGCGACGCGGGCTGCGAGGCCGGCGTCGCAGGAGGGCCAGGACGCGGGCGACGACCAGCTCGCGAGCGCCCGGCGCTTCCGCCAGGCCTGGGACCGCGTGGCGACCCTGGACCGCGTTGAGCAGGCGGTGTCGCGCAAGCCGGCCAACGCCGGCCCGCTGAACTCCCACATGCTGGTGCTGCGCACGCTGGACCTGATGCGCGAGCTGTCGCCGGAGTACCTGCGCCGTTTCGTCGGCTATGCGGAATCGCTGCAGTGGCTGGAGCAGGCGCGGCCGGCGGCACCGCGGGCGGCGGCCAAGGCGGCCGGTGCGAGTGCGGCCGTGGGCGGCAACCGGCGCAAGAAGAAGTAGCCGGCGGCGCCAACGAAAAAGCGGCCCGCAGGCCGCTTTCCAAACCGTTGGGTCCCCGCCTGCGCGGGGATGACCTTGTTTACTTCTTCGCGCCGCGGATCTTCGCCAGCTCCGCCTGCGTTTCCTTCCACAGGTCCATGCCGACGTTGGCGGCGATCTCGCCGTTCACCTTGGTCAGCTTGTCGCGCATGCGGGCCGCTTCGGTGGCGGGCAGCTCGTTGATCTGCATGCCCTTGGCCTTCAGGTCGGCCAGCGCCTTGGCGCCCTCTTCCCGGGTGTCCTTGCGCTCGAAGTCGCGGCTGGCCTTGGCGGCGTCCGACAGGATCTTCTGTTCGTCCTTGGACAGGCCGTCCCACCACTTCTTCGACACCAGCACGATCCACGGGCTGTACACGTGGTTGGTCACGCTCAGGTACTTCTGCACCTCGTAGAACTTGGAAGACAGGATGGTGTTGTACGGGTTCTCCTGGCCGTCGACCGTCTTGGTCTCCAGCGCGCTGAACAGCTCGGAGAACGGCAGCGGGATCGCGTTGGCGCCCAGGGTCTTGAAGGAGTCCAGGTAGACGTTGTTCTGCATCACGCGCAGCTTGATGCCGTCCAGGTCTTCCATCTTGGTGACCGGGCGCTTGCTGTTGGTCAGGTTGCGGAAGCCGTTTTCCCAGTAGGCCAGGCCCACCAGGCCCTTGTCCTGCAGCTTGTCCATCACCTTGGTGCCGATCGGGCCGTCCAGCACCGCGTCGGCTTCCTTCGCGTTGTTGAACAGGAAGGGCGTGTCCCACAGCGCCATTTCCTTGGTGATGCCCACCAGGGTGGCGGTGGAGCCCACCATCATTTCCTGCGCGCCGCCGATCAGGGCCTGCTGCATCTGCACGTCCGGGCCGAGGGCGGCGGCGCCGATGGCGCGCACCTTCATCTTGCCGCCGGAGGCCTTCTCCACCTGCTCGGCGAAGAACTTGGCGGCGCGGCCCTGGTTGCTCTGCTCGTTCAGGCCGTAGCCGAAGCGGATCAGCCGCGGCTTGATGTCGGCGGCGAGGCTCGCGGTGGAGGCGAGCAGCGCGGCGCCGGCGGCGGCCGCGAGGATGGAGCGACGGAGGAAGTTCACGTGTGTCTCTTTCGAAGGAACAGTGGGAGGGAAAAACTCAGCGCATCCACGCGACCGGCGCGATGACGATCTGCGGGAAAGCGACGAACAGGGCGAGGATCAGGACGTAGGTGAGCAGGAAGGGATTGACCCCCTTGATCACCTGGTGCAGCGACAGGCGCCCCACCCCGGCGACGACGTTCAGCACGGTGCCCACCGGGGGCGTGATCAGCCCGATGGCACCGTTCAGCACGAACATCAGGCCGAAGTAGACGGGGTCGATGCCGGCCTTCACCGCGATCGGCAGCATCACCGGCGCGAAGATCAGGATGGTGGGCGTCAGGTCCAGGGCGGTGCCGATGAGCACCAGCACGACCATCATCACCGCCATCAGCAGGCGCGGGTTGTCCACCAGCGGGCCCAGCCAGCCGGTCAGGGTGGCGGGCAGGTCCGCCAGCGTGATCATGTAGCTGGCCACCTGCGCGCCGGCGCACAGGAACATCACGATGGCGGTGGTCTTGGCCGCGCGCACCAGCACCGGGCCGACTTCGGCGATGCGCATCTCGCGGTGGATGGCCAGGGCCACGATCAGGGCGTAGAAGGCGGCGACCACGGCCGCCTCGGTCGGCGTGAACACGCCGGTCTTCATGCCGCCGATGATGATCAGCGGCATCAGCAGTGCCCAGAAGGCCTTGCCGGTGGCGCGCAGCCGCTCCTTCATGGGCAGCGGTTCGCCTGCGGGCAGCTCGATCTTGCGCAGCACCAGCTTCCAGGCGATCACCAGGCCCACGCCCATGATCAGCCCGGGCACGATGCCCGAGAGGAACAGCGCCGAGATCGAGGTGTTGGTGGTGACGCCGTAGATCACGAAGGGCATCGACGGCGGGATGATCGGGGCGATGATGCCGCCGGAGGCCAGCAGGCCGGCCGAGGTGGCCATCGGGTAGCCCTGGCGCTTCATCATCGGCAGCAGGATGGTGGCCAGGGCCGCGGTGTCCGCCAGCGCCGAGCCGCTCATGCTGGCCATGAGCACCGCCGCGCCGATCGCCACGAAGCCCAGGCCGCCGCGGATGTGGCCGACCCAGGCCTGCGCCATGTCGATGATGCGCTTGCTGATCCCGCCGGAGTTCATCAGCTCGCCGGCCAGGATGAAGAAGGGCACGGCCAGCAGCGGGAAGCTGTCGATGCCGGCCACCAGGTTCTGCGCCAGCAGCTGGGTGTCCCAGAAGCCCAGCACCCAGGCCATGGCGGCGCCGGTCAGCACCAGGGCCAGCGCCATGTTCATGCCGATGCCCATGAGCACCAGCATGCCGGCGGAAAAGACGACGAAGGCGAGCGCTTCGGGGGACATGCCGCTCACTCCACTTCCGCCGCGTGGCCCAGGTCGAGCGGGTCGCGCCTGACCAGTTCCACCAGGGCCATCACGCCGATCGCCACCGCGGCCAGCAGGGCCGGCAGCGGCAGCAGGGCCGAGGGATAGCGCAGCACCACCGAGCGGCTGTCCATGCCCACCACCACCTGCTGCCAGGCGCCCCAGGCGACCAGCACGCAGGCCAGGATCACCAGCAAGCGGATCAGCGCCGTCATCACGGCGAAGGCCACCGGCCGCTTCTGCAGCATGCCGACCAGCGAGGTGAACGCCATGTGCTCGCCGGCCGGATAGGCCGCCGCCGCGCCGATGAACACCATCCACACGAACAGCAGGCGCGACAGTTCCTCGCTGGCCGCGATGCCGCTGCCGAAGCCGTAGCGCAGCACCACGTTGACGAACACCGCGACCGCCATCACGCCCAGGCAGGCGGCCATGAGCACGTGGGTCAGCCGCTGGAAGCGGCCGTGGGCGATGGGCAGGTTCATGCCGGCTCCTTGCCGTGCAGCCAGCCAGCGACGCGGCGCTGCAGGCTGGCGATGGGTTCGAGGGCGTCGACCGCGAGCACCCCCTCTTCGCCCACGGGGGACTCGAGGGTGGCGAACTGGCTGTCCACCAGGCTGGCCGAGAAGAAATGGGAGCCGCGCCCGCTGACCCGCTGCTGCGCGGCGTCCGGGGCGATCTCGAGGAACAGGAAGCGCAGGCCGGGCGCGGCCTGGCGCAGCTGGTCGCGGTAGGCGCGCTTGAGCGCGGAGCACGTGAGCACCACGCCGTCGGGGTGGCCCGCCAGTTGCCGGCCCAGGGTGACCAGCCATTGCGCGCGGTCGGTGTCGGTCAGCGGGGTGCCGCGCGCCATCTTTTCGCGGCTCTGCGGGCTGTGGAAGTCGTCGCCTTCGATCAGCGGCAAGTGCTCCGCGGTAGCGACGGCGGCACCGACGGTGGACTTGCCGCAGCCGGCCACACCCATGATCACGATCCGGAAACCCACTGGATAGCGCTGTCCAAAATAGTCAAAGAAAAAAGGCGCCTGCCGGGATCAACCGGGACATTCCGTCGCACTCTTGCGATCCGGGCTATCCCGCCCTTGCCAAACGCCGTTGGATAGCGCTATCCTAAATCGGTCCCGCACCATTTCGATGCGGGTTTTCCCGTATCCAATGCACAAACCTGTCCGTTCCCGCGCCACCGGCCGGGTCACCCTCGCCGACGTCGCCCAGGCCGCCCACGTCAGCCCGATCACCGCCTCGCGCGCGCTGCGCGGAGAGCGGGCCGTGGACCCGGAGCTGGTGGCGCGCGTGCGGGCCGCCGCCGGCCG
>JALHLO010000308.1 GCA_022844525.1 Ramlibacter sp.
AGCGCGATGGCAATGCGCACGCCCGGTTCCACGTGCGAGGACACGCTCCACTCCAGGTACACCGGCCGCCCGCCCGCGCCCAGCAGCGGGAACTCGCCGCGCCAGGGCGGCCGCTCCGCCGCCGGGCGCGCCAGCTGCGTGTCCACGAAGCCCTTCCATTCGGGCGGCGCCAGGGCGCTGACCGGCTGGCCCATCAGCGCCTCGCGCGCGCGGCCCAGCAGGCGCAGCATGGCCGGATTGGCGTCCTGGAAGCGGGCCTCTTCGTCGAGCAGCGCGATGCCGCTTTGCGCCTGGTTGTAGATCGCGCGGAAGCGCTGCTCGCTGCGGCGCAGTTCGTCTTCGGCGGTGCGCGCGCGGATCAGCGCCTGCAGCGTGGCGACCAGCACGGCCGGCTCCACCGGGTGCACCAGGTAGCCGTCGGCGCCGGCGTTGAGGCCGGTGACGCGGTCCTCGTCGCGGACATACGCCGCCGACAGGTGCACCACCGGCAGCATCTCGGTCGCGGGGTTGGCGCGGATGATGCGGCAGACTTCGAAACCGTCGATGTCCGGCAGGTGGACGTCCAGCACCACCGCCGACACGCCCCGGGCGACCAGGTCGAGCGCCTCGGCGCCGCTGCCCGCCTCGCTCGTGCGGAAGCCGGCCGCGCGGACCACTCGGCCGGTGGAGTACCGCGTCGCCGGGTTGTCGTCCACCACCAGCACCGTGTGGCCCGAGCGGTCGATCGTGGCGTTGATGACGTCCGTAGCTATCATTCCGGTTTCGCGTCCTCCATCTGGATGGGGATCGTGAGGGAGAAGACCGAGCCCTTGCCCGGCTCGCTTTCGAGGCGCACGCTGCCGCCCAGGAGCTCCGCCAGCTTCTTGCTCAGGGACAGGCCGAGGCCGGTGCCGCGCAGGCGCTTCTGCAGCGGGGACTTCACCTGCGAGAAGTCCTGGAAGATGCTCTCGTGGAACTCGGGAGCGATGCCGATGCCGCTGTCGTGCACGGCGAAGGTGACCATGCCGTCGCCTTCGAAGCGGGCCGACACGCGCACCTCGCCCTTGGGCGTGAACTTCAGCGCGTTGGAGATGAAGTTGCGCAGGATCTGCGACAGCTTGCGGTCGTCGGTGTACAGCTTGGGTACGTTCTGGGGCTCCTCGAACACGAGGTTGACCGCGGGGTTGGTGAGCACCGGCTTGAACATGCCGCGCAGCGCCGAGAACAGGTCCACCATCTCGAACCAGGCCGGCGAGATCTCCACCCGGCCGGCTTCCACCTTGGCGAGGTCCAGCAGGTCGTCCACCATCTCGGCGAATTCGGCGGCGTTCTGCTGGATGAAGGTGACCTGCTTTTCCTGCTCCTCGGTCAACGGCCCGTCGACGCGGTCCAGCAGCAGGCGCGTGATGCTGCGCATGGAGTTGATCGGCGTGCGGAACTCGTGGCTCATGTAGGCCAGGAAGCGGCTCTTCAGTTCGGTGGCCTGGCGCAGCTGCTCCGCCTGCGAATCCAGTTCGGCATAGAGCGCGAGCACGCCGCGGTTGGTTTCCTCCAGCTCGGTGCGCAGCTCGTGCGCCTCCCTGCGGCTTTCCTCCAGCGCGGCTTGCAGCTTGTCGGGTGTGTCTGCCTGGTCGGCCATGTCAGTCCTTGCGCCGCAGCACGGCGACGGTGGCATCGTCGCGGCCACGGCAATAGTCGCGCGCCAGGACGGTGGCCGCAAGGGCCGGGTCGCGGCCCAGCAGCGGCGCCAGCGTGTCGCCCTTCCAGCGCGTCTCGATCCCGTCGCTGCAGACCACCAGCATCGCATGCGGCGGCCACGGCGTGGTGATTTCCTCGGGCGTGCGGACGGCGAGGCCCGCCGTGCCGTGCTGGCACAGCAGCGTGCGGTCGGACACGCCCGAGATCAGGCGCGCCATGACGTTGCCGGCGCCCGCGCTGCGGATGGTGCCCGCGGCGGCGTCGGCGTGAAGCACCATGACGGCCGCGCCGCGCGTGCGGCGCAGCGCCTGGTGCGTGCGTTCCAGCAGTTGCCGCGGGCTGGCCATCGGTTCCTCGCTGAAGGCCTCCAGGGCCACGGCCGCGGCCTCGGCCGCGTCGGGCCCATGGCCCAGGCCGTCGGCGACCATCACGGCCGTGCGTTCGCCGTCGAGGACGAAGCCCCAGCCGTCGCCGCAGACCGACTCGCCGGGCGCGTTCAGCGACACGGCGCCGACCGATGCCGCGCCCTCCGCCTCCGTGGCGGCGGAGGAGCGCACGCGCGCCACGACCACCGTTCCCTCGGCAACCTTGGAATGCAGGTCGAAGTGCTGGGCGAGGCGGCGCACGGCGCCCAGCCCCGTCCCCGGGGTCCCGCCGGTGGAGAAGCCGTCCCCCAGCGAGCGCTCGATGTCGAGGATGCCCGGGCCTTCGTCCACCGCGATCACTTCCACCTCGCCGCGCCCGGGTCGCGAGGACAGCCACAGGCGGCCCCGCAGCGCATGCCGCACGAGGTTGGTCGCCAGCTCGGTGACCACGATGGCCAGCCGCCCGGCGTCGACTTCGCTCAGGTTGCAGTCGTCCGCCAGCTGCGCCGCATGCCGGCGCGCCTCGCCCACGCGGCTGGGGTCTCCCATGGGGAACACCGCGTGGAAGGTGCCGAAGATCATTTCCACCGGGTGATGCTCACGCGTGTGCCTTCGCCGGGCACGGAGTGCAGCTCGAACTCGTGCACCAGCCGCTTGCTGCCGGGAAGGCCCAGGCCCATGCCGCCGCCGGAAGTCCAGCCGTCGGTGAGCGCGAGCTTCAGGTCCTTGATGCCGGGGCCGGTGTCCTCGAAGTGCAGCCGCAGGCCGCGGCGCACGCCTTCGTCCAGCAGTTCCCAGCGCATGATGCCGCCGCCGCCGTGCACCACGGTGTTGCGCGACAGCTCGCTGGCCGCCGTGATCATCTTGGTCTGGTCCACCAGCGAGAACTTCAGCTGCTGCGTCAGGGCGCGCACCTTCTGCCGGCTGGCGACGATGTCTTCCTCGGTGCGAACGGGCAACGAGCCGGAACTGTCAGCGAGCAAGCGGCTTCTCCTTGCGGTGCTGCTGCAGCAGCTCCATGCCGCGCTCCACGTTGAGCGCCGTGCGCACGCCTTCCAGCGACAGCCCCAGCTCCACCAGCGTGATGGCCACCGCGGGCTGCATGCCGACCACCACCGTGGTGGCGTCCAGGATGCGCGAGATGCCGGAAATGCTGGCCAGCATGCGGCCGACGAAGGAATCGACGATCTCCAGCGCCGAGATGTCGATCAGCACGCCCTTGGCTTCGCTCGTGGAAATCTTGTTGGCAAGGTCGTCCTGCAGGGCCAGAGCCATCTGGTCCTGCATGTCGACCTGGATGGTGACCAGCAGGATCTGGCCCATCTGCAGGATCGGGATGCGGTTCATGGCCCGCCTACTTGGTGCGCGTGATGACGAAGCCCTGTTGCTCCATCGCCAGCGCCAGCGCGTCGGCCAGGCTCGACTTGGAGGCGATCCCCTGCAGGTCGATGCCCAGGTGCACGATCGTCTGCGCGATCTGGGGCCGGATGCCGCTGATGATGCATTCGGCGCCCATCAGGCGGATCGCGCTCACGGTCTTCAGCAGGTGCTGCGCCACCAGCGTGTCCACGGTGGGCACGCCGGTGATGTCGATGATGGCCAGCCGCGAGCCGGTGTCCACGATGCGCTGCAGCAGCGTCTCCATCACCACCTGCGTGCGCGCGGAGTCGAGCGTGCCGATCATCGGCACGGCCAGCACGCCTTCGAACAGCTTGATCACCGGCGTGGACAGCTCCAGCAGGTCCTGCTGCTGGCGCTTGATGATTTCCTCGCGCGTGTGCTGGTAGGTCGTGACCGTCCACTGCGCCATGCGGTCGACGATGCTGGAGACCGCCCACACGGCGCTCATCTGCTGGTCGCCCTTGCTGAAGTCGCGCTGGATGGCACCGAACAGCGGCCGCTTGGCCGCGAGCACGAACATGCTGGTGTCGCCGGCCGACTGGCCCTGGGCGGCGCGCGAGCGCGACAGCGTCTCCAGGGTCTGGCGCAAGGAGGACCAGGCCGGCGCCTGGAAGTTCTCGGGGTCGCCGCCGGACTGCAGCGCGACGCGCAGCCCCTGCAGGATCTCCTGCGCCTCGCCGCGCATGGAGCGCCGCGCGGCGTCGGTGACGCGGGTGGAGGCGGCACCCGCCTCCTGCAGCCATTCCGCCAGGAACTGTTCTTCGTGCTGGCCCAGGAGCTGCAGCACGGCCTCGGTTTCTTTGGTCATTGGAGTTGGGGCCCGCGAAAAGGGGAGGGCCATTATGGGACTGCGGTCGAGCTCGACCCTGTAGGAGGGGGCCGACAAACCTTTGGCTTCAATCGACCAGGCCGGGCAACTCGGCCATGTCCTGGAAGATCACCGCGGCCCCCGCCGCGCGCAGGGCGCTCGGCGTGTCGTGCCCGGCTTCCGGCGGGCTGTAGCCGAAGACGGTGGCCCCCGCGGCCACGCCCGCCGTCACGCCGGTCACCGTGTCCTCCACCACCGCGCAGCGCGCCGCCACCGCGCCCAGCGGCCCCATGGCCG
>JALHLO010000309.1 GCA_022844525.1 Ramlibacter sp.
CAGCCGATGCGCAGGCGCACGACCTCGCGGCGCGGCGCCCCACCCAGGCGGACCAGGCGCTCACGCAGGCCATCGCCGCCATCCGCGAGAGCTTCGAGGAGCTCGGCGTCCTGCTCGCCCGGCACCGCGACGGCCGGCCGGTGGACCCGGCGGAGGTCACCGCGCTGGACCGCCATGCGCCCTTCGCGGCGCAGTGCCGCGAGCGCGGCCTCGTGCTCGCCGCCGACGAGGTGTTCGTGCTGGCGCACTGGATCACCGACCGCGACCTGCCGCGGCGCTTCGACGTGCCCTTCCTGGTCGCGCGCATGCCCGGGTGGCAGACGCCGGTGGCCGACGAGTCCGAGCAGTTCGAGCCGGTCTGGGTGCGGCCCGGCGATGCGCTGCAGCGCCACAAGACCGGGCAGTTCTTCATGATCTTCCCCACCATCCGCACGCTGGAGCGGCTGGAGAAGTTCGCCTCGGTCGACGCGGTGCTGGCGGCCTGCGCCGGCGACCAGCCCTTGTGGACCAGCTGCCCGCGCGCGGGTTTCGTGCAGGGTGCCGAAGCGCGCTTCATGGAACACGAGATGCAGTACGGCGAACTCGCGTTCGTCTGCCCCGACGGCCAGCTGCTGCACCACCTGGACTGGCGCACCGACCAGCCGGTGCCGCTGCTGAAGAACCTGGTGCGCGTGACCGCGCCCAACCCCGGCGTGATGACCGGCCCCGGCACCAACGGCTACATCGTCGGCGACCCCCACACCGGCTACATCGTCATCGACCCGGGCCCCGACGAGCCCGAGCACCAGCAGCGCATCTGGCGCGCCACCAACGGCGACATCCGCCTGATCGTGTGCACCCACTCGCATGCGGACCACTCGCCGGGCGCCCGGCCGCTGCAGGCGATGTGCCGCCAGCCCCCGCCCATCCTCGGCCTGCCCTCGGCGCCGACCGCGCGGCCGGCCAGCGAGTTCACGCCGGACCGGGTCCTGGCGGACGGCGAGGTCGTCGCCGTCTCCGGCAACGGCCGCACGCACAGCCTGAAGGCGATCCACACGCCCGGCCACGCGGCCAACCACCTGTGCCTGGTGCTGGTGGAAGACGGCCTGCTGTTCTCGGGCGACCACATCCTCAACGGCAGCACCACGGTGGTGGACCCGCCCGACGGCGACATGACCGCCTACCTCGACTCGCTGGACCGGCTCGCCGCCGCCTGCGACAGCTGCGGCATCGAGTTCATCCTGCCCGCGCACGGCTACGTCCTGGGCTTCGCCAAGCGCGCGATCGGGATGCTCAAGGCGCACCGCCTGCAGCGCGAGGCGCGCATCGTCGCGGCCATGCGCGAGCGGCCGGGGGGCACGCTGGAAGACTGGGTGGAACTCGCCTACGCCGACGTGCCGCCGCGCATGTGGCCGGTCGCCAAGCGCTCCCTGCTGGCGCACGTACAACGGATCGAGGCCCTGCAACTGGCCGGTTGAGGGCCCGGCCGCTACACTGGACCCGGTACCTGTTGGGGGATTCGGGATGCAGGAAAGCAGCGCACCGGCGCGCGGCGGGATCACCGCCTATCCGCTGGAATTCACGGGCTCGGGCGGCGAGTACTTCCGCGTGTGGATCGTCAACCTGCTGCTGTCCATCGTGACGCTGGGGTTCTACACGCCGCTGGCGCGCCGGCGCACCGCGCAGTACTTCTACGGCCACACCATGGTGGCCGACAGCCCGCTGGAATTCACCGCGCAGACCAAGCGCATGCTGGTGGGCTTCATCCTGTTCGTGGCGCTGTACGCGGCCTTCAAGTTCGCCGCCGAGACCGGGCAGGACACCACCGTGGCGGTCATGTTGGTGGGCGGCGCGCTGCTCGCGCCCTACTTCTGGGCCAGCGCCATGCGCTTTCGCTTCAACGCCACGCGCTGGCGCGGCGTGCGGCTGCAGTTCAAGGCGGGCTGGGGCGAGGTGTACCGGGCGAGCTGGCCGGTGTTCGCCTTCGCGGGCATCTGGGTGCTGGGCCTGAGCCTGATCGAGCTGTACGTCCCCAAGACCCGCGGCTCCGGCTCGTTCGCTCCCGCCCTGGCCATCGGGGTGGCCTGCGCGATCGCCAGCATCCTGTGCGCGATCCGCCTCGAATACAACTACAAGAGCCTGATGGTCGCGCGCGGCCGCATCGGCGGCCAGCCGGGCCGCTGGAAGCCGCAGTTCGGCGACTTCGTGCGCATCTGGCTGGCCACCCTGCTCGTGTTCCTCCTGGGCGTGGCGATCGTGACGGGCGTGCTGGCCGCCGCGCTGGGCGGGTCCTTCGCGCTGCTCAAGGGCATGAAGGGCGGCGGGGCGATGGCGATCGTGCTGGGCATCGCGATCGGCGTGGCCGCCATCTTCCTGCTGTTCCTCGCCTCCGCGCCGGCGCGCGCCTACCGCGAGGCGCGCATGTTCCAGCTGGTGTGGAACAACATCGGCGTGAGCACGGTGGCACGCTTCAAGTGCAAGCTCAAGCCCTGGGGCTACGTCGGGCTGCGGGTGAAGAACGTGGTGCTGTCGCTGCTGACGCTGGGCTTCTACCGGCCGTTCGCCAAGGTGAGCGAATACCGGATGAAGACCGACTCCGTCACGCTGCACGTCAAGGGCGGGCTCGACCAGCTGGCCGGCCAGCTCGCGCGCGAGGAGCAGGCGGTGGGCGACGCGATCGCCGACGCGGTCGGCCTCGAGCTGGTGGGCTAGTGGACGCGCCGCTGCGGGGCCAATGGTTCGACGGCCGCAGCAGCGCGGCGCGCGAGGTGGGCGTGCAGCTGCAGCCCGGCGCGCGCGGGCCCTCGCTGGTGCTGCGGGCCGGCAACGGCGAGACGCTGGAACTGCGCAACGACCAGGTGGGCTGGCCGGAGCGCTGGAGCGCCGGCCGCATGCCGCGCAAGCTGACCGTGGATCTCGGCCCCCATGGCAGCCTGCAGGTGGACGACCCGGCGCTGTGGCAGCAGTCGCTGGCGGCCGCCGGGCACACGGCGTCGCTGGCGCAGCACATGCAGACCCGCTGGTCGATGTTCGCCGCGGTGCTGCTGGTGGCCGCCGGCCTGGTGCTGGCCTTCTATCGCTGGGGCACGCCCTGGGCCGCCACCCAGCTCACGCGGCAGGTGCCGATCGGGTGGGAGACCGGCCTCACGGACCGCGTGCTGCGCGACCTGGACCAGAGCTGGCTGAAACCGAGCAAGGTGCCGGCCGCGCGGCAGGACGCCCTGCGCGCGCGCTTCGACGCGCTGGCGCGCACGCTGCCGCCCGAGCTGCGCCGCTACCGGGGCTACGAGCCGCGGCTGGTGCTGCACTTCCGCCGGGGCATGGGCGCCAACGCCTTCGCGCTGCCGGGGGGCACCATCGTCATGACCGACGGCATGGTGGAATTGGCGGACAAGCACCAGCTGGGCGACGAGGCGCTGGCCGGCGTGCTGGCGCACGAGATCGGCCACGTGATGCATCGCCACACCACGCGCCTGCTGGTGGAGCAGGGCGTGCTGAACGTGGGCCTGGGCCTGGCGCTGGGGGATGTGTCCTGGCTGCTTTCCACGGGCAGTTCGCTGCTCACGGGGCTGTCGTACCGGCGCAATCACGAGACCGAAGCGGACTGCTTCGCGGTGGCGCTGATGACACGCACCGGCGGCCGCACCGAGCCGATGGCGGACCTGTTGCTGAAGGTGGAGAGCGATGCAGGCGACAAGGCGTCGCAGACCGGCAAGGCCAGCCAGGCGCCGCGGCAGGAGGCCGGCTGGTTCGAGCTCCTGAGCAGCCACCCGGCGACGCCGCAGCGCGCGCAGGCGCTCAAGAGCGGGGGCGCGGCGGCCTGCCGCTGATCGCCGGGGTGCTGCTGCGCGTGCACCCCAGCCTGCGAATAAGTGTGAAGTCCGCCGGTACGCCGGATCTTGTGCGGTCGCTTGCGCGATCGTGACCGCCATTCTTCTGGGCCGGGAGTCGCCCCCACGGCTCGATGCTGCCTACCCGCCAGCTCCGCGGGACCACATCAACGCTGGCCTATTTGGCATTGCTGCGCGTAGAGATTGCCCGTTTCACCCTCCCATCCTGCTTGCGCAAGACGGAAGACTCGTCTCTGTTGCTCTGATCCTCACCTCACGGTGGACAGGTGTTACCTGCTACGCTGCCCTGTGCAGTCCGGACGTTCCTCCAGTGCGGCCTTTCGGCCATTGCACCAGCGGCGGTCTGGCGGGCTTCACAGGACCGATTATCCCCGCCAACGGGCCAGCGTGCCGCACGGTACCTTCATTGCCTGCCGCGACGGGCCCGCAGGTAGGCCGCCGTCAGCCGCGGCACATCGAAGGGCGGCAGGTATTCGGCTCGGATCGCGCCATCCGGCCCCACCAGGACAAGCGAGCCGCGGTAGTGGGGCGGCGCACCGCCGGGGGCGGCCGGAGCCAGGCCCACGCCCAGGTCGTCGGCCAGCCGCTCCAGCACGGGCGCGGCGGCCGTGGCCCCGATGAAGCGGGCGTCGTAAGCCGCCAGGTAGGCGCGCAGGCGCTCGCGCGTATCGCGCTGCGGATC
>JALHLO010000310.1 GCA_022844525.1 Ramlibacter sp.
TTGCGCGCTTCACCGGCTGCGCTGCCCTGGTCGCAGGTGCGCATCGAATCGGGCGGCCGCTCGGTGGTGGTGCCGCGCGCGCAGGCCGGCGAGCTGCCGGCGCTGGTCACGAGCATGCTGGCTTCGCCTTCGGAAGATGCGGGCGCGGCGGCGCCGGCCTCGCTGCGGCTCGAACTGGCGCAGGGCGACGAGACCGCCGGGGTGCTGGAACTGGTGGGCGAACACTGGCGCTGGACGCGCCTGCGCGAGGTCGGGCAGGCGCGCGTGCTGCGGCCGGAGCCGGGCATCGCCGACGCCCTGCGGACAGAGGCCGAGCGCCTGCTGCGGCGGTGATGACCTACCGGTGCTTGAACTGCGCCTTGCGCTTGTTCACGAACGCGTCCATGCCTTCCTTCTGGTCCTGCGTCGCGAACAGCGCGTGGAACAGGCGGCGCTCGAACATCACGCCGTCGGACAGGCTGCTTTCGAAGGCGCGGTTGACCGACTCCTTGGCCGCCAGCACCGCCAGCTGCGAGTAGTCGCAGATGCTCAGCGCCGCGCCCAGCGCTTCTTCCATCAGGCTGCCCAGCGGTACCACGCGGCTCACCAGCCCAGCGCGCTCGGCCTCGGCCGCATCCATCATGCGGCCGGTGAGCGCCATGTCCATGGCCTTGGCCTTGCCCACCGCGCGCGGCAGGCGCTGCGTGCCGCCGGCGCCGGGGATGATGCCCAGCTTGATCTCGGGCTGGCCGAACTTCGCGTTGTCGGCGGCGATGATGAAGTCGCACATCATCGCCAGCTCGCAGCCGCCGCCCAGCGCGAAGCCGCTCACCGCCGCGATCACCGGCTTGCGGATGGAGCGGATGGTTTCCCAGTTGCGCGTGATGTAGTCGCCCTTGTACACGTCGGCGAAGGTGTAGCTGGCCATCGCGCCGATGTCGGCGCCGGCGGCGAAGGCCTTCTCGCTGCCGGTGAGGACCATGCAGCCGATCGCCTCGTCGGCATCGAAGGCCTTCAGGGCCTGGCCGAGCTCGTCCATCAGCTGGTTGTTCAGCGCATTGAGCTGCTTGGGGCGGTTCAGCGTGATCACGCCCACCTTGCCCGCTTCGGTGCGCACTTCGATCAGTTCGTAGGCCATGCTTCCTCCAGGTTCGCGCCCACTATAACCAAGGGAAACCATGCGGCCGGCGCGGTGGCGGCGGGTGCTAGATTCGTCGTCCAAGGAGACGAAGATGAGCGAAGCCACCGTCCTGTACGAGTCCCGCGGGAGCATGGCGCTGGTCACGCTGAACCGGCCGCAAGCCCTCAACAGCTTCACGCGGCAGATGCACGCGGAGCTGTGGGCCATCCTCGACCGCATCAACGGCGACCGGGCGATCCGCGTCGCCGTGCTCACCGGTGCCGGGCGCGGCTTCTGCGCCGGCGCCGACCTCGCGGAGTTCGACTTCGAGCCGGGGCCCGACCTGGTCCGGCGCGCGGACCCCGGCCCGGTGATCGAGCAGGCCTTCAATCCCTCGATCCGCAAGCTGATGGACCTGCGCGTGCCCACGGTCGCCGCGGTCAACGGCGTGGCCGCGGGCGCGGGTGCTTCCTTCGCCATGGCCTGCGACCTCGCGGTGGCGGCCGGCAGCGCATCCTTCATCCAGGCCTTCAGCCGCATCGGCCTGATCCCCGACGCTGGCGGCTCCTGGTTCCTGGTCAAGAAGCTCGGGCTGGCGCGCGCCATGGGGTGCGCGATGCTGGGCGACAAGGTCAGCGCGCAGGATGCGAAGGAGTGGGGAATGATCTGGGACGTCGCGCCCGAAGGGCAGGATTGCGTCGAGGCCGCGATGAAACTCGCGCAGCGCCTGGCCACCATGCCCACCACGGCGCTGGTGCAGACGCGCAAGCTGCTGCGCGCCGCCGCCTCCAACGACCTCGATGCGCAGCTCGATCTCGAGCGCGACACGCAGTCCGCCCTCGGCCGCACGCACGACTACATCGAGGGCGTGATGGCCTTCCGCGAAAAGCGTCCCGCGAACTTCACCGGCGAATGAACCACAGCAACAGCAAGCCCTCCCCCGCCGAACTCGCCGCGAAGGTGGGCCAGGCGATGTTCTCGGCCGATGCCGCCAGCAAGGACTTCCTGCAGATGGAGCTCGTGGCCTGCGAGCCCGGGCGCGCGGTGATGCGCATGAAGGTGCGCGAGCCCATGCTCAATGGCCACAGGATCTGCCACGGCGGGCTGATCTTCACGCTGGCCGACTCCACTTTCGCCTTCGCCTGCAACAGCCACAACAAGGTGACCGTCGCCGCCGGCTGCAGCATCGAGTTCCTGAAGCCCGCGCACCTGGACGACGTGCTCACCTGCGAAGGCGTGGAGCAGATGCTGCAGGGGCGCCACGGCATCTACGACATGCGCGTCACCAACCAGAAGGGCGAGACCGTCGCCATGTTCCGCGGCAAGAGCGCCAGCATCCAGGGCACCGTGATCCCGGAGCAGCCATGAAGTCCTTCGCGCTGGAGCCGATCGAGAAGGCCGGCGTCGACGAGCTGCGCGCCCTGCAGCTCAAGCGCCTGAAGGCCACGCTGCAGCACGCCTACGCGAATTCGCCGGTGTACCGGCGCAAGTTCGACGCGGCCGGCGTTCATCCCGACGACTGCCGCACGCTGGCGGACCTGCGCAAGTTCCCCTTCACCGGCAAGGCGGACCTGCGCGACGCCTATCCCTTCGGCATGCTGGCGGTGCCGCGCGAGCGCTGCGTGCGCATCCACGCGTCCAGCGGCACCACCGGCAAGCCCACCGTGGTCGCCTACACGAAGAACGACATCGATACCTGGGCCGGCGTCATGGCGCGCAGCATCCGCGCCTCCGGCGCGCGGCCCGGCGACATGGTGCACGTGAGCTACGGCTACGGCCTGTTCACCGGCGGCCTGGGCGCGCACTACGGCGCCGAGCGGCTGGGCCTGACGGTCGTGCCCTTCGGCGGCGGCCAGACCGAGCGCCAGGTGCAGCTGATCAACGACTTCCGCCCCGACCTCATCATGGTGACGCCCAGCTACATGCTGGCGATCGCCGACGAGTTCGAGCGGCAGGGGCTGGACCCGCGCGCGTGCAGCCTGCGCGTCGGCATCTTCGGCGCGGAACCCTGGACCAACGACATGCGCGCCAAGATCGAGCAGCGGGTGGGGCTCGAGGCCGTCGACATCTACGGCCTGTCGGAGGTGATGGGGCCGGGCGTGGCCAACGAGTGCATCGAGACCAAGGACGGCCCGACCATCTGGGAAGACCACTTCTACCCGGAGATCGTGGACCCGGACAGCGGCGAGCCGGTGGCCGAAGGCGGGTTCGGCGAACTGGTGTTCACCAGCCTGACCAAGGAGGCGCTGCCCATCGTCCGCTACCGCACGCGCGACCTCACGCGCCTGCTGCCCGGCAGCGCGCGCACCATGCGCCGCATGGAGAAGATCACCGGCCGCAGCGACGACATGATGATCGTGCGCGGCGTCAACGTGTTCCCCACGCAGATCGAGGAGCTGATCCTGAAGGACGGCCTGCTGGCGCCGCACTACCAGTGCATCCTCACGCGCGAGGGTCCGCTGGACGCGCTGACGGTGGCGGTGGAGGTGGCTCCCGGCGTGGCGCACGACGGCAGCGACGCGAAGGCCGCGGCCGACCGGCTCGCGCACCACATCAAGTCCTTCGTCGGCACCAGCGCGCGCATCGAGCTGCGGCCGGCGGGGGGCGTCGAGCGCAGCCTGGGCAAGGCGAAGCGGGTGGTGGACCAGCGGCGCCTGTGAGGGCGGGTGCGCGGCGCCGCTGCGCACGAGTCATCTCTGCTCGATGTGGTCCACCAGCAGGTCGAGGTACGCCTCCGTCCCCATGATCACCTTGATGCGCACCGGCAGGTACTGCAGCGTCGGCGCGAACCACATCTCGGCGGTGATGTTGCCGCGCGGATTGGCGATCGGCCGCGGCTTCAGGTGGAAGGCCTCCACCACCCCCAGCTTCGGCGTGCGCAGCAGCTCGCGCGCGACGATGTCGTAGGTCCATTCGTCCATCGCGCCCGGGCGCGCCAGCCACACGGTGACCGTGCGGCCGACCTCCAGCACGTCCTTGCCGGTGGCAAAGCGGTGCGAGAGTTCGACGAACTGGCTCGCGGTGTCCTGCACGCCGGGCGGGCGCGGCAGCGTGCGGCCGTTCTCCAGGATCACGGACTGGTCGCCCAGCTGCGTGAAGCGCCGCTTGCCCGGGCGCAGTTCCTCGTAGGCGCGCGGCAGCAGGCCCTCGGGCGTGACCTCGCCCTGGCTGGTGAGCGTCTGCGTGCCGAACACCTGGATCTTCACGTCCAGCCGCACCTGGTACTTGTCGCCTTCGCGCTGCCACTGCACGCGCGCATCGCCGTACAGGGGGCCGTTGCGGAACTCGCCGTTGAGGCGGTAGGTCAGGCGCGTGTCGGTGGGCCAGTGGTCCAGCGCGCCGGGCTCCGCGCCTGCCTCGCTGGCCGGTGCCGCCGGGGCGGAGGCAACCTGCTGCGCCGCCG
>JALHLO010000311.1 GCA_022844525.1 Ramlibacter sp.
GGGGCCACGGCGGTCGCCGCCGGGGCCGCCACGGCGGTCGCCGTCACGGCGCGGGCCACGCGGGCCACGGCGCTCTTCGCCTTCGGGGCGCGGCGTGCTGTCCAGGGACGGCAGGTCGTTGCGGCCGAGGGTGTCGCCCTTGTAGACCCACACCTTGACGCCGATGACGCCGTAGGTGGTCTTGGCTTCGGAGAAGCCGTAGTCGATGTCGGCGCGCAGCGTGTGCAGCGGCACGCGGCCTTCGCGGTACCACTCGGTGCGCGCGATCTCGATGCCGTTCAGGCGGCCGGCGGACATGATCTTGATGCCCTGGGCGCCCAGGCGCATCGCGTTCTGCATGGCGCGCTTCATCGCGCGGCGGAACATGATGCGCTTTTCGAGCTGCTGGGTGATCGAGTCGGCGATCAGCTGGGCATCGACTTCGGGCTTGCGCACTTCCTCGATGTTCACGGCAACCGGCACGCCCAGGCGGGTGGCCAGTTCCTTCTTCAGGTTCTCGATGTCCTCGCCCTTCTTGCCGATCACCACGCCCGGACGCGCCGAGTAGATGGTGATGCGGGCGTTCTTGGCGGGACGCTCGATCAGCACGCGCGAGACCGCGGCGTTCTTCAGCTTGGTCTTGAGGTACTCGCGGACCTTGATGTCCTCGGCCAGCATGTCGCCGAAGTCGCGGTTGTTCGCGTACCAGCGGCTGTTCCAGTTGCGCGTGACGGCCAGGCGGAAGCCGGTCGGATGGATCTTCTGTCCCATGTTCTTCCTTAGTTCCCGACGGTCACGTACACGTGGCACGTACCCTTGCTGATGCGGTTGCCGCGGCCCTTGGCGCGCGCGGTGAAACGCTTCAGCACGGCGCCTTGTTCCACGTAGATCGTCTTGACCTTCAGCTCGTCGATGTCGACGCCGTCGTTGTGCTCGGCGTTCGCGATCGCGGACTCCAGAACCTTCTTGACGATGACGGCACCCTTCTTCTGCGTGAAGTTCAGGATGTTCAGGGCCTGGTCCACCTTCTTGCCGCGGATCAGGTCGGCCACGAGGCGGCCCTTGTCGACAGACAGGCGCACACCGCGGAGGACTGCTTTGGTTTCAGCCATGGTTCAGTCTCACTTCTTCACGACTTTTTTGTCGGCGGGGTGACCCTTGAAGGTGCGCGTCAGGGCGAATTCGCCCAGCTTGTGGCCCACCATCTGGTCGGTGATGTAGACCGGCACGTGCTGCTTGCCGTTGTGAACGGCGATGGTCAGCCCGATGAAGTCGGGCAGGATCATCGAGCGGCGCGACCAGGTCTTGATCGGCTTCTTGTCCTTGTTGGCATTGGCCTTGTCGACCTTGCCCACCAGGTGGTGGTCCACGAACGGACCCTTCTTGAGAGAACGCGTCATTTGTGCGACCCCTTACTTCTTGCGGCGCGAGACGATGAACGTCTGCGTGCGCTTGTTGTTACGCGTGCGGTAGCCCTTGGTCAGGTTGCCCCACGGATCCACCGGCTGGCCGCCGGTTCCGGTGCGGCCCTCACCACCACCGTGCGGGTGGTCGATCGGGTTCATGGCGACGCCGCGCACCGTCGGGCGGATGCCCATGTGGCGCTTGACGCCGGCCTTGCCGATCTGGCGCAGGCTGTGCTCTTCGTTGGCGACTTCGCCGATGGTGGCGCGGCATTCGATGTGGATGCGGCGCACTTCACCGGAACGCATGCGGACCTGGGCGTACACGCCTTCGCGGGCCAGCAGCGTGGCCGACGTGCCGGCCGAACGCACGATCTGCGCGCCCTTGCCGGGCTGCAGCTCGATGCAGTGGATCGTCGAGCCCACCGGGATGTTGCGGATCGGCAGGGTGTTGCCGGCGCGGATCGGGGCCTCGGCGCCGGACAGCAGGGTCGCGCCGACATCCACGCCGCGCGGGGCGATGATGTAGCGGCGCTCGCCGTCGGCGTACACCACCAGGGCGATGTGGGCCGTGCGGTTCGGGTCGTACTCGATGCGCTCCACCTTCGCCGGGACGCCGTCCTTGTTGCGGACGAAGTCCACCACGCGGTAGTGGTGCTTGTGGCCGCCACCCTTGTGGCGCACGGTGATGTGGCCGTTGTTGTTGCGGCCGGCCTTCTGGAATTTCTTCTCCAGCAGCGGCGCGTACGGCTCACCCTTGTGCAGGTGGTCGCGCGACACCTTCACCACGGCGCGCTGGCCGGGCGAGGTGGGTTTCATCTTGATGACTGCCATGATTAAGCGGTCTCCCCGGAGAAGTTCAGCTCCTGGCCGGCCTGCAGCGTCACATACGCCTTGCGGATGTTGTCGCGGCGGCCCTGCGAACGGCCGAAGCGTTTCTGCTTGCCCTTGATGTTGGCGACGGACACGCCCTTGACCTGCACGTTGAACATCAGTTCGACGGCGGCCTTGATCTCGGGCTTGGTGGCGTCCTGCAGGACCTTGAAGGTCACGGCGTTGGTCTTGTCGGCCACCATCGTCGCCTTCTCGGAGACGATCGGGGCGACCAGCACCTGCATCAGGCGGCCTTCGTCAAACTTTTTGGATGCTGCGGTCATGCGAACATCTCCTTGAGCTTGTCGATCGCGCCCTTGGTGACGAGCACTTTCTTGTAATGGACCAGCGACAGCGGATCGGCGTAGCGCGGCTCGACGATGAGCACGTTCGGCAGGTTCCGCGAGGCGAGGTACAGGTTTTCGTCCACTTCGTCGGCGATCACCATCACCGACTCCAGGTTCATGGCCTTGAACTTGGCGGCCAGCTGCTTGGTCTTGGGGCTGTCGACCGTGAGGGTGTCGACGACGGCCAGGCGACCGTCACGCGCCAGCTGGGAGAAGATGGACGCCATGCCGGCGCGGTACATCTTCTTGTTGATCTTCTGGGTGAAGTTCTCTTCCGGGCTGTTCGGGAAGATCCGGCCGCCTCCGCGCCACAGCGGGGAGGACGTCATGCCGGCGCGGGCGCGGCCGGTGCCCTTCTGGCGGAACGGCTTCTTGGTCGAGTGCTTGACCTGCTCGCGGTCCTTCTGGGCGCGCGTGCCCTGACGGGCGTTCGCCTGGAAGGCCACCACGATCTGGTGCACCAGCGCTTCGTTGTATTCGCGGCCGAACACGGTCTCGGGGGCGTCGAACTTCGACGCTGCCTGGCCCTGCTCGTTCAGGAGTTCGAGTTGCATTTACTTGGCTCCCTTCGCGGTCGGGGCGACAGCCTTCGGCTGGCCCTTGACGGCGGGCAGGACGGTCACGAAACCGTTCTTCGCACCGGGGACGGCGCCCTTGACCATCAGCAGGCCGCGGGTCTCGTCGACGCGGATCACGTCGAGGTTCTGGGTGGTGACGGTGACGTCGCCCTTGTGGCCGGACATCTTCTTGCCCGGGAACACGCGGCCGGGGTCCTGCGCCATCGAGATCGAGCCCGGCACGTTGTGCGAACGGCTGTTGCCGTGCGACGCGCGCTGCGACTTGAAGTTGTGGCGCTTGATGGTGCCCGTGAAGCCCTTGCCGATGGAAGTGCCCTGCACGTCGACGCGCTGGCCGGCGGCGAACAGGTCCTGCACCGGCACGGTGCCGCCGGCGGCGTACTTGCCGGCGACGTCGGCGTCGACGCGGAATTCACGGATGATTTCACCGGCTTCGACACCCGCCTTGGCGAGGTGGCCGGCGAGCGGCTTGGTGACGCGCGAGGTCTTGCGCGCACCGAACGTGACCTGCAGGGCCACGTAGCCGTCGGTGTCTTGGGACTTGACCTGGGTGACGCGGTTGTTCGACACGTCGATCACCGTGACGGGAACAGCGTCCCCCTCATCGGTGAACAGGCGCATCATGCCCACCTTGCGGCCCAGCAACCCGAGGCTGCTCAGACTCATGTTGTTACTCCGTTGCTTTCGCCGGGGCCGCTGCAATTGGCTGCCACGTTCTGGCCGGCAAGCCGGTCAGACGAAAGAGGGTTGATAAAAAGCTCCGCCCGGCCTGAGACCGAGCGAAGCCCGCAAGTATAGCAGTACTCCTACAAGACTGCCAAGCAATGAAAAGGCCGCCCGCAGGCGGCCCTTCCCGAAACCTCAGCCGCAGGATTACTGCAGCTTGATTTCCACGTCCACGCCGGCCGGCAGGTCCAGCTTCATCAGGGCGTCGACCGTCTTGTCGGTCGGGTCGACGATGTCCATCAGGCGCTGGTGGGTGCGGATCTCGAACTGGTCGCGGCTCGACTTGTTCACGTGCGGCGAGCGCAGGATGTCGAAGCGCTTCATGCGCGTCGGCAGGGGCACCGGGCCCTTGACGATGGCGCCGGTGCGCTTGGCCGTGTCGACGATCTCGGCGGCGGACTGGTCGATCAGCTTGTAATCGAAGGCTTTCAGGCGGATGCGGATCTTCTGCTGTGCCATGACGATTACTCCATGATCTTGGCAACGACGCCGGCGCCGACGGTCTTGCCGCCTTCGCGGATGGCGAAGCGCAGGCCTTCTTCCATGGCGATCGGGGCGATCAGCTTGACGGTGATCGTCACGTTG
>JALHLO010000312.1 GCA_022844525.1 Ramlibacter sp.
GGGGCGGGCGCGGGCGCCGGGGCCGGCGCCACGACCGGCGGCGGCGCCGCCTCTTCCTTCTTGCAGCCGGCCAGGGCGAGGGTGGCGACCAGCGCGAGTGCGAGGGTGCGCGACAGGGACTTCGAATTCATGGGTTTCTCCAGTGCAAAAGGGGGATCAGGCGGTGCCGTCGTCGAGGGACGGGATCTTGAGGACCTGGCCGGGCTTGATGCGGTCGGGGTTGTCGAGCTGGTCGCGGTTGGCCTCGTAGATCTCGGGCCACTTACCGGCCTTGCCGTAGAAGTGCTTGGCGATGTGCGAGAGCGTGTCGCCCTTCACCACGGTGTAGGTGCGCACGGGTTCGCCGCCGCCCGCGCCGCCTTCGATCACCGGCTCGGTCGAGGTGACGGTGGACTGCACGTTGCTGAAATCGGCCTTCGGCGCCTCGGTGCTGGTGACCTTGGACTGGACGTTGGAGAAGTCGGGTTTCTTCGGGGGGGTGCTCATCAGGGTATCCCGGGCGATCTGCGTCCGGTCCCCACCCTAGTCCACATCGCGAGGACAAACGTAAAGATTTCGGTTCCCGGCTGGGCAGCGTGTGGCGCGCACCGCTCGTACTAGCGCGTGGAGCTGGCCCCGGGCGGCAAGTACCCGTCGGGACTTCGCACCACCGGTGCCGATCCACGCTGCAAGGAGTGCAGCACGCCCAGGAAAGCCCGCATACCCTTTTCGGAGGGGTCCCTGGCCGATAGCACCGGCCGCATTCGAGCTGGATAGTCGCCAATCTTTCCGACAACCGCCGCCATCTGCAGTTCTTCGTCGCGGAACGCGTAGATGGTCAACGAAAGCCCATTCACGCTCATCGCACACTCGGCAACCTCGTCGCCGAAGGAAGTCGGGCCAACATAGCCGTTGATCAGGACCAGTTCCTCGCGTTCACCCAGAACCACGCCGCCGTGATCGAAGTATCCCGGGTCGCGGACCGACCAGCCTCGGGGAATCCACAGAGTAAGCGCACCCAGGTCAACGCGCCTTCCTGTGGCGTCCTGGGCCGGCGCTGTCGACCTGCAAATCTCATCGGCGAGCGCCTGGGTCCCGTGCGGTACGCAGGCACCGTTAATCAAAGCAAGGACGCCGGCCAGCCCGAGGGCGGCCGGCGTCGATTTGCCGCCGTGCGGTTGCCTCAAAGCGCGTCGCCGTCCAATTCACCCGTGCGGATGCGCAGCACCTTCTCGAGCTCGTAGACGAAGATCTTGCCGTCGCCGATCTTGCCGGTGTTGGCCGCCGACTGGATGGCTTCCACCACCCGCTCCACCTGGTCGGTGGTGACGGCGACCTCGAGCTTGATCTTGGGCAGGAAGTCCACCACGTATTCGGCGCCGCGATAGAGCTCGGTGTGGCCCTTCTGCCGCCCGAAGCCCTTGACCTCGGTGACGGTGACGCCGGTGACGCCGACCTCGCTGAGCGCCTCGCGGACGTCGTCGAGCTTGAATGGCTTGATGATGGCCATGACCATTTTCATGTTGTTGGCTCCCGGGTCCTTAGAGGTTGTAACCGCGTTCGTTGTGCAGGGCGATGTCGAGGCCCTCGGACTCGGCCTCTTCGCTCACGCGCAGGCCCAGGGTCCACTGGATGGCCTTGAGTATGACAAGCGTGGCCACGGCGGTGTAGATGACGGTGAAGCCGACGCCCTTGGCCTGGATCCAGACCTGCGCGCCGATGTCGGTAACCGTGCCGAAGCCGCCCAGCGCCGGCGCCGCGAACACGCCGGTGAGCAGGGCGCCGACGATGCCGCCGATGGCGTGCACGCCGAACACGTCCAGCGAGTCGTCATAGCCCAGCGAACGCTTGATGCTGGTGGAGAACACGAAGCAGACCAGGCCCGCCGCTGCGCCGATGGCCAGCGCGCCCATCGGGCCCGCCGTTCCCGAGGCCGGGGTGATCGCCACCAGGCCCGCCACGGCGCCCGAAACGATACCCAGCACGCTGGCTTTGCGGTGGACGATCCACTCGGCGAACATCCAGACCAGGGCCGCGGCGGCCGCGGCCACCTGGGTCACCAGCATCGCCATGCCCGCCGTGCCGTTGGCGGCCACCGCCGAGCCGGCGTTGAAGCCGAACCAGCCCACCCACAGCAGGCTGGCGCCGATCACCGTGTAGCCCAGGTTGTGCGGCGGCATGGCCACCGTCGGGTAGCCCTTGCGCTTGCCCAGCACCAGCGCCGCCACCAGGCCGGCGATGCCGGCATTGATGTGCACCACCGTGCCGCCGGCGAAGTCCAGCACGCCCCAGTCCCACATCAGGCCGCCGTCGCCGCTCCAGACCATGTGCGCGATGGGCGCATAGACCAGGGTGAACCACAGGGTCATGAACACCAGCAGCGCCGAGAACTTCATGCGCTCGGCGAAGGCGCCCACGATCAGGGCCGGGGTGATCACCGCGAAGGTCATCTGGAAGGTGATGAACACGCTTTCGGGGATGGCGTAGCTCAGGCTGTCGGTGCCCAGGCCGGCCAGGAAGGCCTTGCCGAAGCCGCCGACGAAGGAGTTGAAGTTGACCACCCCCTTTTCCATGCCGGTGGTGTCGAACACCAGGCTGTAGCCGTAGACCACCCACAGCACGCTGATCAGGGCGGTGATGGCGAAGCACTGGATCAGCACCGACAGCACGTTCTTGGACCGGACCATGCCGGCGTAGAACAGGGCCAGGCCGGGCAGGGTCATCATCAGCACCAGCAGGGTGGCAACGATCATCCAGGCGGTGTCGCCGGTATTGATGGCGGGCGGGGCGGCCTGGGCCAGGCCGGGCAGCAGCAGGGCGGGGGCAAGCGCGGCGCGAAGGCCGAGCGGGCGGTGGGGCTTTGCGGGAACCATACGGGATTGCCTCCTGACGCTGAGGGAAGGGGGACTCGGGGGAGAGCACCTGAACCATGAGCCACCGATGACGGATTGATTGCTCGTTCGCGGCGTGTTCTATTTATGGGCCCAAGGCGGCCATCGCCGCGGTGCAGGCCCCGGGCCGGTTTCCTACGCATCGCCGGTCGCTTCACCGACATTCCCGCCACGGGCGCGGACGCAGAATCAGGGCGTCCAACGGAGCTCAACCCCATGATCGACCTCAAGAACCTCGACGACCTCGCCCGCAAGCTCGGTGATCTCGTGCCGCCCGGCCTCAAGGACGCGCGCGCCGACCTGGAGCAGAACTTCAAGGCCACGCTGCAGGCAGGGCTGGGCAAGCTCGACCTCGTCACGCGCGAAGAGTTCGACGTGCAGCGCGCCGTGCTGCTGCGCACGCGCGAGAAGCTCGACGCGCTCGAGCGCGCGCTCACCGTGCTCGAGGCGCGGCTCGCCACGCCCGGCGACGCCAAGAACTAAGCCCCGCATTTCCCGCTTCCCATGAACCTGGCGCTGGCGCACAGCCGCGCCCGGGCCGGCGTGCATGCGCCCGCCGTCCGGGTGGAAGTGCATCTGGCCGGCGGCTTGCCCAACTTCACCCTGGTGGGCCTGCCCGCCACGGCGGTGCGCGAAAGCCGCGAGCGCGTGCGCGCCGCCATCCAGAACGCGCAGTTCGAATTCCCGCAGCGGCGGATTGTCGTCAACCTCGCCCCTGCGGACCTCCCCAAGGAAGGCGGCCGCTACGACCTGGCCATTGCGCTGGGCATCCTGGCGGCCAGCGGCCAGATCCCCGTGCCGTCGCTGTCGGACGTGGAGCTGCTGGGCGAACTTGCGCTCACCGGCGAACTCAAGCCGGTGGACGGCGTGCTGCCCGCGGCGCTTGCGGCTGCGCAGGCCGGGCGCCTGCTGATCCTGCCCGCCGGAAACGGCGCCGAGGCCGCGCTGGCGTCGGGCGTGCACGCGCGCACCGCGCGCACGCTGCTGGAAGTCTGCGCCCACCTGCAGCGGCTCAAGACGCTGCCGCTGGCGCAGGCCGAACCCGTCAGCCTGGAGCCGCCGCACTACCCCGACCTGGCCGACGTGCGCGGGCAGCTGGCGGCGCGGCGCGCGCTGGAAATCGCCGCGGCCGGTTCGCACCACCTCTTGCTGATCGGCCCGCCCGGCTGCGGCAAGACCCTGCTGGCCTCGCGCCTGCCCGGCCTGCTGCCCGAAGCCAGCGAAGCCGAGGCGCTGGAAACCGCCGCCGTGCATTCGGTCAGCGGCCGCGGCATAGACCTGGCGCACTGGCGGCGCCGGCCGTTCCGCGCGCCGCACCACCTGTCCAGCCCCTCGGCCATTGCCGGCGGCGGATGACAGATTCAGAAGTGAGTGCGACCGACCAGAAGTCCCTGCGAATGCCCGCCCACTCAGCGGTTCGAGGCTGACCGCGGCCGGCGGACGCTCGGGTACACGCCCCGGCCCGAGAACCGATCCAGGAACCGTCCCGGCCAGGCCAAAGGCACAGCGGCACCCCTTCGCTTCCCGCCTTGCAAGGGATGCCCGTGGTTTGGCGACTGTGCCGTACAAGCCGGAGCGCT
>JALHLO010000313.1 GCA_022844525.1 Ramlibacter sp.
GGGGCACGGTGGATAGCCACAGCACGCCCATCACCGCGGCGAACAGGTAGACCGAGGCCGGCGACAGCGGCGCCCACAGGAACAGGGCGATGGCGACCGAGCGCCCGAGGTAGATCGCCGCCAGGATCTTGCGCTTGGCCAGCTTCTGCCCGAGGCTGCCCGCCAGGTAGGTGCCGAACACGTTGAACAGGCCGATCAGCGCCAGCGCATAGCTGGCCACCTGCGGCGACAGGCCCTTGTCCTTCAGGTAGCTGGGCAGGTGCACGCCGATGAACACGACCTGGAAGCCGCACACGAAGTAGCCCGCCATCAGCAGCTGGAAGCTCGGGTACTTGAAGGCCTCGCCCAGCGCCTGCAGGATGGTCTGGTCGCGCCGCGGTGCCGAGACGCCGCCGAAGCCCGGCTCACGCAGGCCGAAGGCCAGCGGCACCACCAGCAGCACGAACAGCGACAGCGCCAGCAGCGCCTGCTGCCAGCCGAAGCCGGCGATCAGGAAGCCTTCCACCGGCACCATGAGGAACTGGCCGAAGGAGCCGGCGGCGGCGGCCACGCCCATCGCCCACGAGCGCTTCGTGGGATCGATCTGGCGGCCGATCACCCCGTAGATGACCGCGTAGGTGGTGCCCGCCTGCGCCGCGCCGATCAGCACGCCCGCGGTCAGCGCGAACAGCAGGGGAGTGGTCGACAGCGCCATGCCGGCGAGGCCCAGCCCGTACAGGACGGCGCCCCCGATCAGGACCCGGAAGGCGCCGAAGCGGTCGGCCAGCATGCCGGCGAAGATGCCGAAGCAGCCCCAGGCCAGGTTCTGGATGGCGAGCGCGAAGGAGAAGGTCTCGCGGCTCCAGTTCTGCGCCTGCGTGATCGGCTGCAGCCACAGGCCGAAGCCGTGGCGGATGCCCATGGAGAGCGTGACGATCATGGCGCCGCAGGCCAGCACCTGCATCATCGAAAGTTTGCGTTCGGCGGTCTGCATGGGCGGGAACTGTAGCGAGAAGGCCTCACGGACGCTTGCCGCGCGCCTGACAACCCTGTTGAAATGTTTTGGGGGGATTGATGACGGCGCCGCATGAATGTAGGCTTGGCTGTATGTTCATCCAGTGAAGCGCGCGGCGCCGACTACAATCCCCGTCCCTATGGCCACCAAACCGAACGAGTATTCCGAAGGTTCGATCCGCGTGCTCAAGGGCCTGGAGCCCGTCAAGCAGCGGCCCGGCATGTACACGCGCACCGACAACCCCCTGCACGTGCTGCAGGAGGTGCTGGACAACGCCGCCGACGAAGCGCTGGCCGGCCACGGCAAGCGCATCCGCGTGACCATGCACGCCGACGGCTCGGCGAGCATCGAGGACGACGGCCGCGGCATCCCCTTCGGCCTGCACCCGGAGGAGAAGGCGCCGGTGATCGAGCTGGTGTTCACCCGGCTGCACGCCGGCGGCAAGTTCGACAAGGGCAAGGGCGGCGCCTACAGCTTCTCGGGCGGCCTGCACGGGGTGGGCGTGTCCGTCACCAACGCGCTGGCCAAGCGGCTCGAAGCCACCAGTTACCGCGACGGCGAAGTCGCCACCATCGTCTTTTCCGGCGGCGACGTCGTCGAGAAGCTGAAGAAGCGCAAGGCGGGCCCGGACGACCGCAAGCAGGGCACGACCGTGCGCGTCTGGCCCGACCCGAAGTACTTCGACGGCATCGCCGTGCCGATGCCGGAACTGGCCCACCTGCTGCGCAGCAAGGCGGTGCTGATGCCCGGCGTGACCGTGCAGCTGACCGACGAGAAGAAGAAGGACGTCCAGACCTGGCAGTACAAGGGGGGCCTGCGCGACTACCTGATGCAGACGCTGCCGGCCGACCCGGTGATCCCGCTGTTCGAGGGCGAGGGCTACGCCGACAGCAACGAGAACTTCGCCGAGGGCGAGGGCGCCGCCTGGTGCGTGGCCTTCACCGAGGACGGCAACCCGGTGCGCGAAAGCTACGTCAACCTGATCCCGACCACCGCCGGCGGCACCCACGACAGCGGCCTGCGCGACGGCCTGTTCAACGCGGTCAAGAGCTTCATCGAGCTGCACAACCTGCAGCCCAAGGGCGTGAAGCTGCTGCCGGAAGACGTGTTCGCCCGCGCGTCCTACGTGCTCTCGGCCAAGGTGCTCGACCCGCAGTTCCAGGGCCAGATCAAGGAACGGCTGAATTCGCGCGACGCCGTGCGCCTGGTCTCCAGCTTCGTGCGCCCGGCGCTGGAGCTGTGGCTCAACCAGCACGTGGAATACGGCAAGAAGCTGGCCGAACTCGCGATCAAGGCGGCGCAGTCGCGCCAGAAGGCCGGCCAGAAGGTCGAGAAGCGCAAGGGCTCGGGCGTCGCCGTGCTCCCGGGCAAGCTGACCGACTGCGAGAGCAAGGACCTGTCGCACAACGAACTGTTCCTGGTGGAGGGCGACTCCGCCGGCGGCAGCGCCAAGATGGGCCGCGACAAGGAAAGCCAGGCCATCCTGCCGCTGCGCGGCAAGGTGCTCAACACCTGGGAGGTCGAGCGCGACCGCCTGTTCGCCAACAACGAGATCCACGACATCTCGGTGGCCATCGGCGTCGATCCGCACGGGCCGGCCGACACCGTGGACCTCTCCGGCCTGCGCTACGGCAAGATCTGCATCCTGTCGGATGCCGACGTGGACGGCTCGCACATCCAGGTGCTGCTGCTCACGCTGTTCTTCCGCCACTTCCCGCAGCTGATCGCTTCGGGCAACGTGTACGTGGCGCGCCCGCCGCTGTTCCGCGTGGACGTGCCGGCGCGCGGCAAGAAGCCGGCCGGCAAGGAGTACGCGCTGGACGAGGGCGAACTGACGCACATCCTGGACAAGCTGCGCAAGGAGGGCGTGAAGGAAGGCGCCTGGACCATCAGCCGCTTCAAGGGCCTGGGCGAGATGAGCGCGGAACAATTGTGGGAAACGACGCTCAATCCGGACACCCGGCGGCTGCTGCCCGTCCAGCTGGGCAAGTTCGACTTCGCGGGCACCGAGAATCTCATCACCAAGCTCATGGGCAAGGGCGAAGCCGCCGCCCGCCGCGAGCTGATGGAACTGCACGGCGATGCCGTGGAAATCGACATCTGAAACCACTCGCCCCATGACTGCCGCCGCCGCATCCCGAAACCAGCCGGTGCGCGTGCGCCTGCGTCCCACCATGCAGAGCGACCTGGACTACGTGCTCTCGCTCGAGCGCGATCCCGAGAACCTGCCCTACATCACCCCGTGGGAGAAGATCCAGCACGAGGCGGCGATCCGCTTCCCGGATTTCCGCCACTTCATCATCGAGGCCGGTCCCGACCTGGAGCGCGGCGGCTTCCTGATCCTGATCGGCTGCCGCAACCAGCACCAGTCGATCGAACTGAAGCGCATGGTGGTGCAGAACAAGCACCAGGGCGTGGGCCGCGCGGCGCTGCGGGTGGTCAAGAAGATCGCCTTCGACGACCTCGGCGCCCACCGCTTCTGGCTGGACATCAAGAAGCGCAACACGCGCGCGCAGGCGCTGTACGTGAGCGAAGGCTTCGTGTTCGAGGGCGAGCTGCGCGAGGCGGTGAAGGTGGCGGACGGCTTCGACTCGCTGGTGGTGATGGCCATGCTGCAGGAAGAGTACGCGCGCCGCCGCAAGACCGCGATGGAGCTGACCGGATGAAGCCGCGCCGGGCCCTCGCCGCGCTCGCCCTGGTGGCTGCCGCCACCTGGCTGGCGCCCGCGCGCGCGGAGGTCTGGGGCTACGTGGACGACAAGGGCGTGGCGCACTTCGCGGCGGAGAAGGTCGACGAGCGCTACGAGCTGTTCTTCCGCGGCGGCGAAAGCTTCGACACGGAACAGGGCGTGCGCACGCCGCGTGCGGTGGCCGTGCCGACGAAGTCCGCCAGCAAGCTGCTGGCCTACTTCGACATCGCGCCGCGGTACAAGCAGGTCAAGCACCACCTGCGCGAGGCCTCCAGCGAGCACGGCATCGACGTGGAATTGCTGCAGGCGCTGATCGCCACCGAGTCGGGCTTCGACCCCGCGGCCGTGTCGCCCAAGGGCGCCGTGGGCCTCATGCAGATCATGCCGGCGACCGCGCAGCGCTACGGCGTCAGCGACGACCGCAAGGGGCCGGTGGCGCAGAAGCTGACCGACCCCCGCACCAACATCCGCACCGGCACGCGCTACCTGCGCGACCTGATCCGGATGTTCCCCGGCCAGCTGGAACTGGCCCTGGCCGCCTACAACGCGGGCGAAGGCGCCGTGCAGCGCGCCGGCAACCGCATCGCGAACTACCGCGAGACGCAGAACTACGTGAAGACGGTCATGCAGCTCTATGGCATGTTGAAACCGCCGTCGATGACGGCAGCCGGCGGCAGGGCGCCGCGGCGCGTGCAGATGGAACTGCCCGCGCCGGTCGCGGCGGCGCGCCGCAACATGCCGGCCGGGCTGCCGCCCGCGCCGGTG
>JALHLO010000314.1 GCA_022844525.1 Ramlibacter sp.
GCGCGGGTGCCGACGCCATGACCGGCGGCCAGGGCAACGACGTCTACTATGCAGACGACGCCGGCGACACGGTCACGGAGGCCCAGGGCGAAGGCACGGACACCGTGTACACGAGCGTGGGCTTCGCGGCTGCGAACGTGGAGAACATCAATGCATGGAACACGACAACCGGGCTGAGCTTGGGCGGCAATGACCTGGCCAACAGCATTACCGGCGGCGCCGGGGACGACGTGCTGGACGGCGGTGCCGCCGCCGATTCGCTCAACGGTGGTGCCGGCAACGACACGCTGTTGGGCGGTGACGGCAACGACTGGATCTTCGGTGGCGCGGGTGCCGACGCCATGACCGGCGGCCAGGGCAACGACGTCTACTATGCAGACGACGCCGGCGACACGGTCACGGAGGCCCAGGGCGAAGGCACGGACACCGTGTACACGAGCGTGAGCTTCGCGGCTGCGAACGTGGAGAACATCAACGCATGGAACACGACAACCGGGCTGAGCCTGGGCGGCAATGACCTGGCCAACAGCATTACCGGCGGCGCCGGCGACGACATGCTGGACGGGGGCGCCGCGGCCGATTCGCTCAATGGGGGTGCCGGCAACGACACGCTGGTGGGTGGTGAAGGCAACGACTGGATCTTCGGCGGCGCGGGCGCCGACGCGATGACAGGCGGGCAAGGCAACGACGTGTACTACGCGGACGATGCCGGCGACAGTGTGACCGAGGCCCAGGGCGAAGGTACGGACACGGTGTACACGAGTGTGAGCTTCGCTTCGGCCAACGTGGAGAACATCAATGCCTGGAACACCACCGCGGGCTTGAGCCTCGGCGGCAACGAACTGGCCAACAGCATCACCGGCGGGGCCGGGGACGACGTGCTGGACGGAGGAGCCGCGGCCGACTCGCTCAATGGGGGAGCGGGCAACGACACCCTCTTGGGCGGCGAAGGCAACGACTGGATCTTCGGCGGCGCGGGTGCCGACGCCATGACGGGCGGACAGGGCAACGACGTCTACTACGCGGACGACGCCGGCGACAGCGTCACCGAAGCCCAGGGCGAAGGCACGGACACGGTGTATACGAGCGTGAGCTTCGCAGCGGCCAACGTCGAGAACATCAACGCCTGGAACACGACAACCGGGTTGAGCCTGAGTGGCAACGAACTGGCCAACAGCATCACCGGCGGGGCCGGCGACGACGTGCTGGACGGCGGTGCCGGAACCGACACGCTCAACGGCGGGGCGGGGAGCGACACCTACCGGTCCGCGCGCGGCTCGGGCAGCGACCGGGTGATCGACGTGGATGCGACGGCGGGCAACGCGGACGTCCTGGCGTTCGCTGCCGACGTGGCCAGCGACCAGCTCTGGCTGCGGCGCGTCGGCAGCGACCTGGAGGTCGCCATCCTGGGCTCCGGCGACCGGCTCACCGTTGCCGGCTGGTATGTGGACCAGGCGCACCACGTGGAGTCCATCCGAGCGGGCGACGGCAAGGTCCTGAGCGATGTGAACGTGCAGAACCTGGTCCAGGCGATGGCCGCGTTCGCGCCGCCTGCCGCCGGCGAAACCCACCTCAGCCCCGAGCTCGCTTCCCAGCTGGCTCCCACCCTCGCAGCGAACTGGCAGTAAGGACCAACGCCGTCGCCCACGCTCGCTCGGGCGGCGGCGTTGATTCCCCGCCTACCGCACCTGCTCCTCCAGGAACCCCCGGTAAGCCACCAGGTCCCCCTTCTCCAGCAGGTGGTACACCCCTATCGCGGCGCAGCGCTCGCGGATCTCCTGCCACAGGTGGTCGCCCAGCGCCACGATCGTGCCGGGGTGGGGCCGCGAGAGCAGGTGGCGCACCACCGCGTCGGCGCTGCCCTTGCTCAGGCCCAGGTCGACGAAGGCGTAGTGCCAGCCGCTGCGGTCCCACAGCGTCCAGTCGACCACGGCTTGTTCCGTGGTGAAGGCGCCGGCCAGCTGCATCCCGCCGACCGAGCGAACGATGCCGGTCATGTGCAGCAGCAGCTGCGCGGAGTCCACCACCAGCAGCACCTTGGGGTTGCTGCCGAACTTCTGGCGGGCGGCCGGGGCCGGGGCGGTCGGGTCGGTCATTGCGAAGCAATATACGATGCGCACACCCGCGGGTGGGCCCCGGCGGTCAGGAGCAAGGACATGGCGATCACCAAGGGATACCGCGCGCTCGTGGACGAGGCGATGGCGCAGGTGAAGACGTATTCGGTGGCGGAGGTGCGCGCCCGCCTCGGGCAGCCGGACCTGCAGGTCGTGGACATCCGCGACGTGCGCGAGCTGCAGCACGAGGGCACCGTGCCGGGCAGCTTCCACGCGCCGCGCGGCATGCTGGAGTTCTGGGTCGACCCCGCGTCGCCCTATTTCAAGAAGGTGTTCGCCGACGAGGGCAAGGAGTTCGTGCTGTTCTGCGGCGCCGGCTGGCGCAGCGCGCTGGCGGCCAAGACCCTGCAGGACATGGGCATGGCCAACGTGGCCCACATCGACGGCGGCTTCACCGAGTGGGTCAAGCAGGGCGCGCCCACCGAGACGCTGGAAGAACGCAAGGCGAAGAAAGCCGCATGAGCGTCGGCGCGGACGGCCCCTGTCCCTGCGGGCGGCTCGATGCGCGCAAGCGGCCGCTGTCCTTCGCGCAATGCTGCGGGCCGCACCTCGCCGACTTCGCCCACACGCCGGCCCCCGACGCCGAATCGCTGATGCGCTCGCGCTACTGCGCCTTCGTCGTGGAGGATGCGGCCTACCTGCTGGCGACCTGGCACGGGTCGAAGCGGCCGCCGCGCCTGGAGTTCGAGGACGGCATCAAGTGGCTGGGACTCGAGGTGCGGGATCACCGCGTGCTCGACGCGGACCACGCCGAGGTCGAATTCGTGGCCCGTTCGCGCGTGGCCGGCCGCGCGCAGCGCCTGCACGAACGCAGCCGCTTCGTGCGCGAGGACGGCCGCTGGTATTACGTGGACGGGGATCTTTCTTGAAGTCGCGCCGGTGGGCGCTCGCGCTGCTGCTGGCCATGCTGGCGCTGGCCGCGTGGACATTCTTCGTCGAACCGCGCTGGGTCGCGCGGCGCGACCTGCAGGCCACGCTGCAGAAATGGCCGCAGGGCCGGCCGCTGCGCGTGGCGGTGGCGGCCGACTGGCATTTCACCCGCAAGCCCCTGTGGCGCGTGATGAGCGTCGAGCGCGCGCGCGGCATCGTCGACGAGATCAATGCCGCGCGGCCCGACCTGATCCTGTTGCCGGGCGACTTCATCGCCGACCGCGACTTCGCGCCCCGGGAACACCGCAGCGCGGAAGACGCCATCGCCGCCGAACTGGCGCGGCTGAAGGCGCCGCTGGGCGTGGTCGCCGTGCTGGGCAACCATGACTGGTGGCACGACGGACCCGCGTTCACGCGGGCGCTGCGCCGCCGCGGCATCACCGTCCTGGAGAACCAGGCGCAGCCGCTGCCCGGCACGCCCTTGTGGATCGCGGGCGTGGGCGACCACTCCACCGGCCACTCGCGGCCCGCCGACGCGCTGCGCGGCATCCCGGCCGGCGCACCCGTGCTGGTGCTGATGCACGACCCCGCGAGCCTGCTGGACATGCCGCCGGTGCGTGGCCTGGTCATCGCCGCGCACACGCACGGCGGGCAGATCTACCTGCCGCTGGTGGGCGCGCCTGTCGTGCCCGGTGCCGCGCCGCGCGCCTGGGCCTACGGCTGGATCACGCACGGCGACAATCGCATGTACGTGACGAGCGGGCTCGGGGTGAGCATCCTGCCCGTGCGCTTCAACATGCGGCCGGAGTGGGTGATGTTCACGCTGGGCCCTCAACCGGAGAAGGCGAAGTGAGATTCGATGCGGTGCTGTTCGACTGCGACGGCGTGCTGGTGGACAGCGAGGGCATCACCAACGGCGTGCTGCGCGAGATGCTGCAGGAGCTGGGCTGGACGCTGAGCCCCGCCGAGTGCATGCGCATCTTCCTGGGCAAGGCGGTGAAGGACGAGACGGCGCTGATCGAGGCGAAGACGGGCCGGCCGCTTACCGAGGAATGGTTCGTGCGCTTTCGCGAGCGGCGCAACGAGGGGCTGCTCGCGGGCGTGCAGCCGATCCGCGGCGCGGTGGCGGCGGTGGCGGCGATCAGCGACCGCTTCCAGGGCCGCATCGCCTGCTGCTCGGGCGCCGACCGCTGGAAGGTGGAGATGCAACTGGCCAAGTGCGGCCTGCTGCCCTACTTCGAAGGCCGCATCTTCAGCGGCCACGAGATGCCGCGCTCCAAGCCGGCGCCCGACGTGTACCTCGCGGCCATGGGGCCGCTGGGCGCGGTGGCGGCGCGCTGCGCGGTGGTGGAGGACACGGTGACCGGCGTGACGGCGGGCGTGGCCGCGGGGGCCACCGTCTTCGGCTACAGCCCGCCGGAGGCCGGGCACGACACGCCGGCCGCCTTGCGCGCG
>JALHLO010000315.1 GCA_022844525.1 Ramlibacter sp.
ACCGCCGACAACCTCCCCGTCTGCCACAGCTTCGCCGTCGCCTCCGACGCAGGCAGCAACAGGTGCCGCATCAAGGGCTCCAGCGCGGTCGACTGCTCGTCCGCCAGCAGCACGTAGCGCGTGTCGTCCTGGTCGTCCAGCTCGTTGAGCCGCCCGATCCAGTCCAGCTGCACCAGCGTCTGCAGCACCGGCTCCAGCTGCAGCACGTCCACTTCCATCGCGTGCGCCAGTTCCGTCGCACTCAGCCCGCGCCGGGCGCCCGAGCGGGCCGCGTGCAGGTGCTGCAGCACCTCCAGCGCCAGCTGGAACTGCCAGCCGTGCCCGCCGCCGCGCCGGCGCGGCCCGGCCAGCAGGCTGGGAAGGTAGGCGGCGATCACCGCGCCGAACAGCACGATCAGCCAGGCGATGTAGATCCACACCAGCAGGATGGGCACGGTCGCGAAGGCGCCGTACACCACCGAATAGGTCGGCACCAGCGTCAGGTACCAGGCCAGCACGCGCTTGGCCAGCTCGATGCCCAGCGCCGCGAACACGCCGCCCGCCACGGCGTGTGAGCGTCGCACCGGCGTGTTCGGCACGTAGCGGTACAGGGCCGTGAGGGCCCCGGCCAGCAGCACGAACTCCACCGTGTTCAGCAGGAAGGACACCACGCCCGGCAGGGCCGACACCAGGCCGCGCCCGGCCGAGATCACGTACGAGGTCGTACCCAGGCTCGCCGCCAGCAGCAGCGGGCCGAGCGTGATCGCCGCCCAGTAGATCAGCACCTTCTGCCCCAGCGGCCGCGAACGCCGCACCCGCCAGATGCCGTTGAGGGTGCGGTCGATGGTCAGCACCAGCGCGATGGCGCTGACCACCAGCGCGGCCAGGCCGACGCCGCCCAGCCGGCTCGCCTTGCCCGCGAACTGCGTCATGTAGCCCAGCACCTGGCGGGCGATCGCATCGGGCACCAGGCTTTGCACCAGCCACTGCTGCAGGTTGGTCTGCAGCTTGCTGAAGATCGGGAAGGCCGTGAACAGGGCGAGCGCCACCGTGAAGAAGGGCACCAGCGCGATGGTGGTCGTGAAGGTGAGGCTGCTGGCGGACAGGCCGAGCCGGTCTTCCCGGAACCGCTCACGCAGCGTCAGCGCCGTCGACAGCCAGGGAAAGCGCGCAAGGTCGGAAATCAGCTGGCCCAGGTTCTGGCGCATGTTCATCGCTCGCTATGATGCCATTGCCCATGCAAGCGTCCGAAGCCGTCCCCGTCCCCCCCGTCGTCGAAGCCACGCGCTGGATCGCCGTGGCCAGCCTGCTGGGCCTGATCGTCCTGGGCCTTGCCTGGGAGCTGTGGCTGCCGCCGAAGCCGAGCCTGTGGGTGCTGAAGGTGCTGCCCCTGTGCATCCCGGTGGCCGGGCTGCTCAAGCGCCGCATGTACACCTATCGCTGGGTGAGCCTGCTGGTGTGGCCCTATTTCATGGAGGGCGTGGTGCGCGCCCGCGAGGGCCTGCTGCCCGCGCTGGAGATCGCACTGTCCCTCTCCCTCTTCATCGCCTGCGCAGTGCACGTGCGGCTGCGCCTGCGGAATGCGAAACATGACCGAACTGATCGACCAGCTGCGTAACGCCGTCGGCGCTGTGAACGTGCTCACCGAGGGCGACCTGAGCGCCTACGAAATGGACTGGCGCCGCCGCGCCCGCGGCAAGGCGCTGGCCGTGGTGCGCCCGGGCTCCACCGGGGAAGTGGCGGCCGTGGTGCGCGCCTGCGCGGCCGCCGGCACGCCCATCGTCCCGCAAGGCGGCAACACCGGCATGGTGGTGGGCTCCACGCCCGACGACTCGGGCCGCGCGGTGGTGCTGAACCTCACGCGCATGAACCGCGTGCGCGCCATCGACGCCGGCAACCTGACCATCACGGTCGACGCGGGCTGCGTGCTGCAGAACGTGCAGGACGCCGCGGAGAACGCCGGCTACCTGTTCCCCCTGAGCCTCGCCGCCGAAGGCAGCTGCACCATCGGTGGCAATCTCGGCACCAACGCCGGCGGCACGCAGGTGGTGCGCTACGGCAATGCACGCGAGCTGTGCCTGGGGCTGGAAGTGGTCACCGCGCAAGGCGAGGTCTGGGACGGCCTGTCGGGCCTGCGCAAGGACAACACGGGCTACGACCTGCGCGACCTGTTCATCGGCAGCGAAGGCACGCTGGGCGTGATCACCGCCGCCACCATGAAGCTGTACCCGCTGCCCAAGGCGACGCTGACCGCCTGGGCCGCCGTGCCTTCGATGGACGCGGCGCTGGCCCTGCTGGGCCTGGCGCACAAGCACCTGGGCGCCGGCCTCACCGGCTTCGAGGTGATGGGCCAGTTCGCGCTGGGCCTGGTGGTCAAGCACATGCCGCAGCTGCGCGTGCCCTTCCAGCAGGAGTCCGCCTACTGCGTGCTGCTGGAGACTTCCGACCAGGAGTCGGAGGAACACGCGCGCGCGCAGTTCGAGCGCCTGCTGGAAGCGGCGCTGGAGGATGGCTGCGCCACCGACGCCGTGGTCGCCGAGAACATCGCGCAGGCGCGCGCGCTGTGGCACGTGCGCGAGAACATCCCGCTGGCCCAGGCCGAGGAAGGCCTGAACATCAAGCACGACATCTCGATCCCGGTGTCGCGCATTCCCGCCTTCTGCGACGAGACCGACGCGCTGCTGCGGCGCGAGATCGCCGGCGTGCGGCTGGTGAACTTCGGGCATCTCGGCGACGGCAACCTGCACTACAACGTGCAGGCGCCGGCCGGCGGCGACATGCAGGCCTTCCTGCGCGACCAGGAGGAGCGCGTCAACGCCCTGGTGTTCGACCAGGTGCGCAAGTTCGGCGGCTCGATCTCCGCCGAGCACGGCATCGGCACGCTCAAGGTGGAGAAGCTGCCGCACTACAAGTCGCCGGTGGCGCTGAAGATGATGCAGGCCGTGAAAAAGGCGCTCGATCCGCAGGGCATCATGAACCCCGGCAAGGTGCTGGTCGCCTGACAGCGCCGATAATCCCCGCCATGACGACGCCCCGCCCCGTCCGCTCGCAGTACGAAGACTTCATGCGCCATGTGTACACGCATGGCACGCCCAAGACCGACCGCACCGGCACCGGCACGCGCAGCGTGTTCGGCTACCAGATGCGCTTCGACCTGAACGAGGGCTTCCCGCTGGTGACCACCAAGAAGGTGCACCTGAAGTCCATCATCCACGAGCTGCTGTGGTTCCTGGAAGGCTCCAGCGACAACAACAAGCTGCGCGAGCGCGGCGTGACGATCTGGGACGAATGGGCGCGCGAGGACGGCGACCTGGGCCCGGTGTATGGCGTGCAGTGGCGCAGCTGGCCGACACCCGAAGGCGGGCACATCGACCAGATCGCCGAGGCGGTCAAGACGATCAGGACGAATCCGGATTCGCGCCGCATCATCGTGAGCGCCTGGAACGTGGCCGACCTGCCGAAGATGGCGCTGGCGCCCTGCCATGCCTTCTTCCAGTTCTACGTGGCCGACGGCAAGCTCTCCTGCCAGCTGTACCAGCGCAGCGCGGACATCTTCCTGGGCGTGCCCTTCAACATCGCCAGCTACGCGCTGCTCACGCACATGATGGCGCAGCAATGCGACCTGGGCGTGGGCGACTTCATCTGGACCGGCGGCGACTGCCACATCTACAGCAACCACCACGAGCAGGTGGAACTGCAGCTGTCGCGCGCGCCCTACCCGTATCCGGTGCTCGACATCAAGCGCAAGCCGCCGACGATCTTCGACTACCGGTTCGAGGACTTCGAGGTGCGCGACTACCAGTGCCACGGCGCCATCAAGGCCCCGGTGGCGGTGTGACGCGGCGATGCGCGTCGGCCTGATCTACGCCCGCGCCCGCAACGGCGTGATCGGCCGCGACGGCGTGCTGCCCTGGCACCTGCCGGAGGACCTGGCGCACTTCAAGCGCACCACCATCGGCGCGCCGGTCCTGATGGGGCGCAAGACCTGGGAGTCGCTGCCGCCGCGGTTCCGGCCGCTGCCGGGGCGGCAGAACGTGGTGATCACGCGCGATGCGAACTGGCACGCCCCCGGCGCGGACCGGGCGGGCACGCTGGACGAGGCGCTGGCCCTGTGCGCAGGCGCGGCGACGGTGTGGGTGACCGGCGGCGCGGAGATCTTCCGGCTGGCGGTGCCGCGTGCGCACGTTGCGGTGGTGACCGAGATCGACGCGGATTACCAGGGCGACGTGCATGCGCCCGAGCTCGGCGCCGGCTGGCGCGAGACCGCGCGCGAGCGGCACGTGTCGGCGGGTGGGGTGCCTTTCAGCTTCGTGACTTACGAGCGCTGAGGCTGCCGCGGTTCGCCTGCGGGCTCACCACGACCTACGGACCCGCGACCGCACCACGTAGCACACGGTCCCCGCGACCGCACCACGTAGGTCGTGGTGAGCCC
>JALHLO010000316.1 GCA_022844525.1 Ramlibacter sp.
CCTACTTCCGGCAGCCACCGCCCAAGAGCACGGGCCGCGACCTGTTCAACCGGCCCTGGCTCGACGCGCACCTGCGGCGTTTCCCCGGCGCCGGCCCGGCCGACGTGCAGGCGACGCTCACCGAGCTCACCGCCCGCGCCTGCGCCGGCGACGCGGAGCGCCATGGCGCGGACCTGAAGAGGCTGATCGTGTGCGGCGGCGGCGCCCTCAACGGCCACCTGATGCGCCGGCTGCAGGCGCTGCTGCCCCGGGCCCGGGTGATCTCCAGCGGTGAAGCCGGCCTGCCGCCGCAGCAGGTGGAAGGCGCCGCCTTCGCCTGGCTGGCCATGAAGTGCGTGCGGGGCGAGAAGCTGGCGCTGCAAAGCACCACGGGCGCCAGAGGCGCCCGTGTCCTGGGTGGAATCTACCCGGCTTAGTGGTCGGTGGGCGAGAAGCTCGAACCGCAGCCGCAGGTGCTCTGCGCGTTGGGGTTCTTGATGACGAACTGGGCGCCCTGCAGGTCTTCCTTGTAGTCGATCTCGGCGCCCACCAGGTACTGGTAGCTCATCGCGTCGATCAGCAGCGAAACGCCGTTCTTCGTCATGACGGTGTCGTCATCGTTGGCGATCTCGTCGAAGGTGAAGCCGTACTGGAAGCCCGAGCAGCCCCCGCCCTGCACGAAGACGCGCAGCTTCAGGTCGGGATTGCCTTCTTCCGCGATCAGGTCGGCGACCTTCGCCGCGGCGCTGTCCGTGAACAGCAGCGGGGTGGGCATCTCGGCCGAAACGTTTTGGGCGACAGCGCTCATGGGACCTCTTTCGTCAATGCTGCCTCGATGTTACGCGGCCCGCAGCGGCCGCGTCCATCAGGCGCTCTTTGCCGCCAGCTTCAGTAAGGGCTTTTCGTCCTCGCCGGCGGCCTGGGCCACCAGCGGCCGCAGCTGGCCAGAGATGGTGGCGCCCTGGTGCATCTCAAGGGAGACATAGGACACGTCGCCCTCGATCCTGGCCTTGGGCTGCAGCTCCAGCAGCTCGCGCGCATGCACCGGGCCGCGCACGGTGCCGTTGATGATCACGTGGTCGGCCATGATCGCGCCCTGGACCACGGACGCCTCGGAGATCACCAGCAGGCTGCCGTTTTCCTCGGGGCCGGCCTGGATGTCGCCATAGACCTCGCCGTCGACCCGCAGGCCTTCGGTGAACTTCATGTTGCCTTCGATGCGCGTTCCCTGCGCAATGAGGCTCTTGATGGGGGGCTGGGCTTTTTTGCCGAACATCGGATGCTCCTCAACGACTGATCAACGACTTTTCACTTACAGGGACACATTCTGCACGGCGCGGCTCACGGAACCTTCGAGCACGCGTGCGGATACGTTCGTGACGATCACCTGGGGCGGCAAGTCGACCATGCCTTCCAGGCGCCGGTATTGGCGGAATTGCAACGGTTGCGGCCCGCCGGGCAGCGGCATCATCCAGGGCTTGCCGTCCTGGGTGCCGGAAAGGCTCAGCTCCAGCTTGCCGCGGAATTCCGGGGCGTTTTTCACGGGCTGGATCACCAGCACCTGCCACTTGAGCTGGGTGCCGGCCAGCACTTCGGCCTGCAGGCCGCGGATCGCCACCGCCTCATTGCCGCTGGCGGCCGTCAGTTTTTCGAAGAATCCGAGGTCCTGGCGCAACGTCCGGTTCTCGGTTTCGAGGGTGCGGATCTGCGCGGTCAGGCGTTCCTGGGCGGCGCGCTCGAAGGTCATGGCGCTGCCGGAGGTATTGAGGATGGACTGGATGCGGTCGCGCTCGGTGCGCAATGACACCACTTCTTCGCGCAGGCGCAGCAGCTCTTCCTTGGCCGCGGTGTCGACGCCGGCGATCTCCTTGCCCTTCTCGAAGGCCCAGAGGCTGATGGCGCCGCAGAAGCCCAGGACGACCGCCGCCGCCGCCCACTGCAGCGGCCAGGGCATGGCGTTGCGCACCATCATCCGGGGCGAGCTGATCGTCAGTCGGCGCTTGAGCAGCTTGAAACGCATGGATGAGGATGCTGCCCAAAGAACCGCACCGCAGCAAGTCCTGACTTGTGCAGTTTGGTGTCGGACGACAGCCCGCGGCCGCGAAGGCTCCCGCGAAAACGACAAAGCCCGGCAGGGCCGGGCTTTGTTGGCAGGGCAGGCGCTCCTTAGCGCTTGGAGAACTGCTTGCGGCGGCGGGCGGAGTGCAGGCCGACCTTCTTGCGTTCCACTTCACGCGCGTCGCGCGTGACGAAGCCGGCTTGCGACAGCTGGGGCTTCAGGGTGGCGTCCCAGTCGATCAGGGCGCGGGTGATGCCGTGGCGCACCGCGCCGGCCTGGCCGGACTCGCCGCCACCGTGCACGTTGCACATGATGTCGAACGTCTCGGCGTGGCCGGTCAGCATCAGGGGCTGCTTGGCGATCATGATCGAGGTTTCGCGGCCGAAGAACTCCTGGATGTCCTTGCCGTTGACCGTGATCTTGCCGGCGCCCTTCTTCAGGAACACGCGGGCGACGCTGGACTTGCGACGGCCGGTGCCGTTGTTCCATTCACCAATCATCTTCAGATCTCCAGGGGCTTCGGTTGCTGCGCCGTATGCGGATGCTCGCCACCGCCGTAGACCTTCAGCTTCTTGATCATGGCGTAGCCCAGCGGGCCCTTGGGCAGCATGCCCTTGACGGCCTTCTCGAGCGCGCGGCCGGGGTGCTTGGCCTGCATTTCCTTGAAGGTCTGCTGGCGGATGCCGCCCGGATAGCCGGTGTGGCGGTAGTAGATCTTGTCCGTCTCCTTGGCGCCGGTGACCCGGAGCTTGGAGGCGTTGATGACGACGATGAAGTCGCCGGTATCGACGTGAGGCGTGTAAATGGCCTTGTGCTTGCCGCGCAGTCGGAGGGCAGCTTCGCTGGCTACCCGTCCGAGCACCTTGTCGGTGGCGTCAATCACAAACCACTCGTGCTTCACGTCAGCGGGCTTGGCGCTGACAGTGGTGGTCATAAAGACTCTCGAGTTGCGGTTTGGCGGACCCTTTTCCACGGTCGGTTTCCCTCTGGCGGGGATCTCTTAGGTGGGCTGTCAGGGCAGTGCCCTGATTTCCGTCGCGGGGCCACAGGTGCGCTACGGAACCCGGCATTATAGGTCGAAACGCTTGGTGGGGTTCGGCTACGCCTCACCAACCACCCTACGGCGCCGATTTCGTGGCCCGGTGGGATTCGACCCGGAATTCGTAGGGTGGCGGTGAGCAGCGAAGCCCGAAACCCCACCGCAAGAGGCGTACCCTAGGCACCCCGTTACGATTCGACCCTATGTTCAGCTACCGCCACGGCTTCCATGCCGGCAACCACGCCGACGTCCTCAAGCACATGGTGCTGATCGCGGTCCTGAAGTACCTGACGTCCAAGCCGACGGCCATCACCGTGGTGGACACCCATGCCGGCGCCGGCCTGTACCGCCTGGACAGCGATTTCGCCGGCACCTCCGGCGAGGCCCTGGACGGCATCGTGAAGCTGCTGGCGAGCCCCCTGGCGGCGGAGCCGCCGCCGCTGCTGGCGGACTACCTGGAGCTGGTCGCCAGCTTCAACCCTTCGGGCAGAACGAAGATCTACCCCGGCTCGCCCTTCGTGACCCAGGCGCTGCTGCGCAAGGAGCCGCGCGACAAGCTCTGGCTGTTCGAGCTGCATCCCACCGACAGCAAGCTGCTGGCCGGCCACGTCGACCAGCTGGAACAGAAACGCCAGGTGGCCCTCAAGCGCGAGGACGGCTTCGAAGGCCTGCGCGCGCTGCTGCCGCCGCCCTCGCGCCGGGGGCTGGTGCTGATCGACCCGAGCTACGAGATCAAGAGCGACTACGGGCGCGTCGGCGCCTGCATCCAGGAGTCGCTCAGGAAGTTCGCCACCGGCACCTACATGGTCTGGTACCCGGTGATCCCGCGCCCGGAGGCGCACGAGCTGCCGCGCCGCCTGAAGACGCTGGCCAACCAGGCCGGCAAGCCCTGGCTGCACGCCACGCTGAACATCGGCCAGTCGCCCGAGCGGGCCGACACGCACACGCCGGGCGAGACCCCGCCGCGGCAGGGACTCACCGCCAGCGGCGTGTTCCTGGTGAATCCGCCGCACACGCTGAAGGCGGCGCTGCAGCAGGTGCTGCCGCTGCTGGTGGAGACGCTGGGGCGCGGGCGGGGACAGGGGCAGGTGGTGGAGGGCGGGGGCTGAAGCGCTACGGGTGTCGCGGTGCGCGCGGCGCACCACGACCTACAGCTCACGGTCCACGTAGGTCGTGGTGAGCGGCGAAGCCCGAACCGCGACAGCAGCACCACATGCGCCCCCGTAGGTCGTGGTGAGCGGCGAAGCCCGAACCGCGACGATCACCTGC
>JALHLO010000317.1 GCA_022844525.1 Ramlibacter sp.
CCGTTTCGTTCAGGCGCACGTCGGCGATTCGCTGCAACTCCGCGAGCGCCGTGGCACCGTAGTAGTTGCGGCGCGCGGTGGCGCCGTGGGTCAGGAGCACCCGGGGCTTGCGCATCACTTGAACATCAGGTTGGGCAGCCACAGCGAGATCGCCGGGATGAAGGTCACCATCGCCAGCACCAGCAGCATGGCGCCGAAGAAGGGATAGAGCGCCTGCACCACCGCCTCGATCTTCAGCTTGGCGACCGCGCTGCCCACGAACAGCACCGCCCCCACCGGCGGCGTCAGCAGGCCGATGCCGAGGTTGACCATCATGATCATGCCGAAGTGCACCGGGTCCACCCCCAGCTTCGTCACCAGCGGCAGCAGGATGGGCGTCAGGATCAGGATCAGCGGCGCCATGTCCATCAGCGTGCCCAGCACCAGCAGCAGCACGTTGATCATCAGCAGGATCACGTAGCGGTTGTCCGAGAGCGCCGCGAAGAAGCCGGTGACCTTCAGCGGGATCTGCATCAGCGTCATGATGTAGCCGAAGCTGGCCGCGAAGCCGATCAGGATCATCACGATCGACACCGTCTTGACCGTGCGGTGGACCAGCCTGGGCAGCTCGCTCCACTGGTAGTCGCGGTAGATGAACATCGTGACGAAGAAGGCCCACACCACCGCGATGGAGGCCGACTCGGTGGCGGTGAACACGCCCGAGAGGATGCCGCCCAGGATGATGAACAGCGTGGCCAGGCCCCACAGCGCGTCGGCGCAGATGCGCAGCGCCTGCCGCAGCGGGATCACCTCGCCCTTGGGGAAGTTGCGCTTCCTGGCGATGAACAGGCACAGGATGGCCAGCGTCAGCCCGAGCAGCAGCCCCGGGAACACGCCGGCCATGAACAGCGCGCCGATCGACACGCCGCCGCCGGCGGCCAGCGAGTAGATCACCGCGTTGTGGCTCGGCGGGATCAGGATCGCCTGCACCGAGCCGCTGACCGTGACCGCGGTGGCGAAGTCGCGCGGGTAGCCCTTGCGTTCCATCTCCGGGATCAGCACCGAGCCGATCGACGCCGTGTCCGCCACCGAGGAGCCGGAGATCGCGCCGAAGAAGGTGGAGGCCAGGATGTTGACCAGCGACAGGCCGCCGCGGATGAAGCCCACCAGCACGCCGGCGAAGGCCACCAGCCGGCGCGACATGCCGCCTTCGGCCATGATGGCGCCGGCCAGCACGAAGAAGGGGATGGCCAGCAGCGAGAACTTGTTGACCCCGGAGGCGATCTGGATCATCACCGCGTCCAGCGGCAGCTCCATCCACAGCGCGCCGGCCAGCGCCGCCAGCCCCAGCGCGTAGGCGACGGGCACGCCCACGATCATCAGCAGGAAGAAGCTCCCGAGCAGGACCAGGGTGTCCATCAGGTCGCTTCCTCGGCCACGCCGGGTTCATGGTCGAAGGTGCACACCGGCCGCCCGTGCTGCGAGCCGTACACCATGTGCTCCAGCACGAACAGCAGCGTGACCAGGCTGCCCAGCGGCAGCGCCAGGTAGGTGATGCCCACCGGCAGCCAGGGCAGCTCGCTCAGGGTCTGGCCCATGGTGCCTTGCACCAGCTTGAGGCCGTACACCAGAACGAACGCGCTGACGGCCAGCATGGCCAGGTGCACGAAGCCGGCGCAGGCACGCTGCAGCGGCCGCGGCAGACGGTCGGTGAGCATCTGCACGGCGATGTGGGCGCCCGCGCGGTAGGCCGCCGCCGCACCGAAGAAGGTGAACAGCACCATCATCAGGATCGCGATCGGCTCGGGCCATTGCGCGCCGAAGCCCAGCACGTAGCGCGCGAACACGCCCACCGGGATGACGAGGCACATCACCACCAGCGCGATGCCGGAGATCCAGATGCAGGCAAGGTAGAGCCCGTCCAGGAAACGGACGACAGGATGGTTCACCTTGGGGTCTTACTTGACGTCGGCGATGCGCTTCATCAGGTCGGCGAACTGCGCGCCGTACTTCGCGCGCACCGGGGCCGTGGCCTCGTAGAAGGGCCGGGTGTCGGTGTTGATGAACTCGATGCCCGCGGCCTTGAGCTTCTGCGTGTACTCGGCGACGCTCTTGTCCCACAGCGCGCGCTGTTCCATCTGCGCCTCGCGCGAGAACTTCCTCACCAGCGCCTGCTCGTCCTTCGACAGCTTGTCCCAGGTGACCTTCGACATCACGAAGATCTCGGGGATGATCAGGTGGTTGGTCTGCGTGTAGTACTTGACGGTGGTGTACTGGTTGGAGGTGTAGAGCGTCGGCGGGTTGTTTTCCGCGCCGTCGATCACGCCGGTCTGCAGCGCGCCGAACACCTCGGTGTGGCCCATGGAGATGCCGTTGCCGCCCATGGCGTTCATGGTGTCCACGAACAGCGGGTTGCCCATCATGCGGATCTTCTGGCCCCTGAGGTCCTCGGGCTTGCGCACCGGCTTCTTGGTGTAGAGGCTGCGCGAACCGGAGTCCATGTAGCCGAGTGCGACCAGGCGCGCGGGGCTGTTGGTGATCTTGGTGAGGATCTCCTCGCCGATCGGGCCGTCGATGACCTTGCGCATGTGCGCCTCGTCGCGGAACACGAAGGGCATGTTGAACACGTTCACGTCCGGCACCACCGGGCCCAGCACGCCCAGCGAGATGCGCGCGACCTGGATCGCGCCCACCTGGGTCTGCTCCACCACTTCCTTCTCGCTGCCCAGCACGCCGCCGGGGAACATCTGCAGCTTGATCCTGCCCTTGGTGGCGGCCTCCAGCTTCTTGCCCAGGTTCTCCACGGCGACCACATTGGGGTAGCCGGGCGGATGCACGTCGGCCGCCTTCAGGGTGATCGACTGGGCTGCGGCCGGGAGGGCGGCGCAGGCGAAGGCGGCGCACAAGGCGGCCCGGATCAGGGGGCGTCGGTTCTGCATGCTGGTCTCCGTTGGTGTCTGGGGGATGCCTCGCGGCGTTTCACTCGAAGGGGCCCATGCGCACGAAGGCGCCGCCCTGGTAGAGGACCGCGGGGTCGTCGCGGTCCAGCGTGGGCTGCGCCGCTTCCCTGGCCGCGCGGAAGGGCTCGGAACTGTCCTGGGGCCGGAAGCCGAGGTGGCGCGCCGGGGTGTTGTCCCACCAGGTGGCCTGGTTGTCGGACATGCCGTAGACGATGCTGTGGCCGGCCACCGGCACGGTGAGGCTCGCGACCACCAGGCGCTCGAGGTCGTCGTAGCTGAGCCAGGTGGCCAGCATGCGGCGGTCCTTCGGCTCGGGGAAGGAGGAGCCGATGCGCAGGCAGACGGTCTCGATGCCGTAGCGGTCGAAGTAGAAGCGCGAGAGGTTCTCGCCGAAGGCCTTCGACAGGCCGTAGTAGCCGTCCGGCCGCACCGGCATGGTCGCGTCGATCACCTCGTCCTGCCGGTAGAAGCCGGTGACGTGGTTGGAGCTGGCGAACACGATGCGCCTGGCGCCGTGCCGGCGCGCCGCTTCGTACAGGTTGTACGTGCCGACGATGTTGGCCTGCAGGACCGCGTCGAAGGGCTGCTCGGTGGAGATGCCGCCCAGGTGCACCACGGCGTCCATGCCTTCGAGCAGGGCATGGACGGCGGCCCGGTCCTCCAGCGCCGCCTCCATGACCTCCTCGCCCGGACCGGCGGCCGCCATCGGCGCGATGTCGCTCACCCGCAGCAGCGCGCAGCGCGGCCGCAGGCGCGGACGCAGTTCGCGGCCCAGGCCGCCGGCGGCGCCGGTCAGCAGGAGGCGCCCGAGCGACGGGGCGGGGGAAGTGGCGGCCATGGTGTCCTCGCGTCGGGTGCCTGCTACATTCCGCTTGCAGGCACTTGTCATCCCTTATCAGTCGTCGTACAAGTATTCACGCGCCCGCAAGTCGCCAAGAGAGGGTTTTCCCGATGAACGAAGTGGTCCGCCGCCGCCCCCGCAGCCTTGCCCATGACGTGGTGGACACGCTGACCGGCCGCATCCGCGACGGCTCGCTGGCCACCGGCGAGAAGCTGCCGACGGAGGCGGCGATCATGGAGGAGTTCGGCGTCAGCCGCACAGTGGTACGGGAGGCGATCTCCCGCCTGCAGGCCGCCGGGCTGGTCGAGACCCGCCATGGCGTGGGGACCTTCGTGGTCGGCATGGGCGATGCCGCTTCCTTCCGCATCACGCCCGAGCAGCTGGGCACGCTGCAGGACGTGATCGCCGTGCTGGAGCTGCGCATCGCCGTGGAAACCGAAAGCGCCGCCCTGGCCGCCGTGCGCCGCACGCCGGAGAACGTGGCGACCCTGCGCAATGCGCTGGCCGCCTTCATCAGCGCGATCGAGGAAGGCCGG
>JALHLO010000318.1 GCA_022844525.1 Ramlibacter sp.
TCTTCAAGGGCTACCGCCCGCAGTTCTACTTCCGCACGACCGACGTGACGGGCGCCTGCCAGCTGCCGGAAGGCGTGGAGATGGTGATGCCGGGCGACAACGTGAAGATGGTGGTGACGCTGATCGCCCCGATCGCGATGGACGAAGGCCTGCGCTTCGCGATCCGCGAAGGCGGCCGCACCGTCGGCGCCGGCGTGGTTGCCAAGGTCCTCAAGTAAGAAAGTCCGCCCGCCCGGCGAAAGCCGGGCGGGCAGGGGAATGGCGGGCCGGCAGCGGTCCGCCATCGCCCGTTTAGAGATGCCAATGCGTCAGTAGCTCAACTGGCAGAGCAGCGGTCTCCAAAACCGCAGGTTGTAGGTTCGAGTCCTACCTGGCGCGCCATCCCGCACTGGCACCGCTTTCCCCCTCCGGGAGGCAAGCGCCGCCCCCAACCGGCCACCGCCGGGCAAGAGCTGATGAACACGAAGGTTGATCAAGCACCACAGTCGGTTTCCGCCGCCGATGTCGCCAAATACGTGCTGGCCGTTGCGCTGGTCGTGGGCGGCATCGTTGCTTTCTACTGGTTCAGCCAGTGGCCGGGTCCGGTCCGCGCGCTGGTTGCGGTGGCTGGCGTGGTCGCTGCCGCCGGCGTGATGTCGCTGACGGCCAAGGGCCGCCAGACCAAGGACTTCTTCTCGGAGTCCATGTTCGAACTGCGCAAGGTCGTCTGGCCCACCCGCCAGGAAGCCATGCGCATCACCGGCGTCATCCTGGTGGTGGTTGTCATCGTCAGCCTGATCCTGTCCGGGTTCGATTTCGTTATTTCGTGGCTGATCCGGCTTCTGCTGGGTCATTAAGGAGTTCAAGACGTGGCCAAGCGTTGGTATGTCGTCCACGCCTATTCGGGCTTCGAGCACCAGGTGCAGCGCGCGCTGGATACGCGCATCGCGCGCGCCGAAATGCAGGACAAGTTCGGCCAGGTGCTGGTGCCGACCGAGGAAGTGATCGAAATGCGCGCCGGGCAGAAGCGCAAGTCCGAGCGCAAGTTCTTCCCGGGCTACGTGCTGGTGCAGATTGAAACCCACGAAGACGCCGGCATCCCGCGCATCGACGACGACAGCTGGCACCTGATCAAGGAAACCCCGAAGGTCATGGGCTTCATCGGCGGCACCGCCGAGCGCCCGCTGCCGATCAAGGACAGCGAGGCGGACGTCATCCTTCGCCGCGTCCAGGAAGGCGTGGACAAGCCCAAGCCCAAGGTGCTGTTCGAGCCGGGCGAAATGGTCCGCGTCACCGAAGGCCCGTTCAACGACTTCAACGGCGTGGTCGAGGAAGTCAATTACGAAAAGAGCCGCCTGCGCGTGGCGGTGCTGATCTTCGGTCGTTCCACCCCGGTGGAGCTGGAGTTCGGACAGGTCGAGAAGGCCTGACGCGAAGTTTAGTGGCAGCGTGAAAGCCGGGGCACGATTCCCGCCCGGCACGATGGGGAGCCTGACAACAGGCGCTTGCACCCGGAGATAAGACAATGGCTAAGAAAGTAGTTGGTTACATCAAGCTGCAGGTGAAGGCCGGCCAGGCCAACCCCTCGCCGCCGGTCGGTCCTGCGCTGGGTCAGCGCGGCCTGAACATCATGGAGTTCTGCAAGGCGTTCAACGCCGCCACCTCCAAGCTCGAGCCGGGCCTGCCGACGCCGGTGATCATCACCGCGTACTCGGACCGCACCTTCACCTTCATCACCAAGAGCACCCCGGCCACCGTGCTGCTCAAGAAGGCCGCTGGCCTGACCTCGGGCTCCAAGCGCCCGAACACCGAGAAGGTGGGCAAGGTCACGCGCAAGCAGCTCGAAGACATCGTCAAGGCGAAGGAAGCCGACCTGACGGCCGCTTCGCTGGACGCCGGCGTTCGTACCATCGCGGGCAGCGCCCGTTCGATGGGTCTCGTGGTGGAGGGCTAAGACATGGCACGCATTTCCAAGCGCTACAAGCAGCTCCAGACCCTGGTCACCCCGGGCAAGGCCTACTCGCTGGACGAAGCCCTCAAGCTGATCCAGTCGAACTCCAAGACCAAGTTCGTCGAGTCCGTGGACGTGTCCGTCCGCCTCGGCGTGGACGCCAAGAAGTCCGACCAGCAGGTGCGCGGTTCCACCGTGCTGCCGGCCGGTACCGGCAAGTCGGTGAAGGTCGCCGTGTTCTGCCCCCCGGGCGCCAAGGCTGACGAAGCCCTGGCCGCCGGTGCGGAAGTGGTGGGCATGGACGAGCTGGCCGAGTCGATGCTGGCCGGCAACATCAACTATGACGTCGTCATCGCCACGCCGGACGCCATGCGCGTCGTCGGCAAGCTGGGCCAGGTGCTCGGCCCGCGCGGCCTGATGCCGAACCCGAAGGTCGGCACCGTTTCGCCGGACGCCGCCGGCGCCGTGCGCAACGCCAAGGCCGGCCAGGTCCGCTACCGCACCGACAAGGGCGGCATCATCCACTGCACGATCGGCAAGGCCAGCTTCGAGGCCTCGGCGCTCAAGGACAACCTGCATGCGCTGCTGGCGGACCTGGTCAAGGCCAAGCCGTCCTCGTCCAAGGGCCAGTACCTGCAGAAGATCTCCCTGAGCTCGACGATGGGCGTGGGCGTGGTCATCGACCACGCTTCGCTGACGCTGGCGAAGTAAGGTTCAACACGGCCTGGAGTGTCGCCCAGGCCGGAAGATTTGAAGGCACCGGCGTGGCGCAAGCCGCGACGGAGCCATCAAAGACCGCAGGTGCGGTCAGCGCGTGGTGACGTCGGGCAGGGATGCACGACTGGCAAGGATTCGCCGTCGCCACAAGCGGGATCGCCTAATCCGTACTTCTCGCGAAGACGGGCCTGCGTAGATGGTGCCGCCTTTCGGAAATTTTTCTGGAAACGGCCACCACCGGGACGCATCCGCGTCCCCGGCGCCGATGGAACGGTGCCGCCCAAGACCGCACGTGGCAGGAGCCACAAGCGGAGTCCTATTGGAGGAGTGCAATGGCTCTCAATCTGTCCCAGAAACAAGAAGTGGTCGCCGAACTGGCAGACGTGGCCTCGAAGGCACACTCCCTGGTTGCCGCCGAGTACGCTGGCACGACCGTCTCGCAGATGACCGCGATGCGGAAGAAAGCGCGTGAGACCGGCGTGTTCTTGAAGGTTGTCAAGAACACCCTGGCCACCCGCGCCGTCGCCGGAACCGAGTTCGATGGCACGAAAGATGCCCTCGTCGGTCCGCTGCTGTACGCGTTCTCGATGGAAGACCCCGGCGCCGCCGGTCGTCTGATCAAGGAATTCGCCAAGGGCAACGAAAAGCTGCAGGCGAAAGTGGTTTCCATTGGTGGCAAGACGTACCCGGGGTCCCACGTGGACGTCCTGGCGGCGTTGCCGACCCGTGACCAGGCGTTGGCCATGCTGGCCCGCGTGCTGGCCGAGCCGGCCACCATGTTCGCGCGCGCCGTCAAGGCCGTCGCGGACCAGCAGGGTGGTGGCGATGTCGCCCCCGCCGAAGCTGAAGCCGAAACCGCCTGAGTTCGTCGTCGTCACACAAACTTTCCAGAAAACTTTCCAGAGGTAATAAAAATGTCCCTTTCCAACGAGCAGATCGTCGAAGCCGTCGCCGGCAAGACCCTGATGGAAGTGATGGAGCTGGTCAAGGCCATCGAAGAGAAGTTCGGCGTCACCGCCGCCGCCCCGGTCATGGTTGCCGCCGCTGCTGGCCCGGCCGCCGTGGTCGAAGAGCAGACCGAGTTCACCGTCATCCTGAAGGCTGCCGGCGAGAAGAAGGTCGAAGTGATTAAGGCTGTCCGCGCCATCACCGGCCTGGGCCTGAAGGAAGCCAAGGACCTCGTCGAGGCCACTGGCATCGTGAAGGACGCCGTGTCGAAGGACGACGCCGCGAAGTTCAAGAAGGATCTCGAGGCGGCCGGCGCGACGGTCGAACTCAAGTAATCCTCACTTTGAGTCGCCGGCTGGTATTGGCGACCACCTGAGGCTGGGGGCGAAAGCCCCCGGCCTTTGGCCGTTCCTGAGGGACGGCGTTACGAATCAAGCAACTGATCCCGAGTTGCCAGTTGGAAGTAGCTACAGAAGGCGTGCTGGTGCCGGCAATACCAGCGACTTCCAACTGGCAGTTTGACGTTCCCCCCGGTCCGCGGACGCGCGGCCACAGATACCCGAGGCGGTAGCTCACCATGACGTACTCCTTCACCGAAAAGAAGCGTATCCGCAAGGACTTCGGCAAGCGCCGGCAGGTCCTTGAAGTGCCGTACCTGCTGGCGATCC
>JALHLO010000319.1 GCA_022844525.1 Ramlibacter sp.
CCTGCATGCCGGGCGCGGTGCCGGCGCCGGAAGCGCGCGTGCCCACCGGCCGCGCGGACGGTGCCGGCACCGGCTCGTGGCCGTGCACGCTGTCGTCCCGGGTGAAGTCCTTCTTGTGGTGCATCTTGTGGTGATGCGCCCGCACGTAGCGCTTCTTCTCTTCCTCGTTCAGGCCGGCCTCGGGCCGCACCAGGTGCGAGCCGGGCGGCAGCGGCGGGGGAGTGACGGTCTGCGCCACGCTCGCCGCCGCGCTGCAGGCGAGCGCGGTGGCGAGGGCGAGCCGGACGGCGGGGGACTTCATGGACGGGGCTCCTCTTGTTGCTTCAGGCCGGCTCGGCAGCCAGGTGGGTGGGGACGACCAGGCGCGCCATCACGGCCTGGGCGATGCGGCGGGACGCCTGTCCGTCGCCGAAGGGGTTGGCGACCCTGCGCATGGCGTCGGCCGCGCCGGCGTCGGTGAGCAGCCGGGTGGCCTCGCGCACGATCGCTTCGCGGCTGGGGCCCACCAGGCGGGCGCAGCCGGCTTCCACCGCCTCGGGCCGCTCGGTCTCGTGCCGCAGCACGAGCGTCGGCACGCCGAAGGTGGGCGCTTCTTCCTGCAGGCCGCCGGAATCAGTGAGCAGCAGGGAAGCACCGACCAGCGCCTGCTGCATGCCCAGATAGTCGAGCGGCTGCACCAGCTTGACGTTGGCCACGCCGGCCAGGATCTCGTGCGCCGGACGCTGCACGACGGGATTCAGGTGCACCGGGAACAGCACCCGCTGGTCCGGGTGGGCACGGGCGATGTCGGCGACGGCATGGAAGGTCTGCGCCATCTCCTCGCCCCAGTTCTCCCGGCGATGGGCCGTGACCAGGATGTGTCCGGCGGCGGGGTCGCCCTCGCGGCGGATGCCGTGCTGCTCGCAGATCCACTGCTGCGCATCCACCACGGTGTTGCCGGTCAGCAGGATCTTCTCGGGCTCGATGCCCTCGCGCAGCAGCGCGGCCCGCGCCCGCTCGGTGGGCGCGTAGTGCATGCAGGCCAGGCGGCTGATCATCTGGCGCAGCCCTTCCTCGGGGAACGGGCGCTCCAGGTTGTAGGTGCGCAGGCCCGCCTCGACGTGCGCGACCGGCACGCGGCGGTAGAAGGCGGACAGCGCGCCGAGGAAGGCGCTCTCGGTGTCGCCCTGCACGATGCACAGGTCCCAGCGCTGGCGCGCCATCAGCGCATCGAGCTGCGCGCGGCATCCGAGGCTGAATTCCTCCAGCGACGCGCCCGTGCGCGCCAGCTGCACGTCCGGCGTGATGCCGAAGCAGCGCAGCATGTCCGCCGCCATGTCGCCGTGCTGCCCGGTATGCACCCACAGCACGCACAGCTCCTCGTGCTGCTGCAGCGCGTGGTACACCGGCGCGAGCTTGATGATCTCCGGCCGCGTTCCGCTGACGATCCCCACGATGCGCTTGTCCAACGACGTCTCCCTGTGTCCGGGCCGGTCCTACCCGGCTGTAACTGCTTCCTGGGCGGAGGTAACCGCAGTTACCACCCGCCGGCACGTCTGCTGACACACACGCCTCGCTCGGCTTGCGGCGTGCCCCGCTGGGGACAGCGGTCGCGTTGCGCGTTTTCAAGGGCGCCGCGCGCAAGCACGTGTTTCACCGTGTGTGTTTCAAACTCGTACGGGATGTTGGGTTTGTAAGGTCAGCGGGTTCGACAGGGCCCGTCGCATTCACAGGTAGGACGCTGCCTACTGCAGAGTGAAGCGTGTCAAGCGCGGGCAAAAGAAAAGGCCGCTGCGGTGGGACCGCAGCGGCCTTCGTGGGGAGCGCGTGCCGGAGCTACGAAGCGACGCCGCTTTCCCCGGGGCAGCCGGCCGGGCGCTGGCCGGGATCGAAGGGGCACTCGTTGACTTCGGCGGGGCTGATGCGCAGCAGCGTGGTCAGCCCGCATGCGAGCATGCTCACCAGCCAGAACGCGAAGAACGCGCCGCTGTACACGGCCTGGCGCGACCAGCCGAGCGCCTGGCCGGACCACTGCAGTTCGAGCGGGTCGACGAACGCGAACACCAGCAGTTCCAGCAGGCAGGCCGCCATGAAGGCGGGCCAGGCGATCCACATCAGGCGGTTGACCATGGGCTCTCCTTGTGCGTGGCGCCGGCGCGCATCAGGGCGCCACCGGCGTCGCCGCGTGGTTGCGTCCCTGCAGCGCCGGCAGGTGCGCCTTGTCGCGCGCCGCGAGCGTCCTGTTGATCTCGATGCCACGCCGGTAGTAATCGGCATCGACCACGGGGTCGTTGGTCCGCACCGCGATCACGGCGGTGGCGATGCCGGCGAGGATCACCGCCACCGGGCCGGCGATCAGCAGCCACACGTGGCCATGCTTCCACCAGGGGGCGCCGTCCTGCGGCCTTGCGTTGTCGGGGGTCATGCAGCGTTTCCTTCCAGGGTACTTCAGCGGGGCACGATGAACACGGACTTCTCGCGCACGTGGGTCTCGCCGTCCGCCGTCACGATGTCGAAATGGATGGGGTGCGAGCCCGGCGCGGCGGTGCCGTACGGCAGCTGCAGCCGCAGGGCCACCCAGCGCGATTCTGCCGGACCGACGTCGAATTCGCGATCGGACGCCACGGCCAGGCCTTCCAGGCCGTCGGCGGTGATGCGGTAGCGCTGCGGCTGCTCGGTCGCGTTCATCACCTGCAGGCGGTAGACGTTCTCGAGCTTGCCGCCGGCGACGATGCGCGACAGCGCGGCGCGGTCGCGCACCACGTCCACCTTCAGCGGCGTGCGCATGGCCAGGCTGAACATCATGCCGGCGGTGAGCGCGACCAGGATGCCGCCGTAGACCAGCACGCGCGGGCGCAGCACCCGCCTGAGGATGAACTGCCGGCCGGCGCCGCCGCCCGTCTTCAGCGCATGCTGCGTCGTGAAGCGGATCAGGCCGCGCGGATAGTTCATCTTGTCCATGACCGTATCGCAGACGTCCACGCAGGCGGCGCAGCCGATGCACTCGTACTGCAGTCCCTTGCGGATGTCGATGCCGGTGGGGCAGACCTGCACGCACAGCTCGCAGTCGATGCAGGACCCGAGGTTCTTCGCCTTCAGGTCGTCCTTGCGGCCGCGGGTGCCGCGTGGTTCGCCGCGCGCGGTGTCGTAGCTGACGATCAGCGTGTCCTGGTCGAACATCGCGCTCTGGAAACGCGCGTACGGGCACATGTACTTGCAGACCTGCTCGCGCATGAAGCCGGCGTTGCCGTAGGTGGCGAAGCCGTAGAACAGCACCCAGAACCACTCCCACGGGCCGAAGTTCAGGGTGAACGACTCCGCCCACAGCTGCTGCACCGGCGTGAAGTAGCCGACGAAGGTGAAGCCGGTCCACAGCGACAGCGCGATCCACAGGAACTGCTTGAGCGCCTTCTTGCCGAACTTGCCCGCGGACATGGGGGCGGCGTCGAGCTTCATGCGCTGGTTGCGGTCGCCCTCGACCTTCTTCTCGATCCACAGGAACATCTCCGTGTAGACCGTCTGCGGGCAGGCGAAGCCGCACCACAGCCGGCCCGCGACCGCGGTGAACAGGAACAGCGACAGCGCGCTGACCACCAGCAGCCCGGTGAGGTAGATGAAGTCCTGCGGGTACAGGACGTAGCCGAAGATGTAGAAGCGCCGCGCGGCCAGGTCGAACAGCACCGCCTGCCGCTCGCCCCATTGCAGCCAGGGCAGGCCGTAGAAGACGATCTGCGTGAGCCACACGAAGGCCCAGCGCCAGCGGGTGAACGTGCCGGACACCGAGCGGGGATAGAGCTTCTTCTCCGATACGTAGAGTCCCTGGACCTCGCCGTCTTCCGCGGGGGTGACAGGGATGATGGGGATGACTTTCATGTCTCCGCATCATCGGGCGGGGGTCCGTGGAGAGACTTGACTTTGATCAGACGCAAGGAAATTAGAGCTTGGGGCGGGGGAACGCGCGTCGTCGTCCCCGCGGAGGTGGGGGGGATCCAGGGTGTTTGGGGAAGCGGCCCGCCGGGCCGCTTTCGCTTTGGGTGACAGGGCGCGCGTCGCGGCAGGCGGTGTGCGGTGTGGGGCCGCTGGGGTGGCGTCCCCTCGCGCTGCGCGCTCCGGGGCAGACCTGGAAGACTGGTCCGGCGCCGCCCGCCCGGCCATCGCAGGTCTGCCCCGTAGCGCGCAGCGCGAGGGGACACCCTCCCAGCGCGCCCCAGCCCACCGGCACGCGGATTTGCAGCCGCCCTGT
>JALHLO010000320.1 GCA_022844525.1 Ramlibacter sp.
CCGGCGATGGGTTCCTGCCCGCGCGCGAGCAGCGGTGCGGCGACGGCGGCGGCGAGCAGCGCGCGCCGGGACAGCGAGGGGAGCCTGGTGTGCATGGGAGCCTTCCTTGGGCGGTGCGGGGGGCCAGGCACAAGCTAACGAAAGAAGCCACCGTCCGCAGTGGGACTCTCCCTAGCGGCGTTCAGCGCGCGCCCGCGGCCCCGCAGGGCGCAGCGGGGTGGCGGGCATGGCGCGATTCCGCCGTCTACCCCTCGTTTCGTGCCGGCGGGGCCTCTAGAGGGGCCGCCCCAAACCCGGCCGGCCCAAAATGCTGCAGAATAGAACGGTCGTTCGTTTTTATCCACCAGCATGTCCGTCACCGAACTTCCGCTGAAGCCCGGCCGCGCCCGGGAGGGCAAGGCCCTGCAGAAGGGCCAGCAGACCAAGGCCGCCATCGTCGATGCCGCCCTGGGCCTGGCCACGCAGATCGGGCTGGAAGGCCTGTCGATCGGCGCGCTCGCGGAAGTCACGCAAATGAGCAAGTCGGGCGTGTTCGCCCACTTCGGCTCGCGCGAGGAGCTGCAGATCTCGGTGATCCGCGAATACCACCAGCGCTTCGAGCAGGAGGTGTTCTATCCCGCCCTGAGCGAGCCGCGCGGCCTGCCGCGCCTGCGCGCGATGTTCGCCAACTGGATGAAGCGCACCTCGGTGGAGATTGACTCCGGCTGCATCTACATCAGCGGCGCGGTCGAATTCGACGACCGCCCCGGCCCCGTGCGCGATGCGCTCGCCTGGTCGGTGCAGACCTGGCACGCGGGCATGAAGCGCGCGATCAACCTCGCCAAGCAGGAAGGCCACCTGGACGGGGCGACCGACGAGGAGCAGATGCTGTTCGAGATCCACGGCCTGATCCTGGCACTGCACTACGAGGCGCGCTTCCTCAAGACCCCCGGCTCCATCGCCCGCGCCAACGCGGGTTTCGAGAACATCCTGCGGCGCTGTGGCGCCGCGGCTTCCCCCAAGTCCCCCAAACCCGCCCGCCTCGCCAAGAGCGCCAAGGAGTAAGAAGAGATGCCCACGTACACGCCGCCCCTGCGCGACATGCAGTTCGTCATCCACGAGGTGTTCGACGCCGTCGAGGAACTCAAGGCCTGCCCCAAGCACGCCGACATCGATGTCGAAACCATCAATGCGGTGCTGGAGGAGGGCGGGAAGTTCGCCGCCGAGGTCACCTTCCCGCTGAACATCACGGGCGACGAGCAGGGCTGCAAGCTCGATCCGAAGACGCACGAGGTGACCACGCCCGCCGGGTTCAAGGACGCCTACGCGAAGTACGTCGAAGGCGGCTGGCCGGCGCTGTCGTGCGACCCGGAGTTCGGCGGCCAGGGCCTGCCCTTCGTGCTGAACCAGTGCTTCTACGAGATGCTCAACAGCGCCAACCAGGCCTGGACCATGTATCCGGGCCTGTCGCACGGCGCCTACGAGGCGCTGCACGCGCACGGCACCGACGAACAGAAGAAGCTGTTCCTGCCCAAGCTGGTTTCGGGCGAGTGGACCGGCACCATGTGCCTGACCGAGCCGCACTGCGGCACCGACCTGGGCCTGCTGCGCACCAAGGCCGAACCGCAAGCCGACGGCACCTACAAGCTGACCGGCAACAAGATCTTCATCTCCGCCGGCGAGCACGACATGGCGGAGAACATCATCCACCTGGTGCTCGCGCGCCTGCCGGACGCGCCGCAGGGCAGCAAGGGCATCTCGCTGTTCCTGGTGCCCAAGTTCAAGGTGAAGGCCGACGGCTCCATGGGCGAGCGCAACGGCATTTACTGCGGCGGCCTGGAGCACAAGATGGGCATCCACGGCAACGCCACCGCGCAGCTGGTGCTGGAAGGCGCCGTCGGCACGCTGGTGGGCGAGCCCAACAAGGGGCTGCCGGCGATGTTCGTGATGATGAACGCGGCTCGCCTGGGTGTCGGCAACCAGTCGCTGGGCCTCACGGAAGTGGCCTACCAGAACGCGCTGGCCTATGCGAAGGAGCGCATCCAGATGCGCTCGCTGTCCGGCCCGAAGGCCAAGGACAAGCCGGCCGACCCGATCATCGTGCACCCCGACGTGCGCAAGATGCTGCTGACCGCCAAGGCCTACGCCGAAGGCGGCCGGGCGATGGCCATCTACTGCACGATGCTGCTGGACAAGGAGCTGTACCACCCCGACGAGAAGGTGCGGGCCGACTGCGGCGAGATCGTCGCGCTGCTCACGCCGATCGTGAAGGCCTTCCTCACCGACAACGGCCACGTCGCCACCAACGCCTGCATGCAGGTGTTCGGCGGCCACGGCTACATCAAGGAATGGGGGATGGAGCAGTTCGTGCGGGACAACCGCATCAACATGATCTACGAAGGCACGAACACCGTGCAGTCGCTGGACCTGCTGGGCCGCAAGGTGCTGGGCAACAACGGCGCCACGCTCAAGAAGTTCGGCAAGCTGGTCGCGCAGCTGGTGGAGGAAGAAGGCGTGAACGAGAAGATGGCGGAGTTCATCAACCCCGTCGCGATGCTGGGCGACCAGATCACCAAGTTCACCACCGAGATCGGCTTCAAGGGCTTCCAGAACGCCGACGAAGTGGGCGGCGCCGCCACCGACTACCTGCGCGTGCTGGGGCACCTGGTGTTCGGCTACTTCTGGGCGCGGATGGCGCAGGTGGCGCTGCGCAAGATCGAGGCCGGCGACACCGACCCCTTCTACCAGGCCAAGCTGCAGACGGCGCGCTTCTACTTCGCGCGCCTGTTCCCGGAGACGGTGACGCTGATGCGCACCGCGCGCTCGGGGGTGAAGAACCTGCTCGACACGGACGCGGCGCTGGCATGAAACGGGCGATCGTCCTGGCGCTGGCGCTGGCGGCGTCCTCCGCCTTCGCGCAGATGACCCCCATCGGCACCTGGCGCAGCATCGACGACAAGACCGGCGAGGCCAAGGCCGAGATCCGCATCAGCGAGAGCAACGGCGTGCTGACCGGCCGCATCGAGAAGCTGTTGAAGAGCAGCAAGCCCAACCCGGTGTGCGAGAAGTGCGACGACGACCGCAAGGACAAGCCGATCGAGGGGATGGAAATCCTGCGCGGCATCCACAAGGCGGAGGGCAAGGAGGTGTGGGAAGGCGGCAAGGTGCTCGACCCGGAGAACGGGCGCGAGTACAAGGGGCGGTTGACCCCCATCGAAGGCGGGCAGAAGCTCGAGATGCGTGGCTCCTTCGGCCCCTTCGGCCGCACCCAGACCTGGGTGCGCGTGAAGTAACCTGATCCAGTGAAAGCCATGTACAAAGACCGCGACGAACGTCCGGCCGGCTCGGTGCCGGCCGCAGGCGAAGGGAAGGCAAGAACGATGAACCGATTCCCGGTGAAGAAGGTGGCCGTGCTGGGCGCGGGCGTGATGGGCGCGCAGATCGCCGCGCACCTGGTCAACGTCAAGGTGCCGGTGGTGCTGTTCGACCTGCCCGCCAAGGAGGGGCCGAAGAACGGCGTCGTCACCAGGGCCGTCGACAACCTGAAGAAGCTCAAGCCCTCGCCGCTGGGCGTGCCCGAGGACGCCGCCCTGATCCAGCAGGCGAACTACGAGGAGCACATGGGGCTGCTCGGCGAATGCGACCTGGTGATCGAGGCGATCGCCGAGCGCATGGACTGGAAGCTGGATCTCTACAGGAAGATCGCGCCGCACGTCGCCGCGCATGCGATCGTCGCGTCCAACACCTCCGGCCTGTCGATCACCAGGCTGTCCGAGGCGCTCCCCGAGCAGCTCAAGCCGCGCTTTTGCGGCATCCACTTCTTCAATCCGCCGCGGTACATGTACCTGGTGGAGTTGATCGCCACGCCCACGACCAACCCGGAGATCCTCGACCAGCTGGAAACCTTCGTCACCAGCGGCCTCGGCAAGGGCGTCGTGCGCGCGAAGGACACGCCCAACTTCATCGCCAACCGCGTCGGCATCGCCGGCATGCTGGGCACCATGCGCGAGGTGGAGAAGTTCGGCCTTTCCTTCGACGTGGTGGACGACCTTACCGGCAAGAAGATGGGGCGCGCGTCCAGCGGCACCTTCCGCACGGCGGACGTCGTGGGCCTGGACACCATGGCGCACGTGATCAAGACGCTGCAGGACACGCTGTCGGCCGACACGGATCCCTTCTACGGCAGCTTCGGCACGCCCGAGGTGCTGAAGAAGCTGCTGGAGC
>JALHLO010000321.1 GCA_022844525.1 Ramlibacter sp.
GGTGCCGGCGCGCAGCGACAGCACCAGGCCGGGCTGCGCCTGCGCGGCCAGCCAGGCCGCCAGCGGCTGCACGGCGTGCACGGTCGGCACCCGGTTGCGGCCGCACTGTTCGCAGGCCGCGATCGCGACCGCCTGCCAGTGCGCCTGCTTCTTCTGCGCGCGCTCGCCGGACAGGCGCAGCACGCTGCGTTCGGCCACCAGCGGCTGGATCGATGCGGCGCCGAGCTCGGTGGCCTTTTCCACCAGCCAGTCCATGCGCTCGTTGGCCGGCATCGCCACCGCGAGGTGGACGGCGACCGCCGCCTCGCATTCGACGGCGCGGTGGGCGCCGACCGCCACCCGCACCTCGCTGCGGCCCATGTGTTCCACCACCGCGTCGTACTCGCCGCCGCGGCCGTCGAACAGGGTGAGCGGGTCGCCCGGCTGCAGGCGCAGCACCTGCACGTGGCGGGCGGTGCCGGGCGGCAGTGCCAGGCGCAGTCCGCTGGACAGGGGCTCGCCGCAGTGCAGGCGGGGCACTAGAGGCGCCCGAAGGCGAAGCCGCTGACCGCGTCGCTGCCCTCGACCTCGTCGATCAGGCGCGCCAGCGGCGTGAGCTCGCGGTAGCGGTGGGTGGTGGCGCGGATGTAGGCGAGGAAGCGGGGCGCGTCCGCCAGGTATTTCGGCTTGCCGTCGCGCAGGGTCAGGCGCGCGAAGATGCCGGCGACCTTCAGGTGGCGCTGCAGTCCCATCCACTCGACGCCGCGGTAGAAGTCGCCGAAGTCCGCATCCACCGGCAGCCCCGCCTTGAGCGCCTTCTCCCAGTAGCGCACGGTGATGTCCAGCACGAACTCCTCGTCCCAGCTGAGGAAGGCGTCGCGCATCAGGCAGGCGATGTCATAGGTGACGGGGCCGTACACCGCGTCCTGGAAGTCCAGCACGCCCAGCCGCGGCTCGGCCGGATCGCGCGGCATCATCAGGTTGCGCGGCATGAAGTCGCGGTGCACGTAGACGCTGGCGGCGGCCAGGTTGCGCTGCACGATCAGGCGGAACTGGGAGTCCAGCGTCTCGCGCATCTTCGGCGCGAGCTCCAGCCCGCGGTGCCGCTGCAGGTACCAGTCGGGAAACAGCGCCAATTCGCGCGAAAGCAGCGGCTCGTCGTAGGGCGGCAGCACACCCGGCTTCGAGGCCAGCTGCCAGGCCAGCAGCGCGTCGACGGCGCGCAGGTAAAGCGCCTGGGTGGCGCGCATCTGTTGCGGATCGACCACTTCGATCATGGTCTGCGTGCCCAGGTCGTCCAGCAGCATGAAGCCCAGCGGCTGGTCCCAGGCCAGCACGCGCGGCACCAGCAGCCCGGCCCCGGCCATCAGGCCCGCGACCTTCACGAAGGGCGCGCAGTCCTCCTTCTCGGGCGGCGCGTCCATGACGATGAAACTGGCGTCGGCGCCGTCGACGCGCAGGTAGCGGCGGAAGCTGGCGTCGGCGGAGGCCGGGCGCACGGTTTCCGGGCGCAGCCCATGGGCCGGGGCGACCTGGCGCAGCCAGTCGTGGAAGGCGGATTCGCGCCGCGGGTCGCTCCAGGCGACTCCCGGTTCGGCGGGGGCGGGCTTATTTGGGGATGGCGCGGAATCGCTCATGGATAATCGATTCTACAAATCCAACGTGGCACGCCCTGCGGCGGCCCGGGTTCCCCACCCCGATGCATCACCCAAGAAACAAGGCGTCCCTCGCCCGCTTCGCCCTGAGCCCGGTGGCGATGGTCGCGGCGGCGCTGCTGCAGCCGCTGGCGGCGCAGGCCCAGGCGGTCACCGAACCCTCGCCCCGCCTGAAGAGCAGCCCGGGGCTGCGCGAGGACATCCCGGCCGAGGCCCGCCCCCAGCTGCCCACCTTCGTCGAAGGCGACCGCATCCAGGGCCGCACCGACATCGAGACCTCGATCGAGGGCAACGCGATGCTGCGGCGGGGCGACACCGTGATCCGGGCGCGCCGGCTGGAATACAACCAGGCCAAGGATCTCGCCCGCGCCATCGGCGACGTGCGCATCAACAAGGCGGGCAACGTGTTCGAGGGCCCGCTGCTCGAGCTGGAAGTCGATGCCTTCCACGGCTTCTTCAACGAGCCGCACTACCGCTTCCTGCGCAACGACGCCTACGGGCAGGCCGACCGGGTCGACTTCGTGGACGAGAAGCGGGCGATCATCCGCAACGCCACCTACACGACCTGCCAGCGCCGCCCGGGCCCGAGCTGGATGCCGGACTGGATCCTGCGCGCCGCCTCGATCTCGCTGGACCAGGAAGAGGAGACCGGCCACGCCGAAGGCGCCGTGCTGCGCTTCATGGGCGTGCCCATCCTGCCGGTGCCGGCGCTCAGCTTCCCCCTGGGCGACAAGCGCAAGTCGGGCCTGCTGCCGCCCACCGTCGGGCTGGACAGCAAGAGCGGGCTGGAGCTCACGCTGCCCTATTACTGGAACATCGCGCCCAACCGCGACGCCACGCTGTACCCCACGCTGATGAGCAAGCGCGGGATCGACCTCGGCGCCGAGTTCCGCTACCTGGAGCCGAACTACGAGGGCACGCTGCGCGGCAACTACCTGCCCGGCGACCGCCTGCGCAACGGCCAGGACCGCTGGGGTTTCGCCGTCCAGCACACGCAGCCCTACCTGCCGCTGCCCGTGCTCGGTGATTCCAACCTGACGCTGAACCTGAACCGCGTCAGCGACGACAACTACTGGCGCGACTTCTCGCGCAGCTCCGGTTCGCTCACGCAGCGCCTGCTGGCCAACGAAGGCGTGCTCAACTGGGGCTGGTACGGCATCAGCCTGTCGGGCCGCATCCAGCGCTGGCAGACGCTGCAGGACCCGGACAGCCCGATCATCCCGCCCTACGACCGGGCACCGCAGCTGACGGCGCGCCACGCGGGCAACAACCTGTGGCGCGGTTTCGAGACCTACGTCGAGGCGGACTACACGCACTTCACGCATTCGGTCAGCAGCGACCTGGCCGCGCGCTTCCCCACCACGCCGGAGGTGACGCAGCCCAATGCCCACCGCAGCTTCCTGGTGACGCAGGTGAGCCGGCCGTTCCAGGCGCCCGGCTGGTTCGTGGTGCCCAAGGCGCAGGTGCACACCCGCAACTACAACTTCGACAGCCCCTTGCGCACCAACGGCCGGGACGGCGACACCGTGACGGTGCCCACCTTCAGCCTGGACAGCGGCCTGGTGTTCGAGCGCCCCGCCAGCTACTTCGGGCGTGCCTTCCAGCAGACGCTGGAGCCGCGCGCGTTCTACGTCTACACGCCCTTTCGCGAGCAGAACCACCTGCCCAACTACGACTCGGGCCTGAACGACTTCAACTTCGCCACCATCTACACGGAGAACGCGTTCGGCGGGCACGACCGCATCGCCGACAACAACCTGCTGACGCTGGGCGCCACCTCCCGCCTGCTCGACCCGGACACCGGCGCCGAGGCCGCCAAGTTCGCGGTCGCGCAGCGCCTGCGCTTCAAGGACCAGCGCGTGACCCTGCCCGGCCAGCCCACGGTCAGCGAGCGCCTGTCGGACGTCCTGTTCGGCGCCTCGCTCACGCTGGTGCCCCAGTGGAGCGCCGAAGGCACGGTGCAGTACAACCCCAAGACGCGGCAGTCGATCCGTTCCACCGTGGGCCTGCGCTGGAGCCCGGGCAACTACCGGGTGATCTCGGCGGCCTACCGCCGGCAGCGCGACTTCAGCGAACAGCTCGACGTGGGCTGGCAGTGGCCGCTCAACGACCTCTGGGGCGACAAGGGGCAGAACCTGGGCCCCGGCCTGGGCGAGGGCGAAGGCCGCTGGTACAGCGTGGGCCGGCTCAACTACAGCCTGCGCGACCGGCGGCTGGTCGACGGCGTGATCGGCCTGGAGTACGACGCCGGCTGCTGGATCGGCCGCATCGTGGTCGAGCGGCTGCAGGCGGGCACCAACAGCTCCAACAAGCGCGTGCTGTTCCAGCTCGAATTCGTCGGCTTCAGCCGGCTGGGCTCCAGCGCTTTACAGACACTCAAGCAGAATATCCCCCGCTACCAGTACCTGCGCGAGCGTGTCAGCACGCCGAGCCGGTTCAGCAACTACGACTAGAGTGCAGACACGATGAATCCTCGTTCCCTGGCCCGGCGGCTGGTTTCCGCCGGCCTGCTCGCCGCACTGGCCGTTCCGGCGGTCGCGCAAGGCCTGCGCGCCTCG
>JALHLO010000322.1 GCA_022844525.1 Ramlibacter sp.
TTCGAGCGGCGCATCCTCCTGCCCTCGCGCGGCCTGGAGCTCGAGCCGCCCGAAGTGGAGCAGGGCTGCCTGATCGTGCGGCTGCGCAAGGTGGGAACATGAGCGAAGCGCCGCGCGCCATCCCGGAGGACGCGCTCATCGTCCTGCCGTTGCGCAACGTCGTGCTGTTCCCGGGCACGCTGCAGCCGCTGGCGATCGGCCGCCCGCGCTTTCAGGCGGCGGCGCAGGAGGCGGTGCGGCTGGAGCGGCCGGCAGGCGTGCTGCTGCAGAACAAGCCCGAGGTCGAGGATCCCGCTCCCGAGGACCTGCATTGGGTGGGCACCAGTGCCGCGGTGCTGCGCTACGTCACCACGCCCGAGGGCGTGCACCATGCCATCGTCAAGGGACTGCGGCGCTTTCGCGTGCTGCAGTTCCTGGATGGCTATCCCTTCCTGGTGGCGCGCGTCGAATACGTGGAGGAATCCGGGACCCTCGATGCCGAGATCCAGGGAAGGGCGCAGGCCCTGAAGGAGCAGGCGCTGCAGGCGCTGCAGCTGCTGCCGCAGGTGCCCATGGAAACGCTGGCCGGCATCCAGGGCCTGGAAGAGCCGGGACAGATCGCCGACGTGGTGGCCAGCGTGCTGGACATCCCCAACGCGGACAAGCAGGCCCTGCTGGAAACCTTCGACCTCAAGCTGCGGCTGGAGCGGCTGCTGGAAAAGCTGGCGCACCGCATCGAGGTGCTGAAGGTCCAGCGCGACGTGAGCGAGCGCACCCGCGAGTCCATCGGCGACGTCAACCGCAAGCACCTGCTGCGCGCACAGATGCGCACCATCCAGGAGGAGCTGGGCGAAGGCGACGACGAGGAGGCCGAGGAGATCAAGGAGCTGGAGCGCGCCATCGCCGAGGCGGGCATGCCGCCCGAGGTGGACGAGGCCGCGCGCAAGGAGCTCAAGCGGCTGCAGCGCATGCCCGACGCGGCCGGCGAAGCCTCGATCATCCGCACCTACCTGGACACGCTGGTCGGGCTGCCCTGGAAGTCCGAACCCGAGCCGCAGGTGGACCTCACCGAGGCCAGGCGCATCCTGGACGACGACCATTTCGGGCTGGAGAAGATCAAGAAGCGCATCCTCGAATACCTCGCGGTGCGCAAGCTCAACCCTGAAGGTCGCAGCCCCATCCTGTGCTTCGTCGGGCCGCCCGGCGTGGGCAAGACCTCGCTCGGGCAGAGCATCGCCAAGGCCACCAGCCGCAAGTTCGTGCGGGTCAGCCTGGGCGGCGTGCACGACGAATCCGAGATCCGCGGCCACCGGCGCACCTATGTCGGCGCCATGCCCGGCAACATCATCCAGGGCATCCGCAAGGCCGGCACGCGCAATGGCGTGATGATGCTCGACGAGATCGACAAGCTGGGCGCGGGCGGCTTCCACGGCGACCCGGCGGCGGCGCTGCTCGAGGTGCTGGACCCGGAACAGAACGCCACCTTCCGCGACGCGTATCTCGGCGTTCCCTTCGACCTGTCCAAGGTGATGTTCGTGTGCACGGCCAACGTGCTCGACACCATCCCGGGGCCCCTGCGCGACCGCATGGAGGTGGTGCACCTGCCCGGGTACACCACGCGCGAGAAGCTGGAGATCGCGCGCCGCTACCTCGTGCGGCGCCAGCAGGAGGCCACCGGCCTGCAAGCCGGGCAATGCACGATCACCGACGAGGCGCTGCTGGCCATCGTCGAGGGCTACACGCGCGAAGCCGGGGTGCGCAACCTCGAGCGCGAGATCGGCAATGTGCTGCGCAACGCGGCGCTGCGCATCGCCGAGGGCCAGGCGGACCAGGTGGCCGTCGATGCGGCCGACCTGGAGGCGATCCTGGGGCCCAGGCGCTTCGAGCCCGAACTCAAGATGCGCGCCGGCCTCCCCGGCGTGGCGACCGGCCTGGCCTGGACGCCGGTGGGCGGCGACATCCTGTTCATCGAGGCCGCGCAGACGCCGGGCAGCAACCGCCTGATCCTCACCGGCCAGCTCGGGGACGTGATGAAGGAGAGCGCGCAGACGGCGCTGACGCTGGTCAAGGCGCGCGCGGACCAGCTCGGCATCGCGCCCGGCGCGTTCGACAAGACCGACATCCACATCCACGTGCCGGCCGGCGCGACGCCCAAGGACGGCCCGAGCGCGGGCGTCGCGATGTGCGTGGCACTGACCTCGCTGCTCACGTGCAGGCCCGCCCGGGCCGACGTGGCGATGACCGGAGAGATCAGCCTGCGCGGCCTGGCGCTGCCCATCGGCGGGGTCAAGGAGAAGGTGCTGGCCGCACTGCGCGCCGGCATCAAAACCGTGATGCTGCCGGCGCGCAACCGGCGCGACCTGGAGGACATCCCGGCGGATGCGCGCGCCGGGCTCACCTTCGTATGGCTGGAGACGGTGGACGAGGCGCTGGAGGTGGCGCTGGCGCCCGAGCGGGAGTTGCAGGAGGCGTGAGAACGCGGCAAGCGTCTTCGGACGCATGGAGACACCATCGATGAGACGGTTTTGGCTGACTTTCGCGCAGGCCGTGACGGTGTTCGTCGCGGCGTATTTCGTGGTCACCACGTTCCGCCCGGACCTGCTTCCACGGTATACCCGCTCGGCTGCTCCCACCGCGGCGGTGCCCCTGGCGAGCGTTGCTCCTGCGTTCGGCGGCGCGGCACCACCGGGCAGCTTCCGCACGCCAGCACAGAAGGCCTCGGCCGCGGTGGTGAGCATCAGCACGTTTCGCAAGCCGCAGCGCCATCCGTACGCCGACCACCCGCTGTTTCGCTTCTACTACGGCGATCCATCGCAGCAGCAACAACCCGAGCAGACGGGCCTGGGCAGCGGGGTCGTCATCAGCCCGGACGGTGTGGTCGTCACCAACTTCCACGTGATCGAAGGCGCGAGCGATGTGCAGGTCGAACTGCAGGACGGCCGCCGCACGGCCGCAAAGGTGGTTGGAACCGACCCCGAAACCGACCTGGCGGTGCTGCGGATCGCGCTGGATCGGCTGCCGGTCATCACGGTCGGAGACTCGGACGCCATCAAGGTCGGGGACCAGGTGCTCGCCATCGGCAATCCCTTCGGCGTGGGCCAGACCGTGACCAGCGGCATCGTCAGCGCACTGGGCCGGACGCAGCTGGGGATCAACACCTTCGAGAACTTCATCCAGACGGATGCCGCGATCAATCCCGGGAACTCGGGAGGCGCCCTGGTGGATGTCGATGCCAACCTGATCGGCATCAACACTGCGATCTACTCGCGCTCCGGGGGGAGCATGGGCATCGGATTCGCGATTCCGACTTCGACGGTGAAGCAGGTCGTCGAGGGGCTGGTCAAGGAGGGCCGGGTGGCGCGCAGCTGGATCGGTATCCAGCCGGTCGACCTGAGCCCTGAAGTCCGGTCCGGCGCACGCATCGAGGCGGACGAAGGCGTGCTGGTCGCCGGCGTGCTCAAGGGGGGGCCGGCCGATCGTGCCGGCCTGCGCCCCGGGGACGTGGTGCAGCAGGTCGCCGGCAAGAAAGTCCGCAACGTCTCGGAGCTGCTCACGACCGTCGCCGCCCTCAAGCCGGGCACATCCGCCCCGTTCCAGGTCCAGCGCGGCCCGGAAACGCTCAACCTGACGGTCGCCCCGGCTCCGAGGCCGGAGCAGCGTTGATCGGAACACGCGGCCGGGCACGCGGCGGCAGGATCGTCACGGTGAGGTCTCCCCGTCACCGGCCGGGCCACGGTCGCGCACCGGCGCCACCCACGGCCTCCTCTATTCGCGGCTCGGCAGGGCGCGGGCGAACAGATAGCTGGTCCGCTCGTCCTTGCTGCAGCGCTCCAGGTGCGGCCGCGCAGGCGTGAGCGCCTTGCAGGTGGCGGGCTCGGCCTCTTCCGTGGGAGCGGGCGCTGGAGTATGTTGTCAGCGCCCCTCCCGTGAAAGCGCATGAAAACCTGCTCCGCCGCCGCCCACGTCGCGAGCCGCGCCGCGTGCCTGGGCGGGGTGGGCGAGATGGCGGCCCTGGTGCGGACCTTCGACTGGGGCGCGACCGCGCTGGGGGCGGTCGAAGACTGGCCGCAAAGCCTGTGCACCGCGGTGCGGATCCTGCTCGGCTCGCACCAGTGCATGTGGCTGGTCTGGGGGCCGCAGCAGGTCCTC
>JALHLO010000323.1 GCA_022844525.1 Ramlibacter sp.
GCTGTCGGCGATCGCGGCGCGGCGCGAAGAGCTGGCGGCGCGGCACGGCCGGCGCGTGCCGCTGTTCGTGAAGATCGCGCCCGACCTCGACGAAGCGCAGGTGGCGGTGATCGCCGCCACCCTGCGCCGCCACGGCATGGACGGCGTGGTCGCCACCAACACCACCATCGCGCGCGACCGGGTGAAGGGCCTGCCGCATGCCGAGGAAGCGGGCGGCCTGAGCGGCGGCCCGCTGCTGGAGGCCAGCAACCGCGTCATCGCGCAGCTGCGCGCCGCGCTCGGCAAGGGTTATCCCATCATCGGCGTCGGCGGCGTGATGAGCGCGCCGGACGCGCTGTCCAAGCTGGAAGCGGGCGCGGACGTGGTGCAGATCTACACCGGCCTGATCTACAAGGGCCCCGCCCTGGTGGACGAGATCGCGCGCGCGTTCCGGGCGCAGCGCGCGACGGCCGGCGCGCGCGCCTAGGCCCGCGCCTCGCTTCAGGGCGTGTAGGTGATGCGGTAGATGGCCCCGGCGTAGTCGTCGGAGACCAGCAGCGAGCCGTCCTTCATCACCGCCACGTCCACCGGCCGGCCGCGGTACGTGCCCGTGCTGTCGTCGAGCCAGCCTTCGGCGAAGACCTCCGCGCGGCCCGCCGTGCCGTCGGCGTTCACCGGCACGAAGTTCACCAGCGCGCCGGTGGCCTTGGTGCGGTTCCAGGAGCCGTGCGCGGCGACGAACATGCCGCCGCGGTAGCGCGCGGGAAACTGCGCCGCGTTGTAGAAGGTCATGCCCAGCTGCGCCTGGTGCGCGGGGAATTCCACCTGCGGGAACACCGAGCCCGGGGGTTCCTTCATGTCCTTCAGTTCCACCGCCGCCGCGGAGCCCGCCACCTTGAACTTGCCGCCCCAGTACGGGTAGCCGAAGTGCTGGCCCACGCGCGTCATGCGATTGAGCTCGCCGGGCGGCACCTCGTCGCCGAGGCCGTCGGTCTGGTTGTCGGTGAACCAGAGCGTCTTGTCGCGCGGGTTGAAGTCCATGCCGACCGAGTTGCGCACGCCGAGCGCCACCACCTCGCGCTTGGAGCCGTCGAAGGGGTCCATGCGCACGATGCCGCCGATGCCGAACTTGTCGTAGATGCTGAACTTCGCCAGCGGCTGCACGTTGTGCGGCTGGCCGAGCGTCACGTAGAGCTTGCCGTCGTCGCCCACGCGGCAGGTGCGCGCGCCGTGGTTGTACGACTCCTCCTCCACCGGCACCAGGCCGCCCTGGCCGACCACCTCGATCACCGCGACGTCGGGGCCTTCGTAGAAGAATTCCGCGGCGGGGAAGTTGAGGATGCGGTTGTGCTCCACGACGATCAGGAAGCCGTCCTTGGTCCAGCACACGCCGTTGGGCACCTTGAAGTTCAGCGAGGGCGCGAAGGGCTTCACCTCGTCGGCCACGCCGTCGCCGTTGCGGTCCGTCACGGCCCAGACCGTGGTCTTGCGCGTGCCCACGAACAGCATGTTGGTCGAGGGCGCCACGGCCATGTGGCGCGCATCGGGCACGAGGGCGAACAGGTCGATCCTGAATCCCGGCGGCAGCTTCACCCGCTTGAGGTTGGCGCGGATCGCCTCCGCGTTGCGGCCCTCCTGGGGAACCGTGGGGATGTTCAGGTCGGTGCCCGAGACCCGCATCTGCTTGAGCTGGCTGAGGTTGTCGCGGCCGCCCTGCGCGACCGCCCCGGTGCCGATGGCCGCAGCCATGGCAAGGACGAGAGCTCTTCTCATGTTGCCTCCTTGGTGGTGGGAACTGCTGCCGAGCCATTGAAGCGCAACAGCTGCGAGAAGGCTTAGCTCTTTTTCCTCTCGTTACGGATCCAGCTCGACCATGGCCAGCTCCCCGATCGCCAGCGCGCTGGTGAGGCCGGGGGACTCCACGCCAAAGAGGTTCAGCAGCCCCGGGATGCCGTGCAGGCGCGGGCCGTCGATGCGGAAGTCGGGCGCCTTCTCGTGCGGCCCGTGGATCTTGGGGCGCACGCCGCTGTAGCTCGGCGACAGCGCGCCGTCCGGCAGCTGCGGCCAGTAGCGCCGCACCTCGGCGTAGAAGCCGTCGGCACGCGCCGGATCGACGCGGTAGTCGATCTCCTGCGGCGAGCGCACGTCCAGCCACTCGAGGTCCGGGCCGAACTTGGCCTGGCCGCCCAGGTCGAGCGTGAGATGCGTGCCCAGGTGCGCGTCCGAGGGCGCGGGATAGATCAGGTGGGTGAACGGGGCGCGGCCGGCGAGCGCGTAGTAGTTGCCCTTGGCGAACCACTCGCGCGGCACGAAGCGCGCGTCCAGCCCTTCGAAGCGCCGCGCGAGGCCGCAGGCGTGCAGGGAGGCGGCGTTCACCACGATGTCGCAGGCCAGTTTGCTGCCGTCGGCGAAGCGCAGCACGTGCGGTTCGCCGGCGCGACCGGACAAGGCCGCCGAGACCACCTCGGTGCCGGGCGCCACCATCCCGCCCGCGCGTTCCAGGTCGCCCTGCAGCGCCAGCATGAAGCCATGGCTGTCGACGATGCCGGTGCTCGGAGAATGCAGCGCGGCGATGCAGCGCAGCGCGGGCTCCAGCGCCCTCGCCTGCGCCGCATCGAGGAACTCCACCGGCACGCCGTTGGCCGCCGCGCGATCCTGCAGCCCGCGCAGCGCCCGCACTTCGTCCTCGCTGTTGGCGACGGTCAGCTTGCCGCAGCGCCGGTGGTCCACGCCGTGCGAGGCGCACAGCGCATACAGCAGGTCCTTGCCGCGCACGCACAGGCTCGCCTTCAACGAGCCCGGCGGGTAGTACAGGCCGGCGTGGATCACCTCGCTGTTGCGCGAGCTCACGCCCTGCCCTATGCCGGGCTGCGCCTCAACGACGATGGTTTCCCGGCCGGCCTGCGCGAGCGCGCGCGCCACCGCCAGGCCCACGACGCCGGCGCCTATCACCACTGCCTGCACCCGGTCCATCAGGCGAGCTTCCGCGGATCCGTTTCCAGCAGCTTCTGCACCAGCTGGCGCAGGTGGCCGCGCAGCTTGTCAAAGCCGGCGTGCGGCTGCAGGGTGGCCTCGTCCATGTACAGCTTGCGATTGAGTTCGACCTGGATGCTGTGGCGTTGCGCCGCGGGATCCCCGTAGCGGCGCACCAGCTCCACCCCCTTGTAGGGATGGTTGTATTCGACGCTGTAGCCGAAACCGCGCAGCACTTCGCAGACCAGGCGCGAAAGCGCGGGGGCGGCCGTGGTGCCGTCGCGGTCGCCGATCACGAAGTCGGCGTGCACGAGGCCCGGGAAGTCCGTGGCATGGCTGGCGGAAACCGCGGGCATCGAATGGCAGTTCAGGTGGATGCTGTAGCCGTGGCGCGCGTGCGCCTGGCCTATGGCCTGCGCCACGGCCGCATGGTAGGGGAGCCAGCAGCGCTCGATGCGCTGCCGCACTTCCGCCGCCGTGAGCTTGCGGTCGTAGATGTCCAGGCCTTCGTCGGTGCAGCGCCAGATCAGGCCCTTGCCGAGCCGCACCTTGGACAGGACGGCCGGATCGGTCTCCAGGGGGTCGGGCCAGCCGTCCTCCAGCAGGGTCACGTCGATTTCGGTGACGTTGCGGTTGGCATCGACATAGCTGCGCGGGAACAGCGCTTCGACCCAGGCGGCGCCCAGGCCGGGCGCGAAGTCGTAGAGCTTCTCGACGTGGGTGTCCTCGGCCCGGCGCAGGACGGCGAGGTCGCAGGCCGGACGGAAGTCCTCGGGATAGTCCACGCCGCTGTGCGGCGAATCGAGCACCAGGGGGGCGCTGCCCGGAATGGTTCGGACGAGCGTTTGCATCCCCGCATTGTCCCCGAGAAAGCGCCGCTGCCGCTGCCGGAGTCGGAGACGTACGCGGACGTGCAGCAGGCAGGGCGGTGGTGCACTGCCCGTGCGCAGAGCGTGCCCTGCGTCGCGGCAGGCGGTGTGCGGTGTGGGGCCGCATGAAGGGGTGGCGCCTGGAAGGCTGGTCCGGCGCCGCAGCGCGGCTACGGGAGCCGAAGGCCTACCGAGCCGCGCGTACGTCTCTGACTCGCGGATGCTGCTTGAGCGGAGTGTTTGGCTGCGCAGCAGCCAAACACGCAGCGAGTTCAGCC
>JALHLO010000324.1 GCA_022844525.1 Ramlibacter sp.
GCGACCCGCGGCTGGTGGCGCACCTGGCCACCGCGCGGCGCGTGGTCGCGGGCGGCACGCCGCTGCTGCTGCGCGCCGAAACGGGCGCGGGCAAGGAAGTGTTCGCCCGCGAAGTGCACGCCTGCGGCAACCGCGCGCACGGGCCCTTCGTCGCGATCAACTGCGCGAGCCTGCCCGAGACGCTGATCGAGGCCGAGCTGTTCGGCTACCGCGCCGGCGCCTTCACCGGCGCCGAGAAGGGCGGGCGCCGCGGCAAGATCGTGCAGGCCGACGGCGGCACCCTGTTCCTGGACGAGATCGGCGACATGCCGCTGCCGCTGCAGGCCCGCCTGCTGCGGGTGCTGGACGAGCGCATGGTCACGCCGCTGGGCACCGACGACGCGCGGCCGGTGGACTTCCAGCTGATCAGCGCGAGCCACCGCAACCTCGCCGAGATGGTGGGGGAAGGCACCTTCCGCGAGGATCTCTATTACCGGCTGGCCGGCATCGAGCTGCAGATCCCGCCGCTGCGCGAGCGCACCGACCGCGCCGAAGTGATCCGCAGCCTGCTGGCGGAGGAGGGCCGGCCCGACGCCGCCCTCACCCCGGCGGCCTGGGACTTGCTGTTGCGCCATCCATGGCCCGGCAACCTGAGACAACTGCACCACGTCTTGCGCAGCGCGGTGGCGCTGTCGGCCGGGGCGCCCCTGGGCGTGGAACATTTCCCGTCGGTGAACGGGCCCGCCGCCCTGGCGCCGGCGAGCCCCTCGGCCGTGGGGGCGGAGCAGCCGCTGCTGTCGCCGCAGGACGCCGAGGAACGCCAATCGTTGCTGAACGTGCTGGAGGCGCAGCGCTGGAACGTGAGCGGCGTGGCGAAGTCGCTGGGTGTGAGCCGCAACACTCTGTACCGGCGGATGCACAAGCTGCGCATCCCGGTGACGCACAACGGCTGAGCGCCGTGCCGCCCGCCGGCGGTGAACGCTTCGCCTGGGCCATCACCGGCTCCGGCCACGAGCTGCTGGAATCCCTGGCGGTCGCGCAGCGGCTGCCGCAGGTCGACCTGTTCCTGTCGGGCGCCGCGGAGGAAGTCCTGCCCATGTACGGCGTGCAGCTCGACGCCCTGCGCGAACGCTTCCGGGTGTTCCGCGACAAGAGCTGCAGCGCCGTGCCGGTGGGCGCCCTCTATTACGAGCACTACCACACGCTGGTGGTGGCGCCGGCCACCAGCAACACGGTGGCCAAGTGCGCCTTCGGCATCAGCGACACCCTGCCCACCAACATGTTCGCGCAGGCCGGCAAGCTCGGCATCCCGAGCCTCGTGTACGCCTGCGACACGGAACCGGTGGTGCTCACGCGCGCGCCGCACGACTGGGTGACGCTGCGCCCGCGCCGCATCGAGTTCGACAACGTGGAGCGGCTGCGCGCCTTCGAGCATTGCCAGGTGCTGTGCTCGGTCGCGCAGCTGGAGGCGGCCCTGGATGCGCGCCTGCGCGAACTCGCCCTCGCATGGAATCCATCCTCTTCCTGACCGGGCGCCTGGCGGAGCCGTCGCTGCGGCGCGTGCTGGCGCAGATCGCGCCGGAAGGCGGCGATGCGCCCTTCCGCTGGGAAGTGCGCGAGATCGGGCTGCAGGTGGCCGGGCTGATGACGGCCGACATGGTGCGGCGGCGCGTCGCCCTGCCGGTGGCCGCCGACCGGGTGCTGCTGCCCGGGCGCTGCCGCGGCGACGTGGAAGCGCTGGCCGCGCATTTCGGCGTGCCGGTGCAGCGCGGCCCGGAGGAACTCAAGGACCTGCCCGCCTTCTTCCGCCGGCAGGCGCACCCGGTGGACCTGGACGCCTATGCGATCGCCATCTTCGCCGAGATCGTGGACGCGCCGCGGCTGGCGGTGGACGCGATCGTCGCCCGGGCCCAGGCCTATGCGGCCGACGGCGCCGACGTGATCGACCTGGGCGGCCTGCCCGACACGCCCTTCCCGCACCTGGAAGACAGCGTGCGCGCGCTCAAGGAGCGCGGCCTGCGCGTCAGCGTGGACTCGATGGACCCGGGCGAACTGCTGCGGGGCGGCCGCGCCGGCGCGGACTACCTGCTCAGCCTCAACCTCGACACGCTGTGGATCGCCGAAGAGGTGGAGGCCACCCCGGTCCTGGTCGCGCGCACGCCGCAGGACGAGGCATCGTTGTGGGCCGCGGTGGAACGCATGGAAGCGGCCGGCCGGCGCTACCTGGCGGACGCCATCCTCGACCCGCTGCCCTACGGGCTGCTGGCCTCGCTGGTGCGCTACCAGCGCCTGCGCGATCGCTTCCCGCAAGCGCCGATCCTGATGGGCGTGGGCAACGTCACCGAGCTGCTGGAGGCGGACACCAGCGGCATCAACGCCGTGATGCTGGGCATCGCCGCCGAACTGGGTGCCAGCGCCGTGCTCACCACGCAGGTCAGCCCGCACACGCGGCGCGCCGTGCGCGAGGCCGACTGGGCGCGGCGCATCATGCACGCGGCGGTGTCGCAGCGGATGCTGCCCAAGGGCCTGAGCGACCAGCTGATGACGGTGCACGCGAAGAGCCCGTTTCCCGACGCGCCCGAGGAAATCGCGGCGATCGCGCGCGAGGTGCGCGACCCCAACTTCCGGGTGCAGGTGTCGCCGCAGGGCGTGCACGTCTACAACCGCGAGGGCCTGCGCGTGGCGCAGGACCCGTTCGCGCTGTGGCCGCAGCTGCACCTGGAGCACGACGCGGACCACGCCTTCTACATGGGGGTGGAGACCGCGCGGGCGCAGATCGCCTGGCAGCTCGGCAAGCGCTACGTGCAGGACCGGCCCCTGGACTGGGGCTGCGCCGTCGACGGGGAAGGCCCCGGGAAAGGTTCGCCATGACCGATCGCATCTTCGAAACCGTGGTCACCACCTGCGCGCCCGGGGGCACGGTGCACGTCGCGCCCATGGGCGTGCGCTACGTCGGCGACGAGGTGGTGCTCAAGCCGTTCCGGCCCTCCCGCACCCTGGACAACCTCCTGGCCACGCGCACCGCCGTGCTCAACGTGCTGACCGACGTGCGCGTGTTCGCCGGCTGCGTGACGGGGCGGCACGACTGGCCGACGCTGCCGGTGGAGGGCGGCGGGGCGGCCGCCGTGCGCCTGGCCTGCGCCCATTCGCACGTGCTGCTGCGCCTGGACCACGTGAGCGACGACGCCCAGCGGCCCACGCTGCGCCTGGCCCGCGTGCAGGAAGTGCAGCACACCGCCTTCCCCGGATTCAACCGCGCGCAGGCCGCGGTGGTGGAAGGGGCGGTGCTGGTCAGCCGGCTGCACCTGTTGCCGCGCGATAAGGTCGAGACCGAGATGGCCTACCTGCAGATCGCCGTCGACAAGACGGCGGGAACAGCGGAAGAGGAGGCCTGGGGCTGGCTGCAGGCCGCGGTCGCGCGGCACCATGCGCCGGCGCTGGGGGCGGCGTGATGGTGCGGCTGCTGGTGAGCGTGCGCGACATGGAGGAAGCGCTGGTCGCGGCCGGGGCGGGCGCCGATTTCATCGACCTGAAGGAGCCTTCGGACGGCGCCCTCGGCGCGGTGGCGCCGCCGCGTGTCGCCCGCATCGTGTCCGTGCTGCGCGAGCGCCATCCCGGCGTGCGCATCAGCGCGACGACCGGGGACCTGCCGGCGTCGGACGCCGGCGAGATCGTGGCGCGGGTGCGGCGCCTGGCCTCCTGCGGCGTCGACTACGTGAAGGTCGGCCTGTGGCCTGCGCCCTCCGCGCCCGCCACCGTGCGCGCGCTGCTGGATGCGCTGGCGGCGGCCGGCCCGGGCATCGTGCCGGTGCTGCTGGCCGACGAGGGCGTGGACCCGGTGCTCGTGCGGCGCGCCCTGGCGTTCGGAATCTTCCCGGCTCTGATGCTCGACACCGCCGAGAAGGGACGGGGCAGCCTGCTGGAGCGCGTGCCGCTGGCCACGCTGGCGGACTTCATCGCCGACGTGCGGGCGCAGGGCGCGATGGCGGGCCTGGCCGGATCGCTGCGCGCGGACGATGCGCCCGCGCTGCTGGCGCTGGCCCCGGACTTCGCCGGCTTCCGCGGCGCGGTCACGCGCGGCGACCGCACGGGCGCCCTCGAT
>JALHLO010000325.1 GCA_022844525.1 Ramlibacter sp.
GCTGGAGGAAAGCTGGCTCGCGACCAACTCCACGCGCGCCGAGGCGCTGAGCTTCGTCGCGCCGACCGCGTTCGCGCTGGACTGGCTCATGTTCTTCAGCGACGCCAGCAAGCGGCTCACCGTGGGGATCGTCTCGGTGGCCGGCGTGGTCGCCGGGTCGCTGGCGATGGCCCTGGCGCGCGGGCGCTTCCGCTGGGAAGGCTTCGCCGGCACGACCGACCTCGGCCACCACCTGGTCGGCGGCGCGCTCATGGGCATCGGCGGCGTGACCGCGCTCGGCTGCAGCATCGGCCAGGGTGTCTCGGGCCTCTCCACGCTGAGCCTGACCAGCATGCTCGCGGCCGCCTCGATGATCGCCGGCGCCGCCGCCGGCGTGAAGTACCAGATGTGGCGCCTGGAGCGCGACGCGGGTTAGCGCGGAGGCGCAAGTGGGCGCGCCCCGCTAGCATGGTCCGTGCCGCGCCCTGCGGCGAAGTCACCAACAAGACCAGGAGACCCCCCATGCAACGTCGCATCCTCATCGGTGCGCTGGCCGCTTCCCTCGTTGCCGGCACCGCCGTCCACGCGCAGGACAAGTGGCCTTCCAAGCCCATCACCTACGTGGTGCCCTTCGGCCCCGGTGGCACCACCGACGTGCTGGCGCGCTTGGTGACCGTGAAGGCGGGCCCGGCGCTGGGCACCACCTTCGTCATCGAGAACAAGCCGGGCGCCGGCGGCAGCATGGGCTCGGACTTCACCGCCAAGGCGGCGCCGGACGGCTACACCATCCAGGGCGGCACGATCAGCTCCCATGCGATCAACGCCAGCCTCTACTCGAAGCTGCCCTACGACCCGATCAGGAACTTCACGCCGATCACCATGATCGGCTCCATGCCCAACATCCTGGTGGTGCGCGCCGACAGCCCGTACAAGACGGTGCAGGACGTGATCGCGGCCGCGAAGGCGAAGCCCGGGACCATCAACTACGCGTCCTCCGGCAACGGCACCTCGCAGCACCTGTCCGGCGTGTTCTTCGAGCAGATGACCGGCGGCAAGCTGGTGCACGTGCCCTACAAGAGCAGCGCCGAGTCGCTCAACGCGATCCTGTCCGGGCAGGGCGCGGACATCATCTTCGAGAACCTCGCGCCGGCCATGCCGCACATCAAGGCGGGCAAGCTGCGCGCGCTGGGCGTCACCTCCGAGAAGCGCTCCTCCTCGCTGCCCGAAGTGCCGGCGATCGCCGAGGCGCTGCCCGGCTTCGGCATCGTGTCGTGGCAGGCGATCTTCGCGCCGGCCGGCGTGCCCAAGCCCATCGTCGACCGCCTCGCCGGCGAGATGATCAAGGCGATCAACGATCCGGAGATCAAGTCCAAGCTGGTGGCGCAGGGCATCGAGCCCGGCGGCATGACGCCGGCGGAACTGGGCGCCTTCCAGAAGTCCGAGCTGGAGAAGTGGGCGCGCGTGGTGAAGGCGGGGAACATCAAGGTCGACTGAAGCGAAGCCGGGCCGCACGGGCGGCGCGGCCTGACGCTTTTCGCCAATCGCGGTCAACCATGCTGCCATTGCCAGGGCGCGGCCGCGCCCGCACCATGGCGGCATGACTTCTCCTTCGCAGGGCGCCGCCGGCGCGCCCCTGGCCGGCGTGCGCGTGCTGGACCTCACCCGCCTGCTGCCCGGCCCCATGGCCACGCTGCACCTGGCCGACCTGGGCGCCGACGTGATCAAGATCGAGGACACGGGCGCGGGCGACTACGCCACGGCCTCCGTGCGCGCGCTGGCCAACCGCAACAAGCGCGGGCTGCGCCTGGACCTCAAGAACCGCGATGGCTTGGCCACCTTGCTGCGGCTGTGCCGCGATGCCGACGTGCTGGTGGAAGGCTTCCGTCCGGGCGTGATGCAGCGGCTGGGAGCGGGCTACGAAGCGGCGGCGGCGGTGAATCCGCGCATCGTCTACTGCAGCATCACCGGCTTCGGCCAGACCGGGCCGCTGCGCGCCGCGCCGGGCCACGACATCGACTACGCGGCGCTGGCCGGCGTGGCCGACCAGATGGGCAATGCGAGCGGGCCGGCGCTGTCGAACCTGCCGGTGGCGGACCTGCTGGGCGGAACGATGGGCGCGCTCTCGGGCATCCTCGCGGCGCTGTTCAGTGCGGGACGCAGCGGGCGCGGCCGCCACGTCGACATCGCGATGGCCGACGTGGCGCTGGCGCACGCCGTGCTGCCGCTGGCGATGCTGCACCAGCACGGCGAGGTGCCGCGCGTGGGGCAGGGCGGCCTGACCGGCGCGCTCGCCTGCTACGGCTTCTACCGCACCGCGGACGACCGGCAGCTGGCCGTCGGCGCGCTCGAGCCCAAGTTCTGGGACGACCTGTGCCGCCAGCTGGAGCGGCCCGACCTGCTGCCGCTGCACCGCACCGGCGATCCCGCCACCGAGCAGCGGCTGCGCGCGGAGCTCACCGCGATCTTCGCCGCGCGTCCGCTGGCGCACTGGCGCAGCCTGTTCCACGACGCGGACGCCTGCGTGTCGCCCGTGCTGCGCGTCGACGAGGCGCTGGCGCACCCGCAGTTCCGCGCGCGCGGCATGCGGGTGGAAGGCGCTGGTGCGGACCAGCCGCAGCTCGGTTGTCCCTTCACCATGACCGGTTTCGCGCCAGATGCGCCGCGCACGGCACCGCGGCCGGGAGAGCACAGCGACGCGATCCTGCGCGAGGCCGGCTTCGACAACGGCGCCATCGCGGCCTTGCGCGCCGCCGGCGCGGTCGCCTGAGCGCGCGGGACGCGCTCCCTACAATCCGGCGCAACCGCGCGCCATGACCACCGCCCACCACACCGTCGCCATCCAGCAGGTGCACAGCATCCTGCTGGGCGCACGCCATCGCGGCCTGGACGTCGCCCCGCTGCTGGCGCGCGCGGGCATCGCGCCGGCGCTGCTGGAGTCGCCGCTGGCGCGCATCTCGCAGGGCCAGTACGCGTTGTTGATCCGCGCATTGCGGCGCGCGCTGCGCGACGAGATCTGGGGCCTCTTGTCGCGGCCGCTGCCGCCCGGCAGCTTCGGCCAGTGCATGCGCCAGCTGGTGCGCTGCGCCACGCTGGAGGAGGCGATGCGCGGCGGCTTCGCCTTCTACCACCTGCTGGTCGACGACTTCGCGCCGCGCCTGGTGGTGCGCGAAGGCACGGCGCACGCCCAGTTCGTCCCGCGCGGCACGCCGGACGCGCGGCTGGACTATGCGATGAAGGCCTTCATGCTGTTCGCCTTCAACGCGGCCTCGTGGCTGGTGGCGCGCCGCATCCCGCTGCTGGGCGTCGACTACACGACGGGGATGAGCAGCACCGACACCTCGCGCGTGTACCAGGTGCCGGTGCGGCACGCGCAGCCGCACCTCGGGCTGTCCTTCGATGCGCGCTGGCTGGAGCTGCCGGTGGTGCAGTCGCCGCAGAGCCTGCGCGAGTTCCTCGCCGGCTCGCCCGCCAACCTGATCGTGAAGTACCGCGACACCAGCAGCCTCACCGACCGCATCCGCCGCATGCTGCGCAAGCGCCTGGGCGGCGAGCTGCCCTCGCTGGAGGAAGTGGGCGACGCGCTGGCGGTGACGCCGCAGACGCTGCGCCGGCGCCTGCGCGACGAGGGCCGCGGCTTCCAGCAGATCAAGGATGAGCTGCGCCGCGACGCCGCCATCGAGCTGCTGCTGCAGACCCACCTGCCGCTGCTGGATGTGGCCAACCGCGTCGGCTTCTCCGAGGCCAGCACCTTCCACCGTGCCTTCAAGCAGTGGACCGGCGTCGCGCCGGGCGAATACCGCCTTTCGCACGGCAGCGCCGAGCGCTGACGGCCAGGCACTGACCGGTTTCGCCAAGGCCTTTGGCGCTTCCCGCCATTGGTGGGGGGCCGCACGGGCCCTAACCTTCGCCGCATCTTCCACCCGCCGGCGATAACCAACGTGTACCTCACCCAGGGCCTGCAACGCGCACTGCAGCGCCACCCCGACAAGACGGCGGTCGCCCACCTGGGCGAGGCCGGCACCCGCCGCCACAGCTTCGCGCAGTTCGCCGACGGCATCGCCCGCCACGCGGCGGCGCTGGCCCTGCGCGGCGTC
>JALHLO010000326.1 GCA_022844525.1 Ramlibacter sp.
CGCTGCTGGTGCTGGGGCTGGCCGCGGTGCTCGCCGCGCTGCTGGCCTGGCTGGGCTGGCGCTGGCACCGCGTGCGGCAGCTCGAACGCGTGGGCCAGTGGTTCGATGTCCACGGCGAGGCGGTGCTGCGCAGCGAGGCCGCCACCGCGCCGGGACTCGCCGTCCCCCTGGCGGGCGTTGCCGCTACCGGGCCGGCTGCGCGCGTGGCCAGCGCTCCCACGCCCATGCCCCCGGCGACCCCTTCCGCTGCTTCCGAGGACTTCCAGGCCAGCCGCGGAAGCCTGCGCCTGGTGAGCGTGGAAGAGCTGATCGACGTCCACGACAAGGTGGACTTCTTCCTTTCCATCGGCGAGGCGGAGCAGGCCATCGGCCTGCTGGAGTCGCACGTGCACGACCACGTGGAGACCGGCGCGCTGGCCTGGATGGAACTGCTGGAGCTGTACCACTCGCTCGGCCGCCGGGCGGAGTACGGGCGCCTGCGCGGGGAATTCCGCCAGCGCTTCGCCGTCCAGGTGCCCGACTTCGACCACTTCGACCAGCCGGGCGCGTCGCTGGAGAGCTACAGCCGCGCGCTCAGCCGCATCGTGGCGCTGTGGCCTTCGCGCCGCGTGCTGGAGGTGATCGAGGAGGCCATCTTCCGCAAGCCGGGCGTGCCCGGGGCGGAGCCCTTCAGCCTGGAGGCCTACCGCGAGCTCGTGCTGCTGTACCACGTGGCCAGCGAGATGGCGCCGGCGCCGAAGCCGGCGGCGCCCGGCGCCGCCGGGCCGGCTGCCGACTTCCCGGAAACCTCGCTGCAGCCGCTCGGGGCGGTGGACGGCCCCGGGCCGGCGCCGGCCGATCGCGAACGCCTGATGATCCCGCCGGCGTCGCCGCGGCTGGGGGTGGACATCGACCTGGAGGAACTGCCGGACCCCGGCACGGAGCAAGCGGCGCTGGACTTCGACGTCAGCGCCTATGACGGCGACGTCACCGACATCACCGACGCCCAGCCGCCGCGCGAGCGCCGCTAGGCGCCGCGGCGGGTGTAGCGGGTGGCCAGCGCGCTGGCAGCCATGGCGGCCAGCAGTCCCGCGAAGCCGACCCAGTGCAGCGAATCCATGCCGCCGCGCGCGATCATCCAGCCGCCGGTGGCGGCGCCGACGGCCTGCCCCGCGTACATGGCGGAGGAGTTCAGCGCCACCGAGGCCGCGGCGAGCGCCGGCGCGATGCCCACCAGCCGCGCCTGCTGCGCGGAGTTGGACGAGAAGCAACCCAGTGCCCACGGCACGCTCACCGCGGCCGCGAGCCACAGCGTGGTGCCCAGCGGGAACAGCAGCAGGCTGAGCGCCATCAGCGCCACGCCGGTCATCACGGCGCGCTCGACGCCGATGCGGTCCACGTAGCGCGACATCAGCACGTTGCCCAGCAGGCCGAAGGCGCCGAACCACATGAAGTACAGGCTCAGCGCGCCGGGCGAGAGGTCCAGCTTGTGCCGGAAGTAGGGCGCGAAGTACGAGAACTGAACGAACTGGCCGGCGGCATAGAGCACGGTGACCGCCACGGTGGTCATGAGCGCCTTCGAGCGGAAGGTCTCCTTCCAGGCGGCGAGCGACAGCGCCGGCGGCTTGACGCCGTTCGGCATGGCGCGCCAGACCCAGGCGGCGGCCACGAGGCTCAGGAGCGCCACCACGGCGAAGGCGCTGCGCCAGCCGAGCGTGCCGCCGACGAAGGCGCTGATCGGCATCCCGAGGACGGAGGCCACCGACCAGCCCAGGAAGATGAAGGTGATGGCGCGCCCCCGCTGTTCGGGCGGCACCAGCAGGCCGACGCAGGCGGCCGCCTGCGGGGTGAAGATCGCGGGCGACACGAGCGCGAGCACGCGCAGCGGCAGCAGCAGCGCGAAGTTCGGCGCCAGCGCGCAGGCCAGGTGCAGCAGCGCGTACCAGACCATGGACAGGGCCAGCAGCCGCCGGCGGTCCCAGCCCGCCACCAGCGCGGCGCACAGGGGCGCGCCCAGGCACATGAGCACCGCCCCCGCGGAAATCAGCTGGCCGGCCGTGGCCACCGAGACGTCCAGCGAAGTGCTGATGTCGTTGAGCGTGCCCGGCACCGCCATGACGCCGGTGCCGATCACGAAGTTGCCGAACAGCAGCGCCCACAGCACCGCCGGCATGCCGGCGCGGGCCGGCACCGAGATCGCCGGTGGGGTGGTGGTGGTGGTGGACAAGGGGGCTCGCCTGCGGGACGACGGTCGAAGCCCGCGATCATCCGGGAATTGCGATGACCCTGTGCCGGCCAGGCTCCTGGCGCGGGACCCCTAGCGCCGGACCTGGAGCGCGCCCGGGTTGACGATGTTGGTCGGCGTGCCCTTGATGAAGTTCACGACGTTGTCGAAGGCCGCGCCGAAATAGAGCTCGTAGCTTTCCTGCTCCACGTACCCGATGTGCGGCGTGCAGATGCAGTTCTCCAGCCGCAGCAGGGCGTGGCCCTGCAGGATGGGTTCGCTCTCGAACACGTCGATGGCCGCCATGCCGGGGCGGCCGCGGTTCAGCGCCGCGATCAGCGCTTCCGGCTCGATCAGTTCGGCGCGCGAGGTGTTGACGATCAGCGCCGTCGGCTTCATCCGGTTGAGGTCTTCCAGCTTGGCGATGCCGAAGGTTTCCTCGTTCAGGCGCAGGTGCAGGCTGAGCACGTCGCTGTCGGCGAACAGGGCCTCGCGGCTGGGCGCCGCGACCAGGCCGTCGGCCTCCGCCTTGGCGCGCGACTCCGGGCTGCCCCACACCTGCACGTGCATGCCGAAGGCCTTGCCGTAGCCCGCCACCAGCTGGCCGATCTTGCCGTAGCCCCAGATGCCCAGCGTCTTGCCGCGCAGCACCTGGCCGACGCCGAAATTGGGCGGCATCGACGCCGACTTCATCCCCGCCTGCTGCCAGGCGCCGTGCTTGAGGCTGCTGATGTACTGCGGCAGCCTGCGCATGGCGGTCATGATCAGCGCCCAGGTCAGTTCCGCCGGCGCGATCGGGGAGCCGACGCCTTCGGCCACGGCGATCCCGCGCTCGGTGCAGGCCTCGATGTCGACGTGCGCGCCGACCCGGCCGGTCTGGGAAATGAGCTTCAGGCGCGGAAGCTTCTCCACCAGCTGGCGGGTGATGTGGGTGCGTTCGCGGATCAGGACGATCACGTCGGCGTCACGCAGGCGCACGGACAGCTGGCCGATGCCCTTGACGGTGTTGGTGAAGACCTTGGCCGGATATGCCTCCAGCTTGGACGCGCACTGGAGCTTGCGGACCGCGTCCTGGTAATCGTCGAGGATCACGATGTTCATTCCCTCGATTGTGCCCTGACCATGTCCGGCCGGCGGCAGGGCTGTTGCGGCGGGGCTAGGATGCGTCGTTTTTGACCACAGGAGACCTTCGATGGCGATGTCCATGTATTCGGCGAGCGTGCCGGTGTTCCAGCACATGCTGCGCAACCTGTCCCACATCCTGGACAAGGGCGAGGCGAACGCCCAGGCGCGCAAGTTCGACCCCTCGGTGCTGGCCACGGCGCGGCTGGCGCCGGACATGCTGCCGTTCACCCGCCAGGTGCTGATCGCCTGCGACGGCGCCAAGAACGGCACGGCGCGCATTGCCGGCGTGGAGGCGCCCAAGTTCGAGGACAACGAGACGACCTTCGCGGAGCTGAAGGCGCGCATCCAGAAGACGCTCGCCTTCCTCGAGACGGTGCCGGCGGCGAAGATCGACGGCACCGAGGACAGGGACATCACCTTCCCGGTCGGCCGCGACAGCACGCGGACCATGAAGGCGCAGGCCTATCTCACCACCTGGGTGCTGCCCAACTTCTTCTTCCACGTCACCACCGCGTACGCCATCCTGCGGCACAACGGCGTGGACCTGGGCAAGACCGACTACCTCACCGGCGGGCAGCGCTAGGAAAGCCGGCGGCCTCCTGGGCCGCCAGCCGGTCCAGTTCGGCGCAGACGTCCGCCAGCCGTCCGGAGATGACCATGCGCCCGGCGCCGGTGCGCGGCACGCCCGCGTCCACCACGCGCATCACGCGCAGCGGCCGCACGGCCGGCAGCTTCA
>JALHLO010000327.1 GCA_022844525.1 Ramlibacter sp.
CAGCGTCACGCAGCGCGTGCTGGCGTCCGCGCGGGCCGACGTGCTGGTGCTGCCGCGGCCCGCGCGCGCCGATGCTGCCGAAGCGGCGCCGGGATGGATGTCGCCCGCGCCCGGCTGAAGCCGCGTCAGCCGACCTCGGCGATCAGCTCGATCTCCACGCAGGCGCCCAGGGGGATCTGCGCGACGCCGAAGGCGCTGCGCGCGTGCGCGCCCTTGTCGCCGAACACCTGGCCGAACAGCTCGCTGGCGCCGTTGGTGACCAGGTGCTGTTCGGTGAAGTCGGGCGTGGAGTTCACCAGGCTCATCACTTTCACGATGCGCTTGACCTTGTCGAGGTCGCCCACCGCGGCGTGCAGCGTGCCCATCAGGTCCACGGCGATGGCGCGCGCGGCCTGCTTGCCTTCCTCGGTCTGCATGGTCTTGCCCAGCTGGCCGACCCAGGCCTTGCCGTCCTTCTTGGCGATGTGGCCCGAGATGAACACGAGGTTGCCGGTGCGCACGAAGGGCACGTAGGCGGCCGCGGGCGTCGCCACCGGCGGCAGCGTGATGTTCAGTTCCTTCAGCTTGTCGTAAATGCTCATGCGGCTGCTCCTTGGTAGGCGGCCATTCTAGGGAGCGGCGGCCTTCGCCGGGGCGACCGCTTGCGCGGGCGTGACCGTCACCGCCACCCGCAGCGAATGGTTGGCGCCGCCGTGGATCACCCCGCGGATGGGCGACACGTCCGAATAGTCCCGGCCGATCGCCAGCGTCACGTAGTCCTCGCCCGCCATGCGGTCGTTGGTGGGATCGAGGTCCACCCACACGCCGGGGGCGTCCTTGGCCGGCAGGTAGAGGGCCACCCAGGCGTGCGATGCGTCGCTGCCGACCAGCCGCGGCTGGCCCGCCGGCGGTTCGGTGAGCAGGTAGCCGCTGACGTAGCGCGCCGGCAGGCCCAGGCTGCGCAGGCAACCGAGCATCACGTGCGCGAGGTCCTGGCACACGCCCTTGCGCAGGCGCAGGGCCTCCAGCGCCGGCGTGTTCACGTCGGTGGCGCTGGGCACGTACTCGATGTCGGCGTGGATGCGGCGCATCAGGTCGCGCGCGCCCTCCAGCACCGGCCGGCCTTCGGGGAAGCTGGCCTGCGCGTAGGCGGAGAAGGCGTCGTCGCGCGGCACGTAGGGCGAGGCGAACACGAATTCGCTGGCGGGGTCGTAGTGCGCGCCGCGGTGGTAGCGCATGCATTCGACCACTTCCTCCCAGGGCAGGCTCTGCGCCGGCACCTCGCACGGGCCGGTGGAGACCAGGCTTTCCGCGACCACGCGCAGCGCATCGTGCGAGAACTGCAGGCTGAAGAAGCTGCGGGTGTTGCCGTAGACGTCCACCGTCTCGGTCTGCTGCAGCGGCCGCGGCTCCACCGTCAGGCGGTGGCTCAGGAGCTTCTGCCGCCCGCCGTCGGCCGGCTTGAGGTGCGCCATGTGCTGCGCCGTGCGCACCGTGGGCACGTAGTCGTAGGTGGTTTCGTGCAGGACGTGCAGCAGCATGCCGGTGGGTTCAGGCGCCGACGCTGTAGCGCCCGTCGAGCGAGTGGGCGAAGTAGCGGGCGGTGAGGTCGTCGGACAGCCGGTAGGACGCGTCCACGCAGTGCTGCAGCAGTTCCAGCAGCGACACGTAGCGGCCGTCGGCGTCGCGTTCGCACAGGGCCTCGAGCGTCCAGCGCTGCGGGTCGGGCACCGGCATGGCCATCACCGGCATCACGCCCGGGGGCGAGCCGGCCAGCTTGGCCAGGCGCCCGCGCAGGGTCTGCGCCACCCAGCCCAGCGAGCGCGGGTTGTCGCGGTCCAGCACCAGCAGGTCGAGCAGGGCGGGGATGTCGTGCCGCTGCTGGTACTGCGCGTGGAAGGTGATGGTGCTGTCGAACAGCGCCACCACCGCCTCGAAGCCGCCTTCGTCGTGGATCGCGCCGGTGTCGAAGGCGCTGGCGAGCGACTGCGCGAGGAAGCCCAGGCGCTCCAGGTGGCGGCCCGTGGACAGCAGCCGCCAGCCGTCGTCGCGCGTCATGCGGTCGGTCTGCGCGCCGGTCATCGCGGCGGTGTGCCCCGACAGGACTTCCAGCACGCGCAAGGCTTCCACCGAGGAATAGTCGCCGTCGGCCAGGCAGGCCGCGCAGCCGACGCGGAACTCCTGCTCGGCGCGCATGATCAGGTTCCACTGCTCCTGCGACAGGCGTTCGCGCACGGCCGACGCCGCGGCGCGCAGCGCGCGCAGGTTGTAGCCGACGCTCTTGCCCTTCTTGCCGTCGCCCAGCGCCGCGATCAGCGAGCGCTCGAACACGCGCCGCGCCTGCAGGGCGCCCGGCACCGCGGGCAGCACCAGTGCGTTGGCCACCGCCACTTCGGTCAGCCAGGCCAGCAGCGGATGCGAGGACTGGTCCTCGCCGTTGAGGCTCTCGATGGCCAGCCGCGCCAGCCGCGCGGTGTTCTCGGTGCGCTCGGTATAGCGGCCGAGCCAGAACAGGTTCTCGGAGGCGCGGCTGGTGACCGTCCGGCCGCGGTGGCGCGTTTCGGCCGCCGGGTGTTCGTGGTGCAGCAGGCTGGTCGGGTCCACCTCGCCGTCGGTGAGCACCCAGGTGTCCGCGCTGCTGCCGCCGCGCTGCATGGAGGCGATCTCCAGGTCGCCGGTGGCGATGCGCGTCAGGCCGCCGGGCAGCACGCGCCAGCCCTGCGCGCCGTCGGACACCGCGAACACGCGCAGCAGCATGGAGCGCGGCAGGATGCGGTCGCCGCTGCGCCCGCTCTTCCAGGTCGGCATCTGCGACAGCCGCAGGTAGTCCTGCACGGTGTGCTCGTCGGGCTCGCGCATGATGCGGCCCGCCCATTCGTCGAGCTGGCGGCGCGAGAGGTCCTTGCCCAGCACCGCCCCCGCGCCCGCGCCGCCGTACGTGGACTTGATCACGCCATGGGCCAGCTGCGGCAGCGCCGACAGCATCGCCGCCCGCTCGCCGCACCACCACGTGGGCAGCGCCGGCAGCTTGAGCTCCTCGCCGAGCAGGTGGCGGCTCAGGGCCGGCAGGAAGCCGAGCAGCGCGGTCGATTCGAGGAAGCCGGAACCGGGCGCGTTGGCGACCAGCACGTTGCCGGCGCGGATCGCCTGCAGCAGGCCGGGCACGCCCAGGTGCGAGTCGGCCCGCAGCTCCAGCGGGTCGAGGAATTCGTCGTCCAGGCGCTTGAGCACGCCGTGCACCGGCTCCAGGCCCTTGAGCGTCTTCAGGTACAGCCGGTCGCCGCGCACGGTGAGGTCGCTGCCCTCGACCAGCGTGACGCCCAGGTAGCGCGCGAGATAGGCGTGCTCGAAGTAGGTCTCGTTGTAGGGCCCGGGCGTCAGCAGCACGATGCGCGGCTCGCCGCCTTCGGCGGGACACATGGCCAGCAGGCTTTCCAGCAGCGAACGGTAGGTGGCCGCCAGCCGCTGCACCTTCAGGTCGCGGAACGCCTCGGGGAACAGGCGCGAGATGATCAGCCGGTTCTCCAGCAGGTAACCCAGGCCCGACGGCGCCTGCGTGCGCTGCGTCACGACCCACCACGCGCCGGCGGGATCGCGCGCGAGGTCGAAGGCCGCGATGTGCAGGCGCCGCCCGCCGGCCGGCCGCGCGCCGTGCATGGCACGCAGGTAGCCGGGGTGGCCTTGCACCAGGGCCGGGGGCAGCAGGTTGGCCGCCAGCAGCTTCTGCTCTCCGTAGACGTCGTCGAGGATGCGTTCGAGCAGCTGCACGCGCTGCAGCACGCCCGCTTCGATCTTGTGCCAGCTGGCCGGCGGGATGATCAGCGGGAACAGGTCGAGCGCCCACGGGCGCTGCGGCCCGCCGGCATCCGCATAGACGTTGTAGGTGATGCCGTTGTCGCGCACCTGCCGCTGCAGGTCCACCGTGCGCCGGTTCAGGTCGGCGAAGCCCTCGCGTCCGAGGTTCTCGAAGAAGCGCGCCCAGGGGCGGGTGGGAAGCGCGTGGGCGCCGACCACGGTGCCCTGCGCGGCCGACGCGTCCGCCAGCGGCGCCGAGACGCCGCCGCGCAACTCGTCGAAGTGGCC
>JALHLO010000328.1 GCA_022844525.1 Ramlibacter sp.
CCCACGTTGATGCCCATGGCGTAGGCCGCGATGATCATCCCCTCGATCACGATGTGGGGGTTGAACATCAGGATGTCGCGGTCCTTGCAGGTGCCCGGCTCGCCCTCGTCGGAGTTGCACACCAGGTACTTCTGGCCCGGGAACTGGCGCGGCATGAAGCTCCACTTCAGGCCGGTGGGAAAGCCCGCGCCGCCGCGGCCGCGCAGCGCGCTTTCCTTGACGGTGGCGATCACCTGGTCCTGCGTGAGGCCCTCGGACAGGATCTTGCGTAGCGCCTGGTAGCCCTCGCGCGCCTCGTAGTCCTTCAGGCGCCAGTTGGTGCCGTCGATGCCAGCGTAGATCTGCGGGTCGATGTGGCGGTCGTGGAAGCAGGTCTGGACGCCGGTGGCCTGGAACTGCGAAAGGACTTGCTCGGGCGTCATGCGACACCCTCCGCCTTGCGCAGGCCGTCGATCATCTGGTCGAGCTTGTCGGTGGACATGAAGCTGCACATGGTGCGGTCGTTGACCAGCATCACCGGCGAGTCGGCGCAGGCGCCCAGGCACTCGCTCTGCTGCAGCGTGAACAGGCCGTCGGGCGTGGTCTCGCCCATCTCGATGCCCAGCCGCATTTCCAGGTGCTGCAGCGCCTTCATGCCGTCGCGCAGCTGGCACGGCAGGTTGGTGCAGACGTTCAGCTTGTACTTGCCGACCTTCTGCTGGTTGTACATGTTGTAGAAGGTCGTGACCTCGTGCACCGCAATGGGGGCCATGCCGAGGTAGGCGGCGATCTCGTGCTCGCTTTCCTTGCTGACGAAGCCCTGTTCCTGCTGCACGATCGCCAGGCAGGCCATCACGGCGGACTGCTTCTGGTCGGCGGGGTACTTCGCGACTTCGCGGGCGAAGCGGCTCTTGGTAGCTTCAGAAATCATCGATCGATCTCTCCGAACACGATGTCCATGGTTCCGATGATCGCCACGGCGTCGGCGATCATGTGGCCGCGCGACATCTCGTCCATCGCGGACAGGTGGGCGAAGCCCGGCGCGCGGATCTTCAGGCGGTAGGGCTTGTTGGCGCCGTCGCTCACGATGTAGATGCCGAACTCGCCCTTGGGGTGTTCCACCGCGGCATAGGCCTCGCCTTCCGGCACGCGCATGCCTTCGGAGAAGAGCTTGAAGTGGTGGATCAGCTCCTCCATGTTCGACTTCATGCTCTCGCGGTCGGGCGGCGCCACCTTGTGGTTGTCGGTGATCACTGGCCCCGGATTGGTACGCAGCCAGCTGACGCACTGCTGAATGATGCGGTTGGACTCGCGCATCTCCTGCACGCGCACCAGGTAGCGGTCGTAGCTGTCGCCGGTGCGGCCGATCGGGATGTCGAAGTCCATGCGGTCGTAGACCTCGTAGGGCTGCGTCTTGCGCAGGTCCCACGCGATGCCGGAGCCGCGCAGCATGGGGCCGGTGAAGCCCAGGTTCAGCGCGCGCTCGGGCGTGACCACGCCGATGCCCACGGTGCGCTGCTTCCAGATGCGGTTCTCGGTCAGCAGCGTCTCGTATTCGTCGACGTACTTCGGGAAGCGCTCGGTGAAGGCCTGGATGAAGTCCAGCAGGCTGCCCTGCCGGTCCTCGTTCATGCGGTTGATCTCGCGCTGGTTGCGGATCTTGCTGGCCGTGTACTGCGGCATGACGTCCGGCAGGTCGCGGTAGACGCCGCCCGGGCGGAAGTAGGCCGCGTGCATGCGCGCGCCGGAGACCGCCTCGTACATGTCGAAGATGTCTTCCCGCTCGCGGAAGCAGTAGATCAGCATGTTCATCGCGCCGCAGTCCAGCCCGTGCGCGCCCAGCCACAGCAGGTGGTTCAGCAGGCGCGTGAGCTCGGAGAACATGACGCGGATGTACTGCGCGCGCTCCGGCACCTCGATGCCCAGCAGCCGCTCCACGGCCAGGCAGTAGGCATGCTCGTTGCACATCATCGAGACGTAGTCCAGGCGGTCCATGTAGGGCAGCGACTGGATGTAGGTCTTGGTCTCGGCCAGCTTCTCGGTGGCGCGGTGCAGCAGGCCGATGTGCGGGTCGGCGCGCTGGATCACTTCGCCGTCGAGCTCCAGCACCAGGCGCAGCACGCCGTGCGCGGCCGGGTGCTGCGGGCCGAAGTTGAGGGTGTAGTTCTTGATTTCAGCCATTGAGCCCGCCGTACTTTTCTTCGCGGATGGTGCGCGGCGTGATCTCCCGCGGCTCGATCGTCACGGGCTGGTACACCACGCGCTTGCGCTCGGCGTCGTAGATCATTTCCACGTGGCCCGACACCGGGAAGTCCTTGCGGAAGGGGTGGCCGATGAAGCCGTAGTCGGTGAGGATGCGGCGCAGGTCGTCGTGCCCCTCGAAGACGAGGCCGAACAGGTCGAAGGCCTCGCGCTCGAACCAGTTGGCGCTGGCCCACAGGCCCGTGACCGAGTCCACCACCGGCAGTTCGTCGTCGGCCGCGAACGTGCGCACGCGCACCCGCTGGTTCAGGCTCACGGACAGCAGGTGCACGACCACCGCATAGCGCGGGCCGTCCCACTCGCCCATCTTGTATTCGGAGTAGTCGACGCCGCACAGGTCGATCAGCTGCTCGAACTGGCAGCCCGGCGCGTCGCGCAGGATGCGGCAGGCTTCCAGGTAGTCCTGGGCCTTGACGACGACCGTGGTCTCGCCGTGCTTGAGCGTGACGCGCTTCGCCCTGTCGCCCAGCGCGGCAGTGACGGCGTCGCGCACGGATTCGGGTGCGGGAGAGACCGCAGCGAGTTTGGATTCCATGCTCACGCTCTCGCGATGGTTTGCGTGCGGCGGATCTTCTGCTGCAGCTGGATGATCCCGTACAGCAAGGCCTCGGCCGTCGGCGGGCAGCCGGGCACGTACACGTCCACCGGCACGATGCGGTCGCAGCCGCGCACCACCGAGTAGCTGTAGTGGTAGTAGCCGCCGCCGTTGGCGCAGGTGCCCATGGACAGCACCCAGCGCGGCTCGGCCATCTGGTCGTACACCTTGCGCAGCGCCGGCGCCATCTTGTTGCACAGCGTGCCGGCCACGATCATCAGGTCGGACTGGCGCGGGCTCGGGCGGAACAGCATGCCGAAGCGGTCGATGTCGTAGCGCGCCGCGCCCGCGTGCATCATTTCCACGGCGCAGCACGCCAGGCCGAAGGTCATGGGCCACAACGAGCCGGTTTTGGCCCAGTTGATGACCGTGTCGACGGTCGTGGTCACGACACCTTTTTCAAGAATGCCTTGGTTTGCCATCACGAAACTTTCTTTGCTGAAACGCGAGGGGCCGGCCGGGGATCACTCCCAGTCCAGCGCGCCCTTCTTCCATTCGTAGACGAAGCCCACGACCAGGATGGCCAGGAAGACCATCATGGCCCAGAAGCCCACCGGGCCGATTTCCTTGAGCGCCACCGCCCACGGGAAGAGGAAGGCGATTTCCAGGTCGAACAGGATGAAGAGGATGGCCACGAGGTAGTAGCGCACGTCGAACTTCATCCGCGCGTCGTCGAAGGCCTCGAAGCCGCATTCGTAGGGGGAGTTCTTGGCGGCGTCCGGGTTCTGGACGCCCATGCCCTTGGCGAACACCCAGCCCAGGACCTGGGGGGCGACGCCGACACCGATGCCGACGAGGATGAACAGGAGGACAGGGAGGTACTGGTCGAGGTTCATCTGGGGCACGGGTCCGCTGGGGCCGCCGGCCGGTGCGGTCCGGCCAAGCTTATTGTCTTGGTGCCGACGGCGAGACTCGAACTCGCACAGCTTTCGCCACTACCCCCTCAAGATAGCGTGTCTACCAATTTCACCACGTCGGCAATTTCGAAGCTGCCCGGAATGCTGGCGAGGGACCGCGTTTCAGAGGAAACGCGCGCGTATCCGGACAACCATGAAGTGTACTCCGAATCGAGGTCGCGACCGCCGGGCAGCGGGGCCGCGAGCCTTGACCTGGATCACTTCGTGGGGATCTGCGCCGCGCCGGAAGCGGGCGTCGCGGGCGCCACCGGCAAGGTGGTCGCGGGCGTCGTGGCCGGGCCCTGCTGTGC
>JALHLO010000329.1 GCA_022844525.1 Ramlibacter sp.
CCGATCACTGCAGCGCGATCCGGCGCGTGCTGGAGGCGGGGCGTCCGGGCGAAACCTACAACATCGGCGGCTGGAACGAGAAGGCCAACATCGACATCGTGCACACGGTCTGCGCGCTGCTCGACCAGCTGCGCCAGCGCCCCGACGGGCGCAGCTATCGCGACCAGATCACCTTCGTGAAGGACCGTCCCGGCCACGACCGGCGCTACGCGATGGACGCGCGCAAGATCGAGCGCGAGCTCGGGTGGATGCCCGCGGAGACCTTCGACACCGGCATCCGCAAGACGGTGGAGTGGTACCTGGCGCACGGCGACTGGGTCGTACGCGTGCAGAGCGGCGCCTACCGGGAGTGGATCTCGAAACAGTACGCCGAGGCGGGGTAGGGCCGCGGTGAAGATCCTGTTGTTCGGCCGCAGTGGCCAGGTGGGCTGGGAGCTGCAGCGCAGCCTGGCGCCGCTGGGAGAACTGGTGGCGCTGGACCGCGCGGGCGAAGGCGGCCTGTGCGGCGACCTGGGCGATCCGGCCGGGGTGGCGCGCACGGTGCTGCAGGTGCGCCCGGACGTCGTCGTCAACGCCGCGGCCTACACCGCGGTCGACAAGGCGGAATCCGAGGAGGATCTGGCCCGCACGATCAATGCGCACGCGCCGGCCGCGATCGCCCGTGCCGCACGGGAAGCGGGCGCCGCGCTGGTGCACTACTCCACCGACTATGTCTTCGACGGCAGCGGCACGCGCCCCTGGAAGGAATCCGATCCGACCGGTCCGCTGGGCGTCTACGGCCGCACCAAGCTGGAAGGCGAGCAGGCGATCGCGCAGGCCCTGCCGCGCCACCTGATCCTGCGCACCAGCTGGGTGTACGGTGCGCGGGGCGGGAATTTCGCCAGGACGATGCTGCGGCTGGCGCGGGAGCGGGACCACCTGAACGTGGTGGTGGACCAGCATGGAGCCCCGACCGGTGCCGACCTGCTCGCGGACGTGACGGCGCACGCCGTCCGCGCGCTGCTGGCCGACCCGTCCAAGGCCGGCACGTACCATGTGTGCGCCGGTGGCGAGACCACGTGGCACGGTTACGCCCGTTACCTTGTTGGTAAAGCGCTGCAATCCGGCGAAATCTTGAAGTGCACTCCGGAGCGCGTGCTCCCCGTCCCCTCATCGGCATTTCCGACCGCGGCAAGGAGGCCGGATAATTCCCGGCTGGACACCGCCCGCTTCCGCGCGGCCTTCGGGCTGACGCTACCTCCCTGGCAGCAGGGAGTGGCACGCCTCCTCGACGAAATCCTCACGCCCAACCGCCCATGACCCGAAGAAAAGGCATCATCCTCGCAGGAGGCTCCGGCACCCGGCTGCACCCGGCGACGCTGGCGTTGAGCAAGCAGCTGCTGCCGGTGTACGACAAGCCCATGGTGTACTACCCCCTGAGCACGCTGATGCTCGCGGGGATCACCGACATCCTCGTGATCAGCACGCCCCAGGACACGCCCCGCTTCCAGCAACTGCTGGGTGACGGCGCGCAGTGGGGGCTCGACCTTTCCTACGCCGTGCAGCCGAGCCCGGACGGCCTGGCGCAGGCCTTCATCATCGGCGCGAAGTTCGTGGGCGGCGCGCCCAGCGCCCTGGTCCTCGGCGACAACATCTTCTACGGGCACGACCTGCAGCCGATGCTGCGGCGCGCCGACGTGCGGCCGGGCGGCGCCACTGTTTTCGCCTACCACGTGCAGGACCCCGAGCGCTACGGCGTGGTGGAGTTCGGCCGGGATGGCAAGGCGCTGAGCATCGAGGAGAAGCCGGCCCACCCGAAGAGCAACTACGCGGTGACCGGGCTTTACTTCTACGACAACCAGGTGGTCGATATCGCCAGGGCCGTCAAGCCCAGCGCGCGCGGCGAACTGGAGATCACCTCCGTGAACCAGGCCTATCTGGAGCGCGGCGAACTCGCGGTGGAGATCATGCAGCGCGGCTACGCGTGGCTGGACACGGGCACGCACGACAGCCTGCTGCAAGCGAGCCAGTTCATCGCCACGCTGGAACACCGCCAGGGCCTGAAGATCGCGTGCCCCGAGGAAATCGCCTGGCGCGCGGGATTCATCGACGACGCCCAGATGGATCGGCTCGCCCAGCCGATGAAGAAAAGCGGATACGGCCGGTACCTGCTGCAGATCCTGCAGCAAGGCAGGTCGGCATGAAGGTCACGGCCACCCGGCTGCCAGAGGTGCTGATCCTGGAGCCCAAGGTGTTCGGCGATGCGCGGGGCTTCTTCTACGAGAGCTTCAACCGCCGGGTGTTTCGCGAGGCCACCGGCGTCGACCTGGACTTCGTGCAGGACAACCATTCGCGCTCGGCGCGCGGCGTGCTGCGCGGCCTGCACTACCAGGTGCGGCAGCCCCAGGGCAAGCTGGTCCGGGTGGCGCGCGGCGCGGTGTTCGACGTCGCGGTGGACGTGCGCCGCTCCTCGCCCCGGTTCGGGCAATGGACGGGCGAACTCCTGAGCGAGGAGAACCACCGGCAGATGTGGGTGCCGCCGGGTTTCGCGCACGGTTTCCTCGTCTTGTCCGAATCCGCGGAATTCCTTTACAAGACGACGGACTACTACGCGCCCGAGCACGAGCGCTGCATCGCCTGGAACGACGCAGCGGTCGGCATCGAGTGGCCAGGCGACGTGCTGCCGCAGCTGTCGGCGCGCGATGCGGCGGCGGGGCCCCTGGCCGACGCCGAAGTGTTTGACTGAGGAGACGATTCGGACCACGCGATAATGCGCGGTTTGGTCAGGAAAAACAGGGGTCGCCGCCCGCGGGCGGCCGGAAGGGACGGATATGAACAGGAAGATCGCCGTCGTCGGCCTTGGCTATGTCGGCCTGCCGGTGGCAGTCGCCTTCGGGCGCACCCACCCGGTGGTGGGTTTCGACATCAAGGCCGCGCGCATCGCTGAACTGCGCGAAGGCAAGGACAGCACCGAGGAAGTGACGCCCGCGGACCTGCGGGCCGCCGAAATCCGCTTCACCGACAAGGTCGAGGACCTGAAGTCCTGCGATTTCTTCATCGTCGCGGTGCCCACGCCCGTGGACGCGGGCAACACGCCGGACCTGACGCCGCTGGTGGGCGCCTCGCGCTCGGTGGGCAAGGCGCTGAAGAAGGGCGACATCGTGGTGTACGAATCCACGGTGTACCCCGGCGCAACCGAGGAAGACTGCATTCCGGTGCTGGAGAAGGAGTCCGGCCTGAAGTTCGGCCGCGACTTCACCGTGGGCTACAGCCCCGAACGGATCAACCCCGGTGACCGCGAGCACACCTTCACGAAGATCAGGAAAATCGTCTCCGGCTCCGATGCGCGCACCCTGGACATCGTCGCCGAGGTGTACGGATCGGTCGTGACCGCGGGCGTACACCGCGCCAGCAGCCTGAAGGTGGCCGAGGCCGCCAAGGTGATCGAAAACACGCAGCGTGACCTCAACATCGCGCTGATGAACGAGTTGGCTGTGGTCTTCGAGCGCATGGGCATCGACACAATGGAAGTGCTGGAAGCCGCCGGTAGCAAGTGGAACTTCCTGCCCTTCCGCCCAGGCCTGGTCGGCGGACACTGCATCGGCGTCGACCCGTACTACCTCACGCACAAGGCGGAGAAGCTCGGCTACATCCCCCAGGTGATCCTGGCCGGCCGGCGCATCAACGACAACATGGGCCGCTACGTGGCGCGCAGCGCTGTCAAGCAGATGCTGGTGTGCGGCCACGACGTGGCGCGCTGCCGCGTCGGCGTGCTGGGCATTACCTTCAAGGAGAACTGCCCCGATATCCGCAACTCCAAGGTGGTGGACATCATCCGCGAGCTGCAAAGCTACGGCATCGACGTCGCGGTCTCGGACCCGCACGCCCCGGCGCACGAGGTGGAGGAGGAGTACGGCCTGCCGCTGCAGAAGATCGACGGCGACCACCGGGTGGACACCCTGATCGTCGCGGTTTCCCATCGCGAGTACCGGGAGCTGC
>JALHLO010000330.1 GCA_022844525.1 Ramlibacter sp.
GGCCAGGAAGTGGGTGCCGTCCGCGCGCACCGCCTCGATCACCCGGCCGCCGGCCATCTTGCGCGTCAGCCCCTCGGCGGTCTGCTGCCGCAGCCGCTCGTGCGCCACGCGCGCCGACTCGGGCACGAGGGCCTCGATCGGCCGGCCGAGGGCGTGCTCCGCATCGAGCCGGAACAGCTTTTCCGCCGCCGGATTGAACAGGACGACGGTGCCGTTCTCGTCGGCGGTGACGATCGCTTCGGTGGCCGTGTTGAGGATGGCGCGCATGCGCGCCTCGCTGCGGGCCAGGGCCGTGCTGGCGTCCTCCAGCGCCGCGTGCGCATGCGCGAACGCCATGCCGAGCTGCCGGGCCTCCTGGAAGACCGGTTCCGGCAGGTCCAGCCTGGCCTTGTGGCCCATGACGCGCACCGCGCTGCCGAGCGCCTCGACCGATGCGCCCAGCGAGTTCGCCATCCACCAGGCCAGGGCGACGGTCAGCAGCAGCACGGAGGCCGTTCCCGCTCCCAGCACGAGCGAGGTGCGGATCAGCGGGGCACTCAGTTCCGTGCGCGGAATGCCGATCACCAGCGCCCAGCCCGAACGCTCCGAGCGGCTGAAGGCGGTGACCACGGGCACGCCGTCGACCGTCACGCTGGCCACCGCGTCCTCGGACACTTCGCCGATGCGTTCCATCAGCGCGGCGCGGGCGCGCACGCCGACGTGCCGGTCGTGGTCGTGCGTGCGCGCGACGATCGCGCCCGAGCGGTCCACGACGGCGGCGATCCAGTTGGGCGGCAGCTTCTGGCGCGCCAGCACCTCGCGCAGGGAGCGCGGATCGATGCTGGCCGTGAGCGCCATGAGCTCCGCCCCGGGGCCCTGCGCGGGCACGCTGGCGCCCACCAGGAAGCGGCCGGTGCGCGGCGAGCGGTACAGGTCCAGCACGGACGGCTTGTGCGTGCGCAGCGCCTCCAGCATCTGCGGCCATGCTTCCGTCGGCAGCGCGGCCCCGTAGGTCACCGCCGTGTTCATGAGCTGCCGGCCCGACGGGTCCAGCAGCAGCACGCTGGCCGCGTCCTCGGCTTGCTGCAGCACGGTGGCTTCCTGGTGCAGCTCGGCGAAGTCGCCGTCGGCGGCGGCCTGGGAGGCGGCCAGCGCCAGCAGCGCGCGCTGGGTTCCCTGCACGCGGTCGTCGATGGCGCCCATGAGGGCGCGGGCGGTGCCGATCGCGTCGTTCACGGTCTGCGCCCGCTCGCGCTGGTACTGGTACCCGAGCAGCGCGAAGGCCAGTCCCGCCATGGGAACCACGCATGCGAAGGCCAGCAGCAGCAGCAGCTGGCGCAGCGTGGGCAGCGGGCGGAGCACGGCGGGGTCGCGTCGGATCACTTTATCTGCCACGATAACGTCGCCGGTGGGCCGGGCCGTTTGCGCCAGATCAAGCGCGACCGCATGGGCCTCAGCTGCCCGCCATCAGCTTGTGCACCAGGTCCGCCGTGGTGTTGGCGCGGTACTTGCGCATCAGGCGGGCGCGGTAGATCTCCACCGTGCGGTGGCTGATGCTCAGCGTCTTGCCGATCTCCTTGGAGGTCAGGCCGTCGAGCAGGCGCGCGGCCACTTCGCGTTCGCGCGCGGTGAGCTCCGCCTTCACCGGCCGCTGCGCGCTCAGGTCCTCGAAGGCCCAGATGCCCGCTTCGTGCGGCGCGTCCCGGTTCAGCGCCCGGCCGGTGACGTGGCACCAGAACACCTCGCCGCTGGCGCGCTTCATGATGCGGTCGTCGGCGTAGTGGCCCTTGGCGTTCAGGATGGGCACCATGCGCCGTCCCAGGCGCTCGTATTCCTCGGCGCTCGGATAGAGCACCAGGAAGGACTGGCCGGTGAGCGTCTCGCGCGACCAGCCGAACATGTCGCACAGGTGGGCGTTGCAGTCCACAATGACGCGGTTGCGCGACAGGCACAGGCCCACGGGCGCCAACTCGAAGGCCGCCCGGTAGTCGACTTCCATCGGGGCCATCCTCTACGGAGTACTACGTAACATGGTAGGTAGTATCGTAACCCCTCATCCGGGCCGCCCCCGCGCGCCCGCGTCTTGAAGCAGGAGAGTGGAGTGAACAAGATCTATCCCAGTGCGGCGGCGGCGATCGACGGCGTGGTGAAGAGCGGGCAGCTCATCGCCGTCGGTGGTTTCGGCCTGTGCGGCATCCCCGAAGCCCTGATCGACGCGGTGAAGGCCAGTGGCGTGAAGGACCTCACCGCCATCTCCAACAACGCGGGCATCGACGACTTCGGCCTGGGCAAGCTGCTGCAGACGCGGCAGATCCGCAAGATGATCTCGTCCTACGTGGGCGAGAACAAGGAGTTCGAGCGCCAGTACCTGGCGGGCGAGCTGGAGCTGGAGTTCACGCCGCAGGGCACGCTGGCCGAGAAGCTGCGCGCCGGCGGCGCCGGCATCCCGGCGTTCTTCACCAAGACCGGCGTGGGCACCATCGTGGCCGAGGGCAAGGAGCTGCGCGAGTTCGACGGCGAGACCTACGTGATGGAGCGTTCGCTGGTGCCCGACGTGGCGCTGGTCAAGGCCGACGTGGCCGACCGCTCCGGCAACCTGCGCTTCAACCTGACCGCGCGCAACTTCAATCCCGCCGCGGCAATGGCCGGGAAGATCTGCATCGTGGAAGTGGAGCGCATCGTGGCGGTGGGCGAGATCGCCCCCGACGACGTGCACCTGCCGGGCATCTACGTGCACCGCATCGTGCACAACCCCACGCCCGAGAAACGCATCGAGAAGCGCACCCTGCGCGACCGCAAGTAATCAGGAGACGGACATGGCCTGGACCCAAGACCAGATGGCCGCGCGCGCGGCGAAGGAACTGCAGGACGGCTTCTACGTCAACCTCGGCATCGGCATCCCCACGCTGGTGGCGAACTTCGTGCCGGACCACATGGAGGTGTGGCTGCAAAGCGAGAACGGCATGCTGGGCATCGGCCCCTTTCCGTACGAGGACGAGGTCGATCCCGACCTGATCAACGCCGGCAAGCAGACCGTCACCACCATCAAGGGCTCGTCGATCTTCGGCAGCCACGACAGCTTCGCCATGATCCGCGGCGGCAAGATCAACCTGTCGATCCTGGGCGCCATGCAGGTGAGCGAATCGGGCGACCTGGCCAACTGGATGATCCCCGGCAAGATGGTCAAGGGCATGGGCGGCGCGATGGACCTCGTGGCCGGCGTGCCGCGCGTGATCGTGCTGATGGAGCACGTCGCGAGGAAGAAGGACGGCACCGAGGACCTGAAGATCCTGCCCAAGTGCACGCTGCCGCTCACCGGCGTGGGCGTGGTGGACCGCATCATCACCGACCTGGGCGTGTTCGACGTCACGCCGCAGGGCCTGAAGGTGGTGGAACTGGCGCCCGAGGTCACGTTCGACTTCGTGCAGTCCAAGACCGGCGTCAAGCTCCTGAAGCAGTAACGCCATGCCTTGAACGCGCAGCAGGCCCTCGCCGACCTGTGGCAGCTCGCCGGGCTGTCACCGGAGGCGCTCTGCTGCGCGCACCTCACCGGCTGCGACCCGGTGTATCCGTCCTCCTTCGCGGTGGCCGTGGCCGCGCAATCCACCATGGCCGCCGCCGCGCTGGCGGCCTGCGAGCTGGCGCACGCCCGCGGCACCGAACGCCAGCACGTGGACGTGGACGCGGTGCATGCCGCGGCCGAGTGCCTGGGCTGGTTCAGCATCGACGGCCGCGTGCCCGACCTCTGGGACAAGTTCTCCGGCCTGTACCGCGCACGCGACGGCTGGGTGCGCGTGCACGCCAACTTCGCGCACCACCGCGAAGGGGCGCTGCGCCTGCTGGGGCTGGATCCCGCCACGGCCGACCGCAAGGCCGCGGAGCAGGCGATGCTGTCCTGGGACGCGCTGGCCTTCGAGGAGGCGGCCGCGCGCGCCGGCCTGGTCGCCGCCGCGCTGCGCAGCTTCGCGCAGTGGGACGCGACGG
>JALHLO010000331.1 GCA_022844525.1 Ramlibacter sp.
GGGCCGCGACGCCGCGCTGCTCGCCGCCGGCGGCAAGCCCCGCCTGCTGGTGCTGGTGCTGGGCGAGACCGGCCGCAGCGGCAACTTCGCCCTCAACGGCTATGCGCGGGACACCACGCCTCAGCTCGCGCGCCTGCAGGCCGTGAGCTTCCGCAACGCCTGGTCCTGCGGCACCAGCACCGCCGCCTCGGTGCCCTGCATGTTCTCGCCCCTGGGGCGCGAGGGTTTCCTGGCCCGCGAGCGCGACACCGAGAACCTGATGGACGTGCTGCAGCACGCGGGCCTGGCCGTGCTCTGGATCGACAACCAGGCGGGGGGCTGCAAGGGGGTGTGCGACCGCGTCCCCAGCGTGAACACCTCCGCCCTGAAGGACGCTGCGCTGTGCGCCCGCGGCGAGTGCCGGGACGAGATCCTGCTCAAGGACCTCGACCAGCGCCTCGCCGCCCTGCCGCCCGAGCGGCGCAGGAACGGCGTCGTGCTCGTGATGCACCAGATGGGCAGCCACGGGCCGGCCTACGCCGACCGCACGCCGCCCGCCTTCAAGCGCTTCCTTCCCGAGTGCACCAGCAGCCATCTGCCGGACTGCGGCCGCGAGCAGCTGCGCAACGCCTACGACAACACCATCGCCTACACCGACCACGTGCTGGCCGCCACGGTGGGGTGGCTGCAGCGGCGCGATGACTACGACACCGCGATGCTTTACGTGGCCGACCACGGGGAGTCGCTGGGCGAGAACAACCTGTACCTGCACGGCCTGCCCTACGCGATCGCGCCCGACGTGCAGAAGCACGTGCCCTGGATCACGTGGCTGTCGCCCGGCTTCGAGCAGCACGCGGGCCTGTCGATGCAGTGCCTGCGCGGGCGCTCGGGTGAGCGCATCACGCACGACCACCTGTTCCACTCGGTCCTCGGCCTGATGCAGGTCGGCACTTCGGCGTACCGCCCCGCCCTCGACGCCTACGCCGGCTGCACCGCGCACTGAGTTTCGCCCCGGTACACTGCCGCCATGGACAGCATGGCAGGCGACGACCAACCCACCTGGTGGGTCGCCTGTCTGTGCGCCGCGTGGTGCGGCGTGTGCCGCGATTTCCTTCCCATGTTCACCGAGCAGGCGCGCGCCCACCCGCACATGCGCTTCGCGTGGGTCGACGTGGAAGACGAGGACGAGACCATGGGGGACGTCGACATCCAGACCTTCCCCACGCTGCTGGTCGCGCGCGGCGAACAGGTGCTGTACCTCGCTCCCATCCCCCCGCTTTCCTCGCAGTTCACGCGCCTGCTGGCACGCCTGCAAGCTCAGCCGCAGCCCGATCCGGGCCTCGCGGGTGAAGCAAATGCCCTACTCCGGCGGCTCGCCGCCGACGTCCTCCCGCGCACCCTCGTTTGAAGAGGTAGGGCCGCTCCTACACTCGGCAGCTTTGCTGCCTGACGAGCGGAGTGCGCGCTTGCAAGCTCAATCAGACCATGGCCGGCGCAGACCGCCATGCAGTTCCAACATTTCAGTTTTGCAAGGAGATCCACACATGGCTTCCAACAACCAGGGTAACCAGGGCGGGAAATCGAACCGCGGTTTCGCCTCCATGGACCCGCAGCGGCAACGCGAGATCGCCAGCGAGGGCGGCCGCGCCGCCCACGAGAAGGGCACCGCGCACGAGTTCACGTCCGAAGAAGCCCGCGAAGCGGGCCGCAAGGGCGGCATGGCGCGCAGCGCCAACCGGCGCAAGGCGATGGAGTCGGGCAGCAGCGGCAGCGCCCACGCGAGCGGCAGCAGCGGCTCGCACGGCAGCAATTAAGGCCGCGCAGTCTCGCGCCAGGGGCGTCCCTCGCTTGGGTGACGCCCCTTTTTGCTGCGCGCTCACCAGGCCTTGTACGGCAGGAACTTGCCGGACAGCACCACCTTGACGCGGTCGCCCCGGGGATCCGCTTCGCGCGTGATGTCCATGGAAAAGTCGATGGCGCTCATGATGCCGTCGCCGAACTCCTCGTGGATCAGCTCCTTGATCGTGCTTCCGTAGACGCTGACGATCTCGTACCAGCGGTAGATCAGCGGATCGGCCGGCACCGCCGTGGGCAGCGACCCCTTCGACGGCACCACTTTCAGCCACTTCTGTTCTTCCTCGCCCAGGCCGAAGACCTCGCCCAGGGCGCGCGCCTGTTCGGCGTTCGCCGTCATCTGTCCCAGGCACAGGGCGGTGGTCCATTCCCTGGACTGGCCGACCTTGCGGGCGACCTCGTCCCAGGTCAGGCCCCTGGACACCTTGGCGGCAATGATCTTCTCGGTGACGTCGTTGCGGTTCATGCGGACTCCTTGCGTGCGTTCGTGCCCGGGACCGGTGCATCGCCCGGGCTCGGGAACCAGTGCTAGCAAGGAGGGTGCCTCAGCCCTCGAGCAGCTGCCACTCGCCGACCATGCGCACGCGGGCGTCGAGGTCCTCGGGCAGGGCGGGCGCCGGCTGCATGGCCGGGGGCGGCGTTTCCCCGGCAGGCTCCGGCTGCGCAGCGCGGGGCTGCGGCAGCGGGGTCTGGAAGAGGGCCGAGAAACGCATGGGATTCACCTGCCTGCAGTAGGCAGGTGAACATGACAGCAGCATGACCCGGATGGATGAGGGCAGGCGACAAGCTGCGCAGTCCTGTGGCCGCGCCCCAACGCGGCCCGCCCCGCCCCGGCATCAACGGCCGACGGCGCGCTCCAGTTCGGCCTTGGTCATCGTCGACCGGCCGGAAATGCCCTTGCGCCTGGCCTCCTCATAGAGCTGGTCGCGGGTGCGGCCACCCTCGCCGCTGTGCGAGCGTTGCCCGCCCCGCTTCGATGCGGGCGTGTCGCGCAGCGACTGCGCGCTGGCGTGCTTGGCTTCGCCGTGCTGCGCACGTTCCTTGTTGACGGTGCGGGCGGCGATTTCCTCGGCCACCTTCTCGCTCTTGCCGCGCGACTTCAGGCCGTCCTTGATGTGGTCGTACTGGCGTTCGCGCTTGGCGCTCCAGGCTTTCGGCATGGTGTTCTCCTTTCAGTGCGGTGTGCGGGTCTTGCCGTGCGATTGGGATTGCGACTGCGACCGGCCCGACCCGCTCCCCGAACGGTCCGGCTCGGCCGGGGACGAGATGTCGCCCAGCGACATGGCGACGTCCACCTCGTCGCCCGCGGGGTTCTTGGCGGCGATGTCGCCCAGCGTGACGATGCCCACCAGCCGCTGGTTGCCGTCCACCACGGGCAGGCGCCGGATCTGCGCTTCGGCCATCTCGTCGAGCACCTGGTCGATGTCGTCGTCCTCCCGGGCGCAGCGGACATGGCCGCTCATGACGTCGGCGAGCTTCATGTCCTGCACCCCGCCCTTCTGCGCCAGGCCGCGCACGACGATGTCGCGGTCGGTCACCATGCCGACCAGCCGGTCGCCCTCGCACACCGGGATCACGCCCACGTTCAGTTCGTCCATGCAGCGCGCCGCATCCACCACCGAGTCGTCCGGCTTCATCGTGCGCACGTCGCGCGTCATGACATCTGCCACCGTCGTCATCGAGTTCTCCTTCTGGAATGTCGCGGCCGGGCAGGGCCGGCCCACGCTTGCCAATCTAGCCCGCGCGTGCGCGCGCCGTGTCGGCCCGCCCGCAAGCCGGGCGTAGGACGTTCCGGCTGGGCGGTAAGGAGATGGGAAGAAGGGGGCGCGATCAGCGCGCGGCGACCGTCGACAGCGGCAGCCGCGCGATCTCCTGCAGCAGCAGGGCGAGCTGCGTGGCGGCGGCCTGCAGCACGGCCTCGCCCTTGGCCGCGGTGGCGGCGGCGGCGTTGCCGGCGGCACCCTCGGGGTTGTAGTCGCGCATGGCCCACCCCAGCTTGGCGCTGCGGCCGTCGCCCAGCACCGGGTACCGCGCCGCGCGCTCGCGCGAACTGGAGCCGAAGT
>JALHLO010000332.1 GCA_022844525.1 Ramlibacter sp.
GCCCCGCGGCGCGCAGCACCAGCACCGCCGGCGAGGTGCGCTCCACCGCGATCTCCACCGCCCCGGGCAGTCCGTGCTGCAGGGCGATCGCGCGGGTCGCGTCGGGCAGGGGCGTGAGTTCCACGCGCACCGCGTTGTCGCGGATTTCGCCGGCCACGTGGCTCACGCGGGCCTCGACGGTGCCGAACTGCGCCCAGGGAAAGCCGTCGAGCCGCAGCCGGGCCGGCATGCCGGGCTGCACCCGCCCCAGCACCGCGGCCGGCGCGAACTCCGCCACCGCCACCAGGCCGCCGCCGGGCACGACGGTCGCGAGCTTCTGGCCTTCGGCGACATAGGTGCCGGCGCGCAGCGGCGCCAGTTCGGCCACCACGCCGTCCACCGGCGCGCGCACCGTGTGGCGATCGATCTCCTGCTGCAGGCGGGCGACGGTGGCTTCGGCGGTCGCGCGTTCGCCCTCCAGGCCGGCCAGCGTGCGCCGCAGCGCTTCGACCTGGGCGTCGCGCGAATGGACCCGCATCTGCGCATCCAGCTCGAGCCGGCGCACTTCGGCGGCCAGCGCTTCGCCGCTGGCCGTGAGCTTGTGCGTTTCCGCCGCGGCCCGCAGCGCGTCGACCTGGGCGACGCCGCCGATGGCGCTTTCCTCCTTCAGCCGCTGTTCCTGCTGGCGCGCGAACTCCACCGCCGCCGCCGCTTCCTTGCCGCGCGAGCGCGCGGCCTGCGTCGCGGCCTGCGCCGCCTGCAAGTCCTCGGTGCGCGCGTGCTCGGTCGCGGCGATCTCGCGCCGCAGCGATTCCATGCGCGGGGGCAGCGCCGCCAGCCGCGCCTGCTCCTCGCTCAGCCGCAGCTTCTCGTTGGCCGCGTCCAGTTCCACCAGCACCTCGCCGGCGCGCACCGCCTGGCCGAGCGCGACGCGGCTGGCGACCACCTTGCTGGCCGCCACCGCCGCGACCGGATGCGCCGACTGCTGCACTTCCAGCCGCGCGCGCCCCGAGGTCTCGTACACCGTGACGCTGCCCAGGAAGAACCACCCCAGCCAGGCTGCCAGCAGCACGCCCGCCAGCGACCAGGCCGCCAGCGCGAAGCGGTCGTCCTGGCTGGCCAGCGAGCGGGTGGTGCGGCCGAAGGGGACGGCCATGGCTACCTCTTCTGGTGGCGGGTGGCCAGCAGCGCGGCCTCGACCCGGCGGCGCACCTGCAGCTTCTGCAGGATGTTGGTGACGTAGTGCTTCACCGTCTTTTCCGACAGGAAGATCTTCTCGCCGATCTCGCGGTTGGTGAGGCCGGCGCCGATGAAGGAGAGGATCTCGCGCTCGCGCGGCGTCAGTTCCTGCAGCGGGTCCGGTGCCGGCGCCTGAGTCAGCGATACCAGCATCTCGGAGGCGATCGAAGGCGACACGTAGACCTCGCCGGCGGCCGCGGAGCGGATCACCTGCGCCAGTTCCTTGCCGCCCACGCCCTTGAGCACGTAGCCGCGCGCGCCCGCCTTCAGCGCCGACAGCAGCTTGTCCTTGTCGTCCGACACCGTGAGCATCACGATCGCCGTGGCGGGGCAGGCGATCGAGATCTTCTCCGCCGTGGTGATGCCGTCCCAGCCCGGCATGCTCACGTCCAGCAGCACCAGGTCCGGCAGCAGGGTCTGGGCGAGCTGCAGCGCCTCTTCGCCGGAGGAGGTTTCGGCCACCACCCGGAAGTCGGGCTCGGCCTGCAGCGAATGGACCACGCCCTGGCGGAACAGGGGGTGGTCGTCGACCACCAGGATGCTGATCTGGTTCTGGTCAGGCATGCGATTCCTCCTGTGCCCGCAGCGGCAGCGTGATGCGCACGGTGGTGCCGGCGCCCGGCACGCTGTCGACCTCGAAGGTGCCGCCCAGCACCTCCGCGCGCTGGCGCATGCCGGACAGGCCCAGCCGCCCCTTGCGCAGGGCCGCGGCGGTGTCGAAGCCCGGCCCGTTGTCGGTCACCTGCATGCGCAGCGCCTGCGCGTCGCACTCCAGCCGCACCTGCGGGTTGCGGCACTGCGCGTGGCGGAAGCTGTTGGCCAGCGCCTCCTGCAGCAGCCGGTACAGCGTGATCTTCGTGGGCAGGGGCGCCTGCGCGCCATTGAGTTCATTCGCCAGGGTCACCGTGCATCCCGTCTTGCTTTCGTAGTCGCGCACCGCCCGGTCCGCCACGCTTCCGAGCGGCATGGGTTCGATCTCCGGCATCTGCAGGTCGGCCGAGATCGCGCACAGGTCGCTCAGCGCGGACTGCACCGCGTGGCGCACCGGCATCAGCGTCTCGGCCCACTTCGCGTCGGCCGCATCCCGCGGCACCGAGGTGTCGAGGATGTTCTTCAGCTGCATCACGGCGAAGCCGAGGTCCTGCCCCGGTCCGTCGTGGATGTCGGAGGAGATGCGGCGCAGGAAGGTCTCGTTCAGCGCCGCGGCCTGGTCGGCGGCGCGCCGCACCCGCTCGTGCAGCTGCGTGTTCTGCGCGTTCAGCTCGGTGAGCTGCCGCAGCTTCTCGCCCAGGTCCTTGCGCTGTTCCACGATCTTGCGGCTGCCGCCCATGACGACGATGGACAGCAGGAAGTACAGGGCCGCCATCGTGCCGGACACCACCAGCCAGCTGCGCTGCTGCGCGATCGCCACCTCGCGGTCCACGTCGTCGGGCGAGGAGTAGAACTCCGCCGCCCCGATCACCTTGCCGAGGCGGTCGGCGTGCAGCGGCGTGTAGGTCTCGATCAGGCGCGCGGAGGGCGCGCCGTGGTCCGCCTGCTCCGAGTGGGACCGGTCGGCCAGTTCCGAGTAGATGTCGCCGGCCAGCGCCACCCGCAGGCCTTCGTCGACCGCCATCGTCTTGCCCACGTCGGCGGAGGGCGGGTTGCTGAACAGTACCCGGCCGTCCGGGCGCCAGATCTTCAGCGACAGCATCTTCTTGCCAAGCTGGGTGTTCGCCAGCAGCGCCGACAGCTCCCGCTTGTCCGCCTCCGTCAGGTCGTCCTGGGTCGCGAGCGTCTGCACGTGCGGGGCGACGAAGCTGTCCACGTAGAGGGCGGTCACGCCGCCCAGGCGGCGCACCACGGCGTCCTCGACCTGGCCGCCCACCCACCAGCCGATGATCAGCGTCGCGCCGAGCAGGAGCGGGAAGCTGGCCAGCAGGAACTGCTGGGACAGGGAAAGCCGGCGGAACAGGGCGCCCTGGCGCGCCGCGGCGCCGGTCGGGTCCCGGGGCGCGGCGGCGGGTGCCAGGGGTGCGGGATGTGCAGTGTCCATGTAAGCCTCGACAGGAGCGGTCACTCCTGGGGATCACTCTAGCAGCGCGACCGGCGGGCGCCATCGGACCAAGGTCCCGACTTGCCGCCGGCCGGTGGCGGTTGCGACCAAGGTCCCGACCCGTAGCGACCATCGGGCCCGCAAATCGCGCAGCAAGGATGATTCGCGGGGGCGGCGGCGCGCCGCACCATAGCGGCAGCCCCAGTCCCGCCGCCAGGAAGCGCACCCATGAATGCCCCCGACGCCCCTTCCATCCCGCGCGGCTGCCCCATGCACCGGGCCGCCGCCGGGCCCGCGCCGCTCGAACCGGACGCGGAACTGGTGCTGCCGATGCACCAGCGGCTGGTGGCCCAGTACGCCACCGGGGAGGCCGGCGCGCGCGAGCTGCGCCTGTACTACGCGGACAAGGAGATTTCGTTCGACGAGCCGGAGTTCTTCGCCTTCGGCGAGGCGCTGGCGCGCCAGTCCCGCTTCGTCGCCGGCAGCGCGGCGCAGTGGGGCCCGGGCTACGAGTGGCCGGCCGTGCGCGGCCTGCTGGAGGAACTGATCGCCACCGGCGTGCTGCAACGCGCCGAGGACGTTCCCCCGCCGGGCC
>JALHLO010000333.1 GCA_022844525.1 Ramlibacter sp.
CGGCCGCGCAAGGGGCGCGCGAGCCTGCAGGCAGCGCGGGCGCGCTGCGCGTGCTGCTGGTGGAGGACGAGGCGGAACTGCGGGAGGTCGCGCAGCAGCTGCTGGAGCTGCTGGGCTGCCGCGTGCACGCCGTCGCCAGCGCCGAAGCGGCCGGCGACGCCCTGCGCGCGGCAGCCTACCACCTGCTCATCACCGACATCAGCCTGCCGGGACGCAGCGGGCTCGAGCTGGCGCGCGAGGCGCGCCGGCTCTACCCGGACCTGCAGGTGGTGGTGTCGTCCGGCTACGGCAAGGCCGACACCGATGCCGACACCTGGAACCTGCCCAAGCCCTACGGCCTGCCGGAGCTGCAGGCGCTGCTGGAGCGGGTGCAGGCGACCGAGACCTGAGGACTCAGCGCTTCGCGCGCGACGAGCGCACGTCGCACTTGAGCACGTCGCGCATGTAGGCCAGGCTCGCCGCCTTGGCCCGCGGCGTTTCCGCCGCGTTGCAGTCCGAGGGCACCCACACCCCCTCGAAGCCGCGCAGGAAGGCATCGGCCGCCGTCATCTGCACGCACATGTCGGTGGACAGGCCCGCGACGACCAGCTCGCGCGCGCCCATCTCCTTGAGCAGCAGTTCCAGCGCGGTGCAGTAGAAGGCCGAATGCCGCGGCTTGAGCAGCGTGATGTCGTGCGGCCGCGGCGCCAGCAGGCGCGCGATCGCACCGCTGGCGTCGTCGCGCGTGCAGCATTGCGCCACCAGGGCCTGGAAGTCCGACTGCCACCAGCCATAGTTGTCGTTGGCATAGACCACCGCCACCTTGTCGCCATCGAGCTGCCCGCGCAGCCGCGCGGTGGCCCGGGCGGCGGCCAGCGCCGGCTTCGCGAGCTTGTCCGCGCCGGGGAAGTTCAGCGGGTTGATGAAGTCGACGAGGATCAGGACGCGCGGGCTGCGCGGGACCTTGGCGGGTTTCATGGGCGGGAAATGCAGACGGCGCCCATGGTAGGGCGCCGTCGCGGCCGCTCGTGTAGGAACCCGGCTTTACTTGCTCACTTCTTGCCCAGGTTCAGGAGCGAGGCACCCTCGGTGTACAGCTTGACCTTGCTGGCCATGAAGCCGTCCATTTCCTCGACGCCCACGTTCACCAGCTCGAAGCCGCTCTTGGCGGCGAGCTCCTTCATCTCGGCGTCGTTGTTCAGCGCGCGCCACAGGTCCGACAGGCGCTTGCGTTCCGCCGGCGGCGTGGACTTGGGCACGCCGATGCCGCGGTAGGCGCCGTCGACCCAGTCGACGCCGAGTTCCTTGAAGGTCGGCACGTCGGGCATCAGCGGATGGCGGCGTTCCATCGCCACCGCCAGCGGACGGATGCGGGTCTTGTTGTTGATGGCGAAGGCGGTGTACGTCATCGCGCCGTCCACCTGCGCGCCCATCACGGAAGTCGCCATGTCGCCCGTGCCCTTGAAGGGCACGTAGATGGTCTTGACGCCGAAGGCCTTGTTCATGCGCTCGTGCGCGGCGTGATTGGCCGAGTTCTGGCCCGAGCCGCCGAGGCTCAGCTTGCCGGGGTTGGCCCTGGCCGCCTTGATGAAGTCGTCGAAGGACCTGATCGGGCTCTGCTCCGGCACCACCAGGATGTCGGGCGTGTAGTGGAACCAGAACACCGGGGTGATGTCCTGCGTCTTGTACTGCACCTGGCCCTCGATCGGCTGGAACACGATGTGCGGCAGGTTGACGCCGACCACGTTGAGGCCGTCGCCGGGCAGCTGGTTCATCTGCGTCCACATCAGCGCGCCGCCGGCCCCGGCCTTGTACTGGATGATGGTCTCGATCGCGGGGCAGCGCTTCTTCAGCACCACCTGCTGGTGGCGCGCCGACAGGTCGGACTCGCCTCCGGGCGGGAACGCCTGCCAGTACTGCACGTTCTTCTCCGGGCACGGCACCGACTGGGCGAAGGCCACCGGCGCGAGCAGCGCCAGGGCGAGGGTGGAAAGAATGCGTTTCATCGATTTGTCTCCTGCTGTTCTTGGGGTCTCGGGGTTCGGCTGCGCCGCCCACCCCGACTTGCGGATCACCACGAAGGTTGTTGCATGGAATCAGCGGTTCTTCAACCGGGAAACCACCGCCGCGGTCACGTCGGCCGTCTTCGCCTTGCCGCCCAGGTCGCCCGTGTGCAGCGACGGATCGGCCGTGATTTCCTCGATCGCCTGCATCAGGCGCGCGGCGGCCTCGTTCTCGCCCAGGTGCTCCAGCAGCATCACGCAGCTCCAGAACGTGCCCACCGGATTGGCGAGGCCCTTGCCCATGATGTCGAAGGCCGAACCGTGGATCGGCTCGAACATGCTGGGGTAGCGCCGCTCGGGGTCGATGTTGCCGGTCGGCGCGATGCCCAGGCTGCCGGCAAGCGCCGCGGCCAGGTCGCTCAGCACGTCGGCATGCAGGTTGGTGGCGACCAGCGTGTCGAGCGAGGCCGGGCGGTTGACCATGCGCGCGGTGCACGCATCCACCAGTTCCTTGTCCCACTGGACGTCCGGGAACTCCTTGCTGACCTGCAGCGCGATCTCGTCCCACATCACCATGCCGTGGCGCTGCGCGTTCGACTTGGTCACCACCGTCAGCAGCTTGCGCGGACGCGACTGCGCCAGCCGGAACGCGAAACGCATGATGCGCTCCACGCCCACGCGGGTGAGGATGCTCACGTCGGTGGCCACCTCGATCGGATGGCCCTGGTGGGCGCGGCCGCCGACGCCGGCGTATTCGCCCTCGGAGTTCTCGCGCACGATCACCCAGTCCAGGTCCTTGGGCGCGCAGCGCTTCAGCGGCGCGTCGATGCCGGGCAGGATGCGCGTCGGCCGCACGTTGGCGTACTGGTCGAAGCCCTGGCAGATCTTCAGCCGCAGGCCCCAGAGCGTGACGTGGTCGGGGATGTGCGGGTCGCCGGCGGAGCCGAACAGGATGGCGTCCTGGTCGCGCAGCGCCTCGAGGCCGTCGTCCGGCATCATCTTGCCGTGGGCGCGGTACCAGTCGCCGCCCCAGCCGAAGCTGGTGAAGTCGAAGTCGAAGCCGGCGCCGGAGGCGGCCAGGGCCTGCAGCACTTCCTGCCCCGCGGGAATGACTTCCTTGCCGATGCCGTCGCCGGGGATGCAGGCGATCCTGTACGTCTTCATGGGAATTCCTTTCAAGCGCGCACTCTAGGCGCGGCGCGCCGGCAAGAACGCCCCGGATTTCATCCCATTGTTAACCTGGCCGGCAGCAATGCCGGCACCGCTCAGAGCGCCTTGTTCAGGTCGATCTCGAGCCCGCCCTGCTTGAGCTCGCGCGCCAGCAGCAGGCGCCAGACGCCGCCGGCATCGAGCGGCACGCGGTCCAGGGAGTCCAGGCCGGGCGCCGAGGCCTGCGGCGGCAGCAGCAGGCACATGCGCCGGGCGCCCAGCACCCCGAGCAGGAAGCCGGTCTCCAGCGGCCGGTCCGAACGCATCAGGATCGCGAACTCCACGTTGCGCAGCTTCTCCAGCGTGTCCGGGTTGGGCGATGCGCCGGCGCCGCCGGTGACCGTATCCAGGCCGAGCTCCTTGAGGAAGGCGGCGAGGGTCTTGGCGGCCTCGTCGCCCGCCCGGCAGACCACGGCAACGCGGCCGATGGCGGCCGCCGGGATGGCGGGAGCGATAGGGGCGGGCGCCGAGACGGGCGCTGGTGACGGTGTGGGCATCGGAGTGGGGGCAGGCGTGGGCACGGGTGTCGGTGCAGGCGTGGGCACGGGGGTCGGTGCTGGGGTGGGTGCGGGTGTTGGCGCCGGTGTCGGCGCGGGAGTCGGGGCCGGCGTCGGGGCCGGCGTCGGGGCCGGTGTCGGCGCGGGCGTCGGTG
>JALHLO010000334.1 GCA_022844525.1 Ramlibacter sp.
TCCGAGGAACCGGCTTCCAGGCAAAGCGGCAAGCGCTGAGCGCGCACTGCGGCCGCGCGGGCTGCGCTATCGTGCGTGGCTGGATCCCTGCTTCACGCACGCCATGCCGCCCCATCCCGCCCTCCCCGACATCCCGGCCGACCGGCTGCCCGCCCTGCTGGCCGCCATGCCCAAGGCCGAACTGCACATCCACATCGAGGGTTCGCTGGAGCCGGAGCTGATCTTCCGGCTGGCGCAGCGCAACGGCGTCGCCCTCCCCTATGCGAGCGTCGAGGAGCTGCGCCGCGCCTACGCCTTCAGCAACCTGCAAAGCTTCCTGGACATCTACTACGCCGGCGCCAGCGTGCTGCTGCGGGAGCAGGACTTCTACGACATGGCCTGGGCCTACCTGCAGCGGGCGGCGGCCGACCACGTGATCCGCGCCGAGATCTTCTTCGACCCGCAGACGCACACCGCGCGCGGCGTGCCCATGGAAACGGTGATCGCCGGCCTGCATCGCGCCTGCCGGGACGCCAGGCAGATCGGCGTGGACGCGGAGCTGATCCTGTGCTTCCTGCGCCACCTGAGCGAGGAAGAGGCGTTCGACACGCTGGAGCAGGCGCTGCCCTTTCGCGACAAGTTCATCGGTGTGGGGCTGGACTCCAGCGAGGTCGGCCATCCCCCGGAGAAGTTCGCGCGCGTGTTCGCCAAGTGCCGGCAGCAGGGCCTGCACCTGGTGGCGCATGCCGGGGAAGAGGGCCCGCCCGCCTACGTGTGGGCCGCGCTCGACGTGCTGAAGTGCGAGCGCATCGACCACGGCGTGCAGTCGGCCAAGGATCCGGCGCTGATGAAGCGGCTGGCGCAGGAGCGCATCCCGCTGACGGTCTGCCCGCTGTCCAACCTGAAGCTGTGCGTGTTCCCGGACCTCGCGCAGCACAACATCCGCACGCTGCTGGACGCGGGCCTGTGCGCCACGATCAACTCCGACGACCCGGCCTATTTCGGCGGCTACATGAACGACAACTTCCTGCAGACCTTCGCGGCCACCGGGCTGGACGCCCAGCACGCGTACCGGCTCGCGCGCAACAGCTTCGAGGGCAGCTTCGCGGAAGCTTCAGCGAAGCGGCGCTACGTCGAGCGGCTGGACGCGGCCTTCGCCGCCGCCTGAAGCCGTGTAGCGCAGGAGCACCTCGCACGGGCCTTCGTCGCGGGTGCGGCCCGGTTCCTGGGTGAAGGTGATGCGGGCGCCCTGCAGGGGCACCTCGTCGTCGACCACCGCGTCCTGACCCAGGTAGCTGCGATAGCGCCCCAGCGTGGCGCGCAGGTCGCGCACCGCCACCCGCACCTGCGCGATGCCGATCGCACCGTTGCCGTGCCGGCGCAGCTCGCCCTCGGGCACGCGCAGAGCGCGCGGCGTGACGTCCGCGCACAGGAAGGGCAGGTCGGGCGTGGCCGGGCGCGCGCTCTGCCACGCAACCTGCACGCCGTCCGGCCGCACGCGGCCGCCGGGGCGTTCGGCCAGGCCGGCCAGGCCGCGTTCGCGGGCACCGCTGACGATCTCGCCCATGGCAGCGACGTCCCGCGGCAGCAGCGCGAAGTCCACGAGGCCTTCACCGTGGGCGTCCAGCACGCGCCACCAGCGCTCCTCCGGCGACGGCGCGTCGTACGCGATCAGCTCCAGGTAGGCGCCGTCGGCGAACACCACCAGCGCGTTGCGCGTGTTGCGCCCCGGGTGCCGCCCGCCGGGCGCCACGGTGAAGCCGGCGGCGGTATACGCCGCCGCCACCGCGTCCAGGTCGCGGACCACGATCACCACGTGGTCCAGGGCGGGCGCGGCGCTCAATCTTCCAGCTTCAGCTTGGTCGTGCGCACGAAGCTGGCCCAGCGGTCGTGCTCCGCCTTCGCGTGGCGCTCGACGCCGGCGCCATCGGTGGCCATCACCTCGAAGCCGGCGGCGGTGAGCTTGCCGTGCACTTCCGGCGCGTTGAGCGCGGCGCGGAAGTCCTCGGTCAGCTTGCGCAGCGTCTCGGGCGGCGTGCCGGCGGGCGCGAAGATGCCGATCCACGAATAGGCTTCGAAGCCGGGGAAGCCCGATTCGGCCACCGTCGGCACGTTGGGCAGGTCGGCCAGGCGCTTGGCGCCCGTCACCGCCAGCGGCTTGATCCGGCCGGCCGCGATCTGGCCCTTCAGCGCCGCATAGCTCAGGAGCGTGAGCTGCGAGACGTCGCCCAGCACCGCCTGCACGGCCGGGCCGCCGCCGCCATAGGGCACGTGCAGCACGTAGACGCCGGCCTTGCGCTTGATGTCTTCCATCACCAGGTGGTTCATGGAGCCGACGCCGGTGGACGCGTAGCTGAAGCGCGCGGGCTGCGTGCGCGCCGCTTCGATGAAGCCGCGCAGGTCGTTGGCGGGCACGGAAGCGGACGCGCCGATCACCAGCGGGAAGCGCACCGCCAGCGTCACGCCGGCGAAGTCCTTGAAGGTGTCGTAGGGCAGCTTCGCCTTCACGATCGGGTTGATCGCGTGCGTGTCGAAGCTCACCAGCAGCGTGTTGCCGTTGGGCGCCGCCTTGGCGACGAAGTCGGTGGCCAGCTGGCTGGCCGCGCCCGGCTTGTTCTCCACCACCACGGGGCGGCCCATGCGCTTCGCGAGTTCCGGCTGGAGGATGCGGGCGGCGATGTCGGTGCTGCCCCCGGGCGGGAAGGTGACCACGAGGCGCACCGGCGCATCGGCCTGCGCGAAAGCGGCGGGGCCGAATCCCAGGGCCGCGGCGGCGGCGAGGGCCTGGCGGCGGTTGAAGCTGCTGCTGCTCATCGAACTGACCTTTCTTCGAAGGAGTGGAGGATAGCGAACGCGGGTCAGCCCATCCACTGGCTGACCGGAACCGCGGTGTCCTGCAGTTCCTGCGAAATGACGTCGACCAGCGCCGGGCCGTCGTGCTTCAGGGCGGCCTGGATGGCGCCGTGCACGTCCGCCGGGTCTTCCACGCGCCAGGCCTTCACGCCGAAGGCTTCGGCGACCCGGGCGTGGTTGGTGCGATCGAAGTCCACCGAGAAGTAGCGCCCGCCGTAGCCGCTCTTCTGGCTGGCCTTGATCCAGCCGAACACGGAGTTGGAGAACACGATCATCTTCAGGGGGATGCCGCGGCGCACGATGGTCTCCAGCTCGCCGCAGGTGAAGCCGAAGCTGCCGTCGCCCATCACCGAGACCACGGTGGCGCCGGGGCGGCCGAACTGCGCCCCCACCGCCGCCGACATGGAAAAGCCCAGCGCGCCGTGCGCCCGGTTGGTGATGAAGTGGCGGCCCGCCTGCGGTGCGTCGAAGTAGGCGGAGAAGTAGGGGCAGGGCGTGCCGGGGTCGGCCACGACGATGGCGTTGGCCGGCAGCAGCTTGTTGAGCGCATCGACCACGCGCTCCGGCTTGATCGGCCGGTCCCTGGATTCGGCCAGGCCCGCGAAGAAGGCGTACTTGGCGGCGCGGGCCTTGGCGACGAGGGCGCGGCCGTCCGCGGTGCCGGAGGGACGGTGCGCGATGCGCGCCTGCACCGCCGCAACCAGCGCGGCCAGGCCCAGCTTGGCGTCGCCGACCAGCGCCACGTCGGTGCGGTAGTTGGTGGCGATCGTCATCGGGTCGATGTCCAGGTGCAGGATGGCCACGTCCCGCGCAGGCATCTGCCAGTGCTCGGTGGTGGTGGAGCCGGCCCGCGCGCCGATGAAGAACACCAGGTCGGCCTGCGCGATCACCTCGCGCGTGGCTTCCACCCCGCCGTTGGTGCCGATCACGCCGGCGTTGAGGGGATGGTTGCCGCGCAGCGTGCCGTTGCCGCTGACGCTGCTG
>JALHLO010000335.1 GCA_022844525.1 Ramlibacter sp.
GTGAACACCGCAGTGACCCTATCGCATGGAGCCCCCTCCCCCAACCGTTCGCTCTCCCGGGCCGTGGGGGGGGGGGGGGGGGGGTGGGGGGCGCCCACCCCCCCCCCCCCACACCCCTAGAGCAAGCCCTTCTGCCGCAGCAGCGGCTCGATCACCGGATCCCGTCCGCTAACGGCGCGAAACGCCGCTCCCGGCTCCACGCTGTTGCCTACCGAGTAGATGCAGCGCTGCAGGCGCTGCGCCACCGCGGCGTCGAACGGGTCGCCCGCTTCCCGGAACGCGTCCCAGGCATCGGCATCGAGCACTTCCGCCCACAGGTACACGTAGTAGCCGGCGGCATAGGCGCTGCTGCTGAACAGATGCTGGAAGTGCGTGAGCCGGTGGTTGATGCCGGTCGCGTCCGGCAGGCCGCGCTCGCGCAGCACCTGCTCCTCGAAGGCGCTCCAGTCCGCCACCGAGGCAGGGTCGGGATGGCGGTGCACCGCCATGTCGACGATGGCGCTGCCGCAGTAGCGGACTGTTTCGTAGGCTTCCCCGAAGCGCTCGGCGGCGCGCAGGCGGTCCACCAGGGCCTGCGGGATCGCCTCGCCGGTCTCCACGTGGCGCGCGTGCCGCCGCAGCACCTCGGGCTCGGCCATCCAGTGCTCGAACAGCTGCGAGGGCAGCTCCACGAAGTCGCGCAGCACGCTGGTGCCGGCCAGCTGCGTGTAGGTCACGTTGGACAGCAGGCCGTGCAGCCCGTGGCCGAACTCGTGGAACAGCGTGCGCACGTCGTCGAAGCCCAGGAGCGTGGGCGTGGCCTTGGCGAAGTTGTTCGTGTTGAGGATCACGGGCAGCACCTCGCCGCCGTTGCGCGTCTGCACCGCCAGGCTGCTCATCCAGGCACCGCTGCGCTTGGTGGTGCGGGCGAAGTTGTCCTGGATGAAGAGGCCGACGGCGCGGCCTGCGCGATCGTGCACCTCGTAGGCACGCGCGTCGGGGTGGTACAGCGCGAGGTCCTCGCGCGGCGTGAAGCGAAGGCCGAAGAGGCGCTGCGCGCAGTCGAAGGCGGCCTGCACCATGGCCTGCAGCGGGAAGTAGGGCTTGACCTCGGCATCGTCGATCGCGAAGTCGCGCTGGCGCAGCTTCTCTTCCCAGTGGCGCCAGTCCCAGGCTTGCAGGGGCGCGTCGACGCCGGCGGCGCGCTGCATCGCCTCCAGCGTGGCGCGCTCGCGCTCCACCACGGGCTTCGCGCGGTTCCACACCTCGTCCAGCAGCCGGTCCACCGCCTGCGGCGTGCGTGCCATGCGATCGACCAGCGCGTACTCGGCGTAGTTCGCGCAGCCGTGCAGCCGCGCCTCTTCGTGCCGCAGTGCGAGGATGCGCGCGATCAACGGGCGGTTGTCGTGCTCGCCCGGATGCGCGCCGCGCCCGACCCAGGCGCGCCAGGCCTGCTCGCGCAGGTCGCGCCGTTCCGAGAAGGTGAGGAAGGGCAGGATCAGCGGCCGCGACAGCGTGATCGCGTGCACGTCGCCCAGCCCGCGCTGCTGCGCGGCCATGCGCGCCGCCGAGCGCACGAATTCCGGCAGGCCGGCCAGGTCGCTCTCGTCGCGCAGCACGAGCGACCAGTGCGACTCGTCGTGCAGCACGTTCTGCCCGAAGGCCGTCTGGCAGGCGGCCAGTTCCTGCGCGATCTGCTGGATCCGCGCCTGCGCCGCCGCCGGCAGGAGCGCGCCGCTGAGGACGAAGTCGAGGTGGACGCGCTCCAGCAGCCGCATCTGCTCGGTGTCCAGGCCGAGGCCGGCGCGCCGCTCGTGCAGGGCCGCGATCCGGCGGAACAGCCCGGCATGCAGGTACACCGCGCTGTAGTGGGCGGCCAGCACGGGCGCCATGTGCCGCTGCACTTCCTGCAATTCGGGCGATGCCTCGGAGGAGCAGAGGTTGTGGAACACCATGGCCACGCGGCGAAGCCGGCCGGCGCTGCGATCGAAGGCCGCCAGCGTGTTGTCGACGTCGGGCGCTTGCGGGTTGGCCGCGATCGCGTCGAGCGCGGCGCGGTGCTCCTGCATCGCCTGGGTGAGGGCGGGCTCGAAATGCTCCGGCCGGATCTGCGCGAAGGGTGCGAGGCCGTAGGGGGCGGTCCAGGGGGAGAGGAGGGGGTTGGGGGGACTGCCGGGGGTCATTGGGGGGATTCTAGGAGCGTGGGGCTGGGGTTCGCGGGGAGTCGGGGCGCTGTCGCGGTTCGGCTTCGCGCTCACCACGACCTACGAACGGCTGTCGCGGTTCGGCTTCGCGCTCACCACGACCTACGAATGACGGCCCGCTTGTAGGTCGTGGTGAGCGGCGCAGCCCGAACCGCGACGCGCCCCTACGCACGACCCAGCAGCCCCTGCACCGCCGGCCCCATCAACCCCACCCCCGTGACCACCAGCAGCCCGCACACGACCTTCAGCACCGTCTCGCGCCGCCACGCCGGCGGATGCCGCCGCAGCCACCAGGTGATCGCCATCGCCAGCGGCACCGCCAGCGCCGACAGCCACAGCGACCGCATCCCGAACTGCCCGCTGGCCACCACCATCACCAGCCGGATCACGCCGCCGGCGGCCAGCGTCGCCACCAGTGTGTCGCGCACCGCGTCGAGCGTCATCGGCTGGCGATAGAACTGGTACACCAGCGGCGGCCCGGACGCGGAGAAGAGGCCGCCGAGCACCCCGGACAGCAGCCCGAAGCCCTGGAACGAAGCCCGCGACGAGCGCTCGGCCAGCGGATGCGTGCGCACCAGCACGACCACCGCGCAGGCGATCACCACCAGGCCCAGCAGCAGCCGCAGCGCCAGCACCACGTTGGCGCTCAGCCAGGCCAGCAGCGCGACGCCGATCGCCACCCCGACCACGCTGCCCGCGACCGTCCAGCGCAGGATCGGCCAGTCCAGCGAGCCGTGGGTTCCGCGCAGCGCGATGACCGCGGTGAACAGCGACATCACGGTGGCCACGTTGGCCACGTCGGCCAGCGGCGCCAGCTCGAACAGGCCGGTCAGGCCCAGCAGGATCAGGGCGAGCGCGAAGCCGGTGATGCTCTGCGCACAGGTGGCGACGGCCACGCACAGGAGGAAACCGGCGACTTCCCACGCGCTCATCGAAGGCGCGTGACCTGCCGGCGCGAGTCGGTGCAAGGCATGGGGAGCGATTATGGCGCGCGCGTGCATCCCTTGAGCGCGATCAAGTGCGCGCCCTGGCCGGCGGCAACAATGCCGCCAGTCTCCAGGAGGATCCATGACCCCCGCCGCCGCCCTGGCCCCCCGCACGCGCGCGCTGCTCGAAGCGGCCATCCTCGCCCCGTCCAGCCACAACACGCAGCCCTGGTTCTTCCGCGTCGACGGCGAAGGGATCGCGCTGTACGCCGACCGCACGCGCGCGCTCCCCGTCAACGACACCGAGGACCGCGAGCTGACCATCAGCTGCGGCTGCGCGCTGTTCAACCTGCGCGTGGCCGCGGCCGCCGCCGGCCTGCAGGCCGAGGTGAAGCTGCTGCCCGATCGCGCCGATGCCGACCTGCTGGCGCGCGTGCGGCTGGCACCGGGGGAAGGTGACGCGCAACTGGCCGCACTGCAGCCTTTCCTGGCGCGCAGGCGCACCTGCCGCCAGCGTTTCGACCCGCGCCCGGTGCCGGGCGAAGTGCTCGACGCCATCGTCGCCGCCGGCGCGCAGGAGGGCGCGACACTGCGTCCGCTGACCGTCGAGGGCCAGCGGCAGCAGCTCGCGCTGCTGGTCGCGGAGGGCGACCGCGCGCAGTGGGCCGATCCGCGGTGGCGCCGCGAGCTCGCCGCCTGG
>JALHLO010000336.1 GCA_022844525.1 Ramlibacter sp.
CGCGCTCTCCGCCGCGGCGACATAGTCGCGCCGCTCGAAGGCCTTGTAGCCCGCGTCGGCCGCGGTGTTGGCGGCCTGCGCCGTGCGTGCGGCCGCGCCGCGCGGCGCGGTCTGGGCGGCCACCTGCACGGAAGAAAGCGCGAGCACGGCGGCCAGTGCCAGCGCCTTTCGTTGTTGTTGTTTCATGATGGTCGTGGGGGCTCCACTAGGTGGGTTGGGCCGATGGTTTCCCGAAGAATCCCCTCTGTTGTTGTTCCGGTTGCGCGGATGCCCGCGCGAAGAAGCTGCGCTGTTCCTGCACGACCTGCTCCAGCATCTCGCGCGCGATCACGCCGCGCTCGACCAGGTAGTCGCCGATGCGGCCGTGCCGGTCGGTCTTGTACTCCTGCATCGCGCTTTCGAACTGGTCGCGCCGCAGCAACCCGCGCTCGATGAGCATGTCGCCCAGCAGCGGCCCGGTGGGCACCGTGGTGGCCTTGCCTTCGCCCTGCTTGTCGCGCAGCAGGCGCAGGCCCACCGCCAGCTCGCCTTCGCGGGCGATGCGCTGCACCGGCTCCTCGCCGATCGCCTGGGCGATGTCGGCCAGCGCCTGTTCCGACAGCGGGCTGGTCACGGCCAGCACCGCCCGGTTGTTCTTGTTGCGCCCCATGTGGATCGCGCGGTGGCGGATGGCCAGCTCGATCGGCATGTCGGACGCGTGCTGGCGCACCAGCTCCGCCGACAGGTGCGCGCGCGGCAGGTCGGCCTGGTAGGCGATGGCCTCGGCCAGCGTCTCCTCGTCCAGCCAGCCGTTGGACACCAGCACGCGGCCCAGCGGCACGTCGGCGCCGCCCTGCTTCTGCAGCGCGCGCTCCAGGGTGCCCGGCTCCACCGCGTTCCAGGACTGCAGCAGTTCGCCCAGGCGCTGGCGCTTGCGCGCGAGCTGCGCGGAGGACGGGAACTCGTGCGCGGTCTTGTCCCAGGCCAGGCGCTGGCCCTTGAACAGGTAGTTCAGGTACATCTTCCAGGCGCGCGCGACGGCCATGCAGTTGACGAAGTTGCCCACCACCATGCGCGGCAGCGCCATCAGGCCGTGCTCCCATCCGTACAGCACGGAGGTGAAGTACACCCGGTGCGCGGCGCGGATCGCGAGGAAGAACGCGTTGACGTAGATCATCGTGCGCCAGATGCTCCCTTCCTGGAACAGCGAAGGATAGTACGCATGCCACCAGCCCGTGGCGAGTCCGACGTGGAAAACGATGAAGTGCGCCACCAGGATGTAAGCCAGGATGCTGACGAAGGACGTGATCACGCCCTTGCGGTCGTGCAGCAGCAGGTAGCGCGCCGCCAGCGAGCGCCCGCGCCAGCGGATCTGCTCCCAGCTCTGCAGCCCGATGCCCAGCACCCAGCGCGCCTTCTGGCGGTAGGCGGCTCGGAAGTTGTCGGGGAAGTACTCGCGCACGCACAGCGGCATCTGCATCAGCAGCTCGCGCCGCTTCTTGCTGCCCCAGGCCGTGCGGTTGATGTGGAAGGTGACCGGGAACACGCCGAAGATCGACTGCATGCCCAGCTGCGACAGCCGCATGCCCACGTCGTAGTCCTCGGTGAGGCTGTCGGTGTTGAACGGCTTGTTGCGGGTGGCGCCCACCAGGGCGACCAGCGCCTTGCGCGAGAAGCAGGTGCCGACGCCCGCCGACGGGACCATGCCGGAGACGCTTTCGCGCACCACCATCTCCTTGGCGTGGCTCTCCGCGAACTCGTCCATGTAGGTGCCGGCGACGAGCTCGTACCACTCGCGCTCCAGCGAAGCCACCGGCAGCTGGATCATGTCCTTGCGCGGCAGCAGGTAGTTGAAGAACTTCAGCTCCAGCGGGTGCAGCACGTCCTCGCTGTCGTGCAGCACGACGCCCGCGAACTCCATGCCGTGGTCGCGCTCGTAGTCGAAGATCGCCGCCACCACCGCGTTCAGGCAGTCCGCCTTGCTGGTGGGCCCGGGGTGCGGGACCTGCACGCGCTGCAGCTGCGGGTAGCGCTTGGACATGCGCTCGACTTCGGCTATGGTCGGCTGGTCGTTGGGATAGGTGCCGACGAAGACCCGGTAGTTGCGGTACTCCATCACCTCGACCATGTTCTGGATCATGGCGGCGATGACGTCGCTTTCCTGCCAGGCCGGCACCATGATGGCCATGTGCTGCTCCTCGCGGTCGCGCAATTGCTCGACGGTGAGGCGCCTGTACTGCGGCGTGTTCTCGACCCGCGCGCGGCGGAAGATCCGCCGCGTCCAGTACCACAGGTCGATGAACAGGTCGTCCAGGGAGGAGATGAAGATGACGAGGGCCAGGATGGCGGCCAGCACCTCCAGCCCCGAGTTGTACTCCGCTACCAACAGATCCCAGTTCATCGTCTTCCCCTTGCTACTGCTTCTTCCAACTGCGTCTCTTCCTTCATCGGCGGCGGGGAAGGGTCGGCTGGCGACCCTTCCCCGTGCAGCCTCTTACCGGTCTCCGGCCATCGCCTTGCGGCGGCGCATGCGGCTGGCGAACACCAGCAGGCCGACGAACAGCGCCACCAGCACGATCGGCAGCAGCCACCAGTAGCCGCGCTCGAACAGGCCCGGCTGCGCTTCCTTCATCACGCCCTGCCCCGAGGGATCCCGCGTGTTGACTTCGGTGCGCAGGCCGTTGTTGCCCATGATCGCCAGGTTGCCGCCGGACAGCTGGATCGGCTTTTCCATGGACGGCGCCTGCGGGCCCAGAGTGCGGTACACCGCGCCCATGCTGTCGCCCTTGCCGTGCACTTCGATGATCCCGACGCGGTTGAGGCCGCGCACGTCGAGCAGCGGGCGGTCCTTGCTGCCGGCCAGGAACAGGCGGTCCTGCTCCGGCTTGACGCCGTCGCCGACGCCGTCGGGAACCACGTCCACGGCGAGGTAGGGACCGTCCACCTTGGGCTGCGAGCCGTCGGCCACCGGCTGGAACTTCGCCTTCACCGGCGACAGGCCCGTGCTGGCCGCCAGGCGGATCACGCGCGGCAGCGTGGCGGTCGCGTCGTTCAGGTGCGACTGCGGGACGACCAGCGTGCCGCCGGTGGAGAACTTCGCCATCAGGCCGGTGAAGTCGCTCGACGCCTCGATCTTGTCCAGCAGCAGGTGGCTGGACTCCAGCACGGACACCGGATAAGGCTCGGGCGTTTCGCGGCAGCGGTCGGAGGCGAGCTGGCGCACGAAGGACACGCGGATCACGTTGCGCGTCTGCAGCGCGTAGCGCGGAATCGGCGCGACGATGCGCTCGCGCTTGCCGGTCGCTTCCATCTCCTTGGCGCCCAGCAGCACGTCGTTCATGAACACCGACACCACGGGCGGCGTGCGGGCGGCGGACGGCGAGGCGGCCACGTCCATCACCAGCGTGCCGGGACCCTTGCCGTCGGCGGCCACGGCGCCGATGTCGAAGGTGGCGTTCCAGTCGGCATGGGCCAGCACGTCGAAGCTCGCCGGCTTGGCGCCCAGGTACTTCAGCGACACCGCGTTGGAGTCGTTGTTGCCGGGCGTGTCGATGGCGGTGACCGTGAGGTTGGTGCCCGCCGCGGCCTGGGTCCAGATCTGCGAGAACAGGCCCGCGGCCTGGGCGCCGGCGTCGGGCGCGACCAGGATCACCGGGCGGCCGTTCATGTTGCCCAGGGCGATCTGCTTGGAGCCGACCTGCTGGCCCGTGCCCGGGCCGGCGATCACGATGTCGGGTTCGACCGGGCCGGCGGCCACCGGCGCGGCGCCGGGCTGCGCGGGGGCGCC
>JALHLO010000337.1 GCA_022844525.1 Ramlibacter sp.
GCGCGGCAGCGGCGCGAGCCGCCGCCCGGCGGCGGCCAGTGGCTGCCGGGCGTCGCCACCGGCACGGCAGGCATGCGCCGCTGGTGGCTCTATCGTCCGCCCGGCGCCCGGTTCGGTGAGCGCCTGCCGCTGATGGTGATGCTGCACGGCTGCCGGCAGGACGCGAAATCCTTCGCCACCAGCACCGGCATGAATGCGGTGGCCGCGCGCGAACGCTTCCTGGTGCTGTACGTCGAGCAGGACCGCACGGCCAATGCGCACGGCTGCTGGAACTGGTTCGACACCGCGACCGGCCGCGCCGGGCGCGAGGCCGCCTCCATCGCCAGTGCCATCGACCAGGTCTGCATGCTGTATTTCGCCGACCGCGATCGCATCGCCGTGGCGGGGATGTCGGCCGGTGCCAGCATGGCGGCCCTGTTGGCCGTGCGGCAGCCGGGGCGCTTCAAGGCGGTCATCATGCATTCGGGCATTCCGCCCGGCACCGCGCATTCCACGCTGTCGGCGGTGAGCGCCATGCACGGACTGCGGGACACCAGGGCGCTGCCGGCCCACCCGGCGGACACGCCGGCAGCCCTGCCGCCACTGCTGGTGATCCACGGCAGCGAGGACAAGGTGGTGGCGCCGAGCAACGGGCTGGCGGCGGTGCAGGCGTGGGCCGATGCGGCCGGCGCCCGGGGCGGCGCGCAGCGCAGGGTGCAGCGCGGCCAGCGCTACGCGACCCAGGTGACCGACTTCAAGCGCAGGGGCAGCACGGTGGCCACCCTCGTGGAAGTCGCGACGCTGGGACACGCCTGGAGCGGGGGTGTCGCGAACCAGGCGTTCAGCGACCGGCTGGGACCGGATGCGTCGCGCATGGCATGGAGCTTTGCGCAGAGACAGTTCCGGCAGGCGGATGCCGGCGCGGGCCAGCGCATGCCTGCGGCCGCCGCAAGCTAGCGCACCACGCCCTGGTCGTGCAGCCGGCCGAACTCGGAGGCCGGCATGCCCAGCAGTTCCTGCAGCACCTGCTCGGTGTGCTCGCCCAGGCGCGGCGCGGGCCCAGCCGGAACGCGCGCGTGCGCGGAAAAGTCCAGCGGGATGCCGGCGGCGATCGTCGCGCCCACGCCGGGCTGCGTGATGGCGGTGAACATCGGGTTGGCCGGCGAGCATTCGGGGTCGTCGCGCACCAGCTGTTCGATGGTCTGGTAGCGGTCCCAGCAGACACCGAGCCGGTCGAAGGCCTGCCGCAGGTCGGCGAACTGGCGCTGCGCGATGCGCGCGCCCGCGATCCCGGCGAGCTCGCGCCGCACGCGGAAGCGGTTGCCTTCCTGGTTCAGGTCCAGGCCGGTGCGCGCGGCCAGCGCATCCACCTCCGCCTGCATGTCCAGCGACTCGCAGATGGTGCGCCACTGCTTGAGCGTGAGGCCCACCAGCATGATGCGCTGGCCGTCGGCGGTGACGAAGTCGCGCCCGAAGGCGCCGAACAGCTCGTTGCCGTGGCGCTGGCGCGGCTGGCCGCGGCGCGCTTCCTCGATGAAGCCCAGGTGGTTCATCACGGCCAGGCCCACGTCCTGCAGCGCGAGCTTCACGTGCTGGCCTTCGCCGGTGAGGCGCCGGTGGCGCTCCGCCGCCAGCAGGCCCACGGCGACCATCTGGCCGGTGACCAGGTCCCAGGCCGGCAGGACGTGGTTGACGGGCTCTTCCCTGCCGGGATCGCCCGTGAACATCGGAACGCCGACACGCGCGTTCACCGTGTAGTCGACGGCGGAGCCGCCGTGCCGGTCGCCCATCAGCGTGAGCTGGATCAGGTCGGCCCGGCGGGCACGCAGCTTGTCGTGGTCGAGCCAGCCGCGCGGCGGGAAGTTGGTGAGGAACAGGCCCGCGTCGTCGCCCGGCGCGGTGATCAGCGCCATGGCGATCTCGCGCCCCTGCGGCGAAGAGAGGTCGAGCGCCACCGAGCGCTTGGACTTGTTGAGGCCGCACCAGAACAGGCTGGTGTTGTCCTCGGTGACCGGCCAGCGGCGGTAGTCCAGGCCGCCGCCCAGCGTGTCGATGCGGATCACGTCGGCGCCCATCTGCGCGAGGGTCATGCCGCCCAGCGGCGCCGCGACGAAGGCCGCGGCTTCGACCACGCGCATGCCGGAGAGAATGCCGCTGCCCTTGCTCATGCCGCGCTCCCTTCCAGGCCGAGGGCGCGTTCCAGCAGGCTGCGCGCCACCACCTTCAGCGCGAGCGTCTCCTCGGCGCCCTCGAAGATCGACAGCACGCGCGCGTCGACGAAGTAGCGGCTGACCGCCGACTCCTCGGCGTAGCCCATGCCGCCGTGCAGCTGCAGCGCCTCGCGCGTGACCATCTCCGCCGAGCGGCAGGCCAGCAGCTTCACCAGGCTGGACTCCATGCGGCCCTCCCCCTTGTCCACGAGCCCGGCCACGTTGCAGGCCAGCTGCCGGCAGGCCGCGAGGCGTGCCCCCATGCGCGCGAGCTTGGCGCGCGTGAGCGGGTACTCGACCAGCGCCTGGCCGAACACCTTGCGGTCTTCGCTGTAGCGGATGGCCGCGCGCAGCGCCGCGCGCATGACGCCGCAGGCGCGCGCCGCCGTCTGCATGCGGCCGCCCACCATGCCGGCCATCGTGTAGTAGAAGCCCTTGCCCAGGCCGGCCTCGCCGCCGACCACGTTGGCATCGGGCACGAAGAAGTCCTCGAACGAGAGGTCGAAGGAATGCATGCCGCGGTAGCCGATGGTGGGAATGGCGCGACCGGTCAGCGAACCACCCCCCTCGGGCCGGAACGCGAAGTCGTGGCCGTCGTAGGAAGGCTTTTCCACCAGCAGCAGGCTCAGGCCCTTGTGTCCCAGCGAGCGGTCGGCATCGGTGCGCGCGACCACCATCAGCACGCCCGCCTTGCCGGCGAAGGTGCACCAGGTCTTGGCGCCGGTGAGCCGCCAGCCGCCCGGCGCGCGCGTGGCGCGCAGCGACAGGCCGGCCACGTCGGAGCCGTAGTCGGGTTCGGTGATCGCGATGGCACAGAGCGGATCGCCCACGGCCAGCTTGGGCAGCCAGTGCGCCTGCTGCTCGCGCGTGCCGCCAGCCAGCAGCGCGCGGGTGAGGATCTCCGGCCGCGTGATCAGGCTGCCGGCGGCGGCCAGCGAGCCTTCGGACAGCGCTTCGGTCACCAGCACCATCAGCAGCGAGTCCTCGTGCTCGTCGGGCGCGCTGCCGCCGTATTGCTCGGGCACGGACAGGCCGAACACGCCCATCTCGCGCAGGGGCTGCAGCAGCGACTCGGGCACGGTGAGGTTTTCGCGGTGGATGTGCTCGGCCAGCGGCGCGACCACTTCCTCGGAGAAGCGGCGGAAGGAATCCTGCGCCATCGCGTGCGGCTCGTCCAGCGGCACCACGCCGACTTCGCCTTGCGCCGCGGCCACGGCGCGGCCGGCGGCGTCGAGGGCTTGCGAGCCCGAGGCTGACTGGCGCAGGGATTCCCAGGCGGCGTCGTCGCGCAGCGTGCGCAGCGGCGCCAGCGGCAGGCCGAGCTCGGGGTACAGGCTTTCCAGGCGGGACAGGACGGCGACGACTGCGTCGGCGGTGAAGAGCAGCGCGAGCCGGGTGTCGAGGGCCTGGCTGCCGGCGTCCACCATGCCGATGGCGTTTTCGGCAGCGAGCAGGTCGGCGGCGGCCCAGGCCAGTTCGAAGGAAGCGACCTGCTCCGCGTCGAGCTTGCGGCCACTGAGCTTGCCGTTGGCGGCGCAGCGCTGCGCGAGGGA
>JALHLO010000338.1 GCA_022844525.1 Ramlibacter sp.
CCCCGGCGCCCGCCGAGCCCGAGCCCGCGCCCGCGCCCGCCGCCGCCAAGAACGACCCGGCGGTGGTCAACTTCGAGGGCTTCGGCCCGGCCAAGTTCGGTGCCGACGAAGAGCAGGTGCGCATGTCCTGGGGCCGCCCGCTGCAAGCCGGCACGCCGGCCGAAGGCGCCACCTGCTACCAGCTGTTCATGGATCCCCAGCCCGAGGGCGCCAGGGGCATCGTCTTCCTGTTCGAGGAGGGCAAGTTCGCGCGCTATGACGTGGACGTGCCCCTGCACGTGGCGCCGGGCGACATCACCGTGGGCGCCAGCGCGATGGACGTGATGGCCGCCTTCCCGGGAGCGGTGGAAGAGCAGCCGCACAAGTACGTCGAAGGGGCCCGCAACCTGGTGGTGACGCCGGCGGACGGCAGTGCGGCCCGCCTGGTGTTCGAGGTCGACCCCGAGGGCGTGGTCAGCGCCTGGCACATCGGCGTACCGCCGCAGGTCTTTTACGTCGAAGGCTGCGGCTGAGCCGCGCCGGTCCAACAGGAGCAAGGGAATGAAGCTGGGTTCACTCAAGGAAGGCGGCCGCGACGGCACGCTGATCGTCGTCTCGAAAGACCTCACCCGCGCGGTGCGCGTGCCCGGCATCGCGCCGACGCTGCAGCGCGCGCTGGAGGACTGGTCCAATACCGCGCCGCGCCTGAACGGCGTCTACGAGGCGCTCGAGCTCAGCCAGGCCGAAACCATCAACGGCGAGCCGGTGTTCGCGGTGGACTTCACCGCCTTCGCCTCGCCGCTGCCGCGCGCGTACGAGTTCGTGGACGGCAGCGCCTACCTGCCGCACGTGGCGCGGGTGCGCAAGGCGCGCGGGGCAGAGGTGCCCGAGAGCTTCTATTCCGACCCGCTGATGTACCAGGGCGTGAGCGCCGGCTTCTACGGCCCGCGCGACCCGGTGCTGGTGGCCGACGAGGCCTACGGCATCGACCTGGAGGCCGAAGTGGTGGTGGTGACCGACGACGTGCCGCAGGGCGCCACGCCCGAACAGGCCGCAGGCCACATCCAGCTGGTGGGCCTGATCAACGACGTGTCGCTGCGCAACCTGATCCCCGGCGAACTGGCCAAGGGCTTCGGCTTCCTGCAGTCCAAGCCCCGCTCGGCCCTGAGCCCGGTGTTCGTGACTCCGGACGAGCTGGGCGACGCCTGGCGCGACAGCAAGGTGCACCTGCCGCTGCTGACCCACATCAACGGGACGTGGTTCGGTGCGCCCGAGGCCGGCGTGGACATGCAGTTCAATTTCGGCCAGCTGGTGGCCCACGCCGCCCGCACCCGGCCGCTGTCGGCCGGCACCATCGTCGGCTCGGGCACGGTGGCCAACGAGGACACGTCCCTGGGCGCGTCCTGCTTCGCCGAGCTGCGCACGGTGGAAACCCTGCGCGACGGCAAGCCCAGCACGCCCTTCATGGCCTTCGGCGACACGGTGCGGATCGAGATGCAGGACCGCGCCGGCACCAGCATTTTCGGCGCCATCGAACAGCGCATCGCCCGCGCCTGATCCCGCCCCCCGCCGGGGACTCCCACACCGGCGGGCCGCGGCGTATGCTGGCCGAAGTAGACCCGGCGGCACAGCCGGGCCGCGGTGTGGCAAGGGAAGGGAGCAGGGGCATGGTGGCGCCGTCTATCCGGCTTTATTCGTACTGGCGCTCGAGTGCCGCCTACCGGGTGCGCATCGCGCTCAACCTCAAGGGCATGGCTTACGAGACCATGCCGGTGCACCTGCTGCGCGACGGCGGCGAGCAGCACCAGCCGCCCTTCAGCGACCTCAACCCGCAGGAACTGGTGCCCGTGCTGATGCACGGCAACCGCATCCTGCGCCAGTCGATGGCGATCATTGAATACCTCGACGAGACATGGCCCAGCCCGCCGCTGATGCCGGCCACCGCGCGCGACCGCCAGCGGGTACGCTCGCTGTCCCAGATGATCGCCTGCGACGTGCATCCGCTGAACAACCTGCGGGTGCAGCAGTTCTTCGAGAAGACCTGGAACGTGCCGCAGGCCGAGCGCGACCTGTGGACGCGGCACTGGATCAAGGTGGGCCTGGACGCCATGGAAGACAGCCTGTGCGACCACCCGTCCACCGGCGCCTTCTGCGACGGCGAGCAGCCGACGATGGCCGACTGCTGCCTGGTGCCCCAGGTCTACAACGCCGAGCGCTTCGGCGTGGACATGGCGCCGTACCACACGGTCCGGCGGATCGTGCAGACGTGCCTGGCGATGGACGCCTTCGACGCCGCCCGGCCGGAGAACCAGCCGGACGCCCCGTCGGGGGACTGAGCCCTCAGTAGCCCTGGCTGGCGTTCTCGCTGCCGGGGCCGCCGCCGCCGTACATGTCGGCATACGGGTCGTGTTCGCCCGTGGCGCCTTCCGACAGGCGGATCTTCAGGGCCAGGCCGTCGCGCGAATCGGCCTTGCGCAGCGCTTCCTCGAGCTCGACCTTGCCTTCCTTGTAGAGCCGGAACAGCGACTGGTCGAAGGTCTGCATGCCTTCCTGCAGCGACTTGTCCATCGCCTCCTTGACCTCGTGCACCTCGCCGCGCCGGATCAGGTCGCGGATCATCGGGGTGTTGATCAGGATTTCGGCCGCCGGCAGCCGCTTGCCGTCCTTGCCCACCACCAGGCGCTGGCTGATGACCGCCTTGAGGTTGAGCGAGAGGTTCATCAGCACGTTCTTGTGCGCCGTTTCCGGGAAGAAGTTCAGGATGCGGTCGAGCGTCTGGTCGGCGTTGTTGGAGTGCAGCGTGGCCAGGCACAGGTGGCCGGTTTCGGCGAAGGCGATGGCCGATTCCATGGTTACCGCGTCGAGGATTTCGCCGATCAGGATGACGTCCGGCGCCTCGCGCATGGCGTTCTTGAGCGCGTTGTGGAAGGCGTGGGTGTCCAGGCCGACCTCGCGCTGGTTGACGATGGACTTCTTGTGCTTGTGCAGGAACTCGATCGGGTCCTCGATGGTGAGGATGTGCCCGGTGTTGTGGGTGTTGCGGTGGTCGATCATGGCGGCCAGGGTGGTGGACTTGCCCGAGCCGGTGGAACCCACCACCAGCACCAGGCCGCGCTGCTCCATCACGATGTCCTTGAGCACCGGCGGCAGCTTGAGCTGGTCGAGGCTGGGGATCTCGGACTTGATGGCGCGGATGACCATGCCCACTTCGCCACGCTGCTTGAACACGTTGACGCGGAAGCGCCCGGTGTCCTTCACGGCGATGGCCATGTTGTATTCCAGGTCGCGCTCGAACGCGGGCACCTGGCCCTCGTCCATCAGCGAATAGGCGATCTTCTTGACCATGCCGGCCGGCAGGCCGGTGTTGCCGAGCGGGTAGAGCTTGCCTTCAACCTTGATGTAGACGGGAGCGCCGGTGGTCAGGAACATGTCCGACGCGTTCTTCTCCGTCATCAGCTTCAGGAAATAGCCGATGTCCATGTGAGTATCCTTGGGTTCCCCGTTTGCCGTCCCTTTGGATGGGCCGGCACGGTCTACAATGACCCGCATCCAACCGCCCACCTGCGAGTTCGCTATATGACACTATCCTCGCTAAAAATCCATCTCGCCCTGGTGCTTCTGCTTGCTGCCTCACAGGCCGGGGCCGCCACCACCACGCCGGCCGCCGAGATCGCCGCGGCCGAACAGGCCGTCGCCGGTGCCGAGCGCGCGCAGCCGCGCGGTGAAGCCGGCGCCACGCTGGCCCGGGCCCGCACCCAGCT
>JALHLO010000339.1 GCA_022844525.1 Ramlibacter sp.
CCCCGCCATGCGCGGCGACTGCTTGCGCTGGGCGGCTGCGTGCAGCCGGCGCTCGCGCCGGAGATCAACGCGGCCGCGGCGCGGGTGCTGGACCGCATCGGCATATCCCTCGTCGAAGCCGAGGACGCGGGCTGCTGCGGCGCGCTGCGCTTCCACCTCAACGACCACGAAGGCGGCAAGGCCGACATGCGCGCCCTGGTCGCGGCCTGGGCGCCGCAGCTGGAAGGCGGTGCCGAAGGGATCGCGATCACGGCGAGCGGTTGCGGCACGATGATCGCGGAGTACGGGCACCTGCTCGAGGGCGAGGCGGGCGCGTCGCGGGTCGCGGCGGCGGCGCGGGACATCTCCCAGGTGATCGAGGCGGAAGCGGAGGCCATCGGGCGCCTGCTGCCGGCCGGGCGCAGGCTCGGACGCGTCGCCTTCCACTCGCCCTGCACGCTGCAGCACGGGCTGCGCATCAAGGGCGTGGTGGAACAGCTGCTGGAGCGGGCCGGCTACGAGCTCGCGCCGGTGCGCGATGCGCACCTGTGCTGCGGCTCGGCGGGGACCTATTCGGTGCTGCAGCCCGCGATCTCGGCCGAATTGCGCAGCCGCAAGCTGGCCGGATTGAGCGGCGGCACGCCCGGGGTGATCGCCACGGCGAACATCGGCTGCCTGACCCACCTGCAGGCCGGGACCGCGACCCCGGTGCGGCACTGGATCCAGTTGCTGGATGACGCGATGCAGGACGCCGCCCCGCAGGCGTAAAATCGCCGCATGAACGCGCCCACGAAGGAAGGCCGCCTGGCCGACGCCGATTCCCGCGTGCAGGTCGTGCGCACCGCCTGCCCCCACGACTGCCCCGACACCTGCGGCATGCTGGTCACGGTCAAGGACGGCGTCGCGGTGAAGATCCAGGGCGATCCGTCCATGCCCTTCACCGAGGGCACGCTGTGCACGAAGGTGGCGCACTACCTGGAGCGCACCTACTCGCCGGACCGGATCCTGCACCCGATGAAGCGCGTCGGCCCCAAGGGTTCGGGCGCCTTCGAGCGCATCACCTGGGACGAGGCGCTGGACACGATCGCCGCGCGGCTGCAGGCGCTGGCGGCGGAGAACCCGGAATCCATCCTGCCGGTGAGCTACGCCGGCACCATGGGCATGGCGCAGTACAGCTCCATGGACCGGCGCTTCTTCCACAAGCTGGGCGCCTCGCTGCTCGACCGCACGCTGTGCTCGACGCTGGGCAAGTTCGGCCTCAAGGCGACGCTGGGCGGCTCGGTGGGCATGGACCCGGAGCGTTTCGACGAGGCGAAGCTGATCATCCTGTGGGGCGCGAACCCGGTGGTGTCCAACCTGCATCTGTGGTCGCGCGTGCAGGAGGCCAAGCGCCGCGGCGCCAAGGTGATCGCGATCGATCCCTACCGCAGCCTCTCGGCCGAGAGGTGCACGCAGCAGATCGCGCTGCTGCCGGGCACCGACGGGGCGCTCGCGCTGGCGCTGATGCACGTGCTCATCGGCGAGGACCTGGTCGACCACGACTACATCGCGAAGTACACCGTGGGCTTCGAGCAGCTCGCCGAGCGCGTGAAGCAGTACACGCCGCAGTGGGCGGCGAAGGTCTGCGGCATCACGGCCGCGGAGATCGCGACGCTCGCGCGCGAGTACGCCAGCGTGAAGCCGGCGGCGATCCGCCTCAACTACGGCATGCAGCGCCATGCCGGCGGCGGCATCGCGGCGCGCAACATCGCCTGCCTGCCGGCGCTCACCGGCGCCTGGCGCGAGGCGGCGGGCGGCATCGTCCTCACCACCGCGGACTTCTACAATTTCGACCACGCCGCGCTCGAGCGCCCGGACCTGCTCGCCGGGCGCAGGCCGCGCGTCATCAACCAGGCGGCGCTGGGCGATGCGCTCACCGCGGCCGACCCCGCGGTGCGGGCGATCATCGTCTACAACACCAATTCGGTCGCCGTCTGCCCGGATTCGGAGAAGGTGATCGCCGGCTTCCGGCGCGAAGACCTGTTCACGGTGGTGATGGATTCGTTCCTCACCGATACCGCCGACTACGCCGACATCGTGCTGCCCGCGACCACCCAGCTCGAGCACCACGACGTGCACAAGTCCTACGGCCACCTGTACGTGCTCGCCAACAACCCGGCCATTGCGCCGGTGGGCGAGTCGCTGCCCAATTCCGAGGTGTTCCGGCGCCTGGCCGCGCGCATGGGCTTCGATGAGCCCTGCTTCCGCGATTCCGACGAAGACATCTGCCGCACCGCGCTGCGCTCGAGCAGCCCGCGCATGAAGGGCATCGAGTGGGAGGACGTGAAGCAGGCCGGCTGGCGGCGCCTCGCGGTGCCGGAGCGCTTCGCGCCCTTCGCCGAGGGCGGCTTCCCGACGCCCTCGGGCAAGTGCGAGTTCCACAGCGCGCTGCTGGAGCAGCAGGGCGTCGACCCGCTGCCGTTCTTCAACCCGCCGGCGGAGTCGGTGCAGAGCAACCCGGACCTGGGACGGCGCTATCCGCTCGCCTTCCTGTCGCCGCCGGCGCGCAACTTCCTCAATTCCAGCTTCGCCAACCTGAAGCGCTTCCGCGACCTCGAGGGCGAGCCGCGCCTGGAACTGCATTCGGCCGACGCCGCCGCGCGCGGCATCGCCGACGGCGACCGCGTGCGCGTGTTCAACGACCGCGGCAGCTTCGCCCTGAGGGCGCGCGTCAACGACAAGCCGCGCCCGGGCGTGGTGGTGGCGCCCTCGGTGTGGTGGAAGAAGCACTCGAGCGATGGCGGCAACGCCAACAACGTCACCTCGCAGCGCACCGGCGACCTGGGCGGCGGCGCGACCTTCTACGACTGCCTGGTCGAGGTGGAGCGGATAGAGCAGGCCGGCTGAAGACGGGCGCGCGCGCCCCCGGACGCGACATGTTCCCGCGCGACCACCAGGAAGACGAGCGGCTGCACGCGGCGCGGGTCGCCGCGCTGTTCGAGGTCGCGCCCACCGCCTACATCACCACGCTGGTCGCCGGCGCCCTGCTCGCCGCGCTGCTCTGGGGGCCGCACACCGCCGACGCCATGTCGGCCTGGCTGGTGGCGCTGGTGGCGCTGACCCTGGTGCGCGGCGCGCTGCACCTGGACTACCGGCGCCGCCCCCACCGCCTGGAGCCTGCGCGCTGGGAGGCCCGGTTCGCGCTCGGGGCCTTCGCCGCCGGGGCCGTCTGGACGATCCCCGCGCTGCTGTTCTTCCCGGAGGGCGATCCGCTGCTGCAGATGGCGCTGATCGTCGTCATCGTCGCGAGCGTGATCGGCGCCGCCGGCGTGTACGCCCCGAGCGCCCCCGCGTTCTACGGCTACAGCCTGCTGCCGGTGGTGGGGGTGATGGCGGAACTGGCGCAGCAGCCCGGGCGCACCTACCAGATCCTGGCGCTGATGGCGCTGGTGTTCGGCGCCGCCATGGTGAAGGTCTACCGCGACATCCAGCGCAGCGTGGTGGCGACGCTGAAGGCGCGGTTCGAGAACGACGACCTGGTGACGCGCCTCGCCCAGGGCGAGGCGCAGCTGCGCGACGCCATCGAGAGCTTTCCCGAGGGCATCGCGGTCTACGACACCGAGGACCGGATGCTGGTGTGCAACGAGACCTACGCCCAGGTCTACGGCGCCGGGCAGTCGGCGGCGCAACTGGCGGGGACGCCGTATCCCGAGATCGCGCGCATGGAGATGGAGGCGGAGGTGGTGCCGCCGGAGTACG
>JALHLO010000340.1 GCA_022844525.1 Ramlibacter sp.
GGTGGGTGCGATGGCGGGCGTGTCGGTGCGCAGCAGGTGCGCACCGGCCAGGCCGGCACGCGCGGGCAACGCCTCGCTCAGGGAGCGCAGCGCGGCTTGCAGCCGCTGCGCCTCGCCAGCGCGGGGCGACAGCCGCAGCGTCATCGCATGCCGCGCCACGCCCGCGCCATGCGAATGCAGCACGCGCGCCTGGCTGCGCACCATGTTCCGGTGGTGCGGCATGAGCCGCGTGGACCAAGGCGTCGGCGCATTCAGGCGCGAGAGGTACTCGGGCGAGCTGAGCGCCCCGTGCTCCTGCAGCTCGTACAGGATGAAGAAGCCTTCGCCCCCGTCCGCCGCCGACCAGCGCGAGGCCCGCAGGAACCCGGGCAGCGCGAGCCGCTCCGGAAAATGTTCGTGCGAATGCCAGTGCTCGAACTCGGCGCGCATGTCCGGCGCCATGTCCCACCACATCGCGAGCGCGGATCCACCCAGCAGTGCCATCGTCGTCCCCTTCCCTGGTTCAGGCCGCGCGTGCCTGGCCGCGGCGGAACAGCGGCGAACTGGTCGCCGCGATCGCAAGCTCGCCGGCGGCTTGCACCAGCGGCTTCCCGAGTTCCTGCATGCGCGCGGGCGTCAGGCGTTGCAGCGGTCCCGCGATGGTGATCACGCCGGCTGCCCCGCCGCCGCGCACCAGCACCGGCGCCGCCATGGCGCTCATGCCGGGTGCGTACATCTCCACCATCATGCTGAAGCCGCGCTTGCGGTCTTCCTCCAGCACCTTCATCAGCGCCTTGAAGGTGGTGGGCGCCTTGGGGCCGTACTCGCGCGGTGAGCCGAAGCCCTGGCGGGCCACCAGTTCCGTCGCACGCTCCTCGCTCAGCGTCATGAGCCACGCATGTCCGCCGGCGCTGCAGGACAGGCGCACGTCGATGCCCATGTCGGGGTCGTAGCGCAGGCCGGCGCGCGCACCTTGCGCTTTCGCGACGAAGGTCAGGCGGTCGGCGTCGACCAGCGCCAGCCGCACCAGCTCGCCGGACACTTCCGCCAGCCGGTCGATGATGGGGTGCGATGTCCACGATGCCCGCCGCCCCCAGGAAGCTCAGGCCGAGCGCGGGCAGGCGCGTGGTGAGGGTGTAGTCGCCCAGCTCGCGCAGCTGGCGCACGTAGCCGCAACGCATCAGGTCGGCCAGCAACCGGTGGCAGGCGCTGCGCGGCAGGTTGAGTTCGTCGGCCAGGGCCGCAAGCGGCAGTCCCTCGGGCTGCGCGGCCAGGGTCTCCAGGATGCGCAGCGCGCGCTCGACGGTGCCCGTGGGGGCGGCTGCGGAGTTCGTCATGCGGAATGGAATTCTGGATTGGAACGGTGTTCTGGCGCCGTACCTATCATGCCGCACTTCCCATCCACATCCGCAGGAGACCGTGTGAAACCCACCGCCCGCCGCGCCTTCGCCGCCCTTGCCTTGCTTGTCGCCGCCGCCGCCAGCGCGCAGGACGTGCAGGAACGCACGATCAAGTTCGGCCACCTGAACAACCCGGACCACCCGACGAGCCTGGGCGTCAGGAAGTTCGCGGAGATCGTCGCCGCCAAGAGCGGCGGCAAGATCAAGGTGCAGGAGTTTCCCTCGTCGCAGCTGGGCAACGAGTTGCAGCAGCAGGCGGCGCTGCAGGGCGGGGTGCAGGAAATGCTGGTTGCCTCCACCACCTCCCTGAACGGCATCGTGAAGGAATTCGGCCTGCTCGATTTCCCGTTCCTGTTCGCCAACGCCCGGCAGGCCGATGCGATGGTCGACGGCCCCCTGGGCAAGGCACTCGCCGCGAAGCTGCCCGAGAAGGGCGTGATCGTGCTGGGCTTCTTCGACCTGGGATTCCGCAACGTCACCAACAGCAAGCGCCCGATCATGAAGGGCTCCGACCTCGAGGGCCTGAAGCTGCGCGTGATCCCCAATCCGGTGTTCCTGGAGACCTTCAAGACCTTCAACGCCAACCCGCTGCCGATGCCGTTCGCCGAGCTGTACGGGGCGCTCGAGAACAAGGCCGTGGACGGCCAGGAGAACCCGTTCGCCGTGATCGCGTCGAGCAAGTTCTACGAGGTGCAGAAGTACGTCAGCGGCACCAACCACGTCTACGCGACCAACCCGGTCCAGATCAGCAAGCGCTTCTGGGACCGCCTGTCGCCGGTGGAACAGAAGCTGCTGCAGGAGGCCGCCATCGAAGCCCAGAACTGGCAGCGCGTGGTGAGCCGCGAGGTCTCCAGCAAGGCGCTGGGCGAGCTCAAGGCCAAGGGCATGGTCTACAACGACGTGCCGCCCGCCGAACTGGACCGCATGCGCGCCGCGGTGCGGCCGGTGTACGACAAGTTCTCCGCGGCCTACGACCCGGCCATCGTGACCCTGTTCAGGTCCGAACTGGAACGCGTGTCCAAGCTCTGATGCGAAGCGGCGATCCCGTGAAAATCCTCGTCCTGCACGGCCCGAACCTGAACCTGTTCGGCCGCCGCGAGCCGCACATCTACGGCCACACCACCCTGGCGCAGATCGATGCCCAGCTCGCCGAGCTCGCCGGCGAGCTCGGCGTGCAGCTCGAGACCATCCAGTCCAACCACGAAGGCGCGCTGATCGACTTCCTGCACCGCCACATCGACGAAGCGCAGGGCGCCCTCGTCAACCCGGCCGGGCTCACCCAGCACGGCGTGCCGCTGCACGACGCCATCAAGGCCATGCCGTTCCCGGTGATCGAGGTGCACATGTCGAACATCGCGGCGCGCGAGAGCTGGCGTGCGCATTCGATCATCTCGCCGGCGGTCAAGGGCACCATCCAGGGGCTGGGGCGCCATTCCTACCTCATGGGGTTGCGAGCGCTGGTCGCGCTGGCACAGGAGGCGCGGTGAGGCGACCGGGAGCCGCCCTGCTACAGGGTTGGTAGCAGGAGGAGCAAGGAGGAAGAAGGGGTGAGTGGTGGGTCCTGTAGGATTCGAACCTACGACCTACGGATTAAGAGTCCGCTGCTCTACCAACTGAGCTAAGAACCCACTGCGATAACGAGTTGTGGTGGAGAGGAGGAGGATCGAACTCCCGACCTTCGCATTGCGAACGCGACGCTCTCCCAGCTGAGCTACCCCCCCACAACGAACGCAATTGTAGCAAAGCCGCGCAGGGCTTTTCCGCAACCCGTCCGGATTATCGGAGTCCGTTGCGCGACGCGAGTTCCACGAACAGGCCGGAATGGTCCAGGTCCGACAGGCCGTGCTCCGCCGCCTGGCCGTACAGGCGCTCGAACAGGGCCGTCACCGGCGCGTCGAAGCCGACTTCCTCCGCCGTGGCCAGCGCATTGCGCATGTCCTTGAGCTGCACGGCGATCTTGGCGCGCGGGGCGAAGTCGCGGTCGACCATGCGCTGGCCGTGCAGCTGCAGGATGCGGCTGTCGGCGAAGCCGCCGGTGATGGCCTCGCGCACCTTGGCCATGTCGGCGCCGCCCTTGGCGCACAGCAGCAGCGCCTCGGCCACCGCGCCGATGGTGATGCCCACGATCATCTGGTTGGCCAGCTTCGCCAGTTCGCCGGCGCCGTGCGGGCCGACGTGCGTGGCGCGCCCCAGCACCTGGAACACCGGTTGGGCGCGCTCGAAGTCGGCGGCCTTGCCGCCCACCATGATGGCCAGCGTGCCGTTCTCCGCGCCCACGGTGCCGCCGGACACCGGTGCATCGAGCTGCTGCACGCCG
>JALHLO010000341.1 GCA_022844525.1 Ramlibacter sp.
ACGTCAAGAAGCTGGTGAAGGACAAGACCGCGACCGAGGACGACCTCAAGCGCGCCGAGGCCGACGTGCAGAAGGCGACCGACAAGCACATCGCCGAGATCGATGCGCTGGTGACCGCGAAGGAAAAGGAGATCATGGAGGTCTGAGACCTCCATGACCCGCATGGGCACGGCCCGCACCGTCCCGCACCACATCGCCATCGTCATGGATGGCAACGGCCGCTGGGCGACGAAGCGCTTTCTGCCGCGCGTGGCCGGCCACAAGAAGGGCCTGGACGCGCTGCGCGCCTGCGTGCGCCACTGCGGCGACCTGGGCGTGAAGGTGCTGACCGTGTTCGCCTTCTCCTCGGAGAACTGGAACCGGCCGGCCGACGAGGTGTCGGGGCTGATGGAACTGCTGGCCGCCGCGCTGTCGCGCGAGGTGCCGCAGCTGCAGGCCGAAGGCGTGCGCATCCATTTCGTCGGCGACCGCTCCGCGCTGTCCGACAAGGTGCGCACGGGCCTGGCGCAGGCCGAGGCGCTGACGGCGGGCAACCACCGCCTGGTTTTCAACGTGTGCTTCAACTACGGCGGCCGCTGGGACATGACGCAGGCGGCGGCCCAGCTGGCCGCGCGCGGCGAGGCCATCACGGAGCTGAGCCTGTCGCGCGCCATGGCGCTGGCCCACGTGCCGGATCCCGACCTGATCATCCGCACCGGCGGGGAGCTGCGCATGAGCAACTTCCTGCTCTGGCAGGCCGCCTACAGCGAACTCTATTTCAGCGACAAGCTGTGGCCGGAGTTCGACGCGGCCGCCATCGACAAGGCGATCGCCGACTACGGCCGGCGCGAGCGCCGCTTCGGGCGCACCTCCGACCAGGTGGCGCCCACGGCGCCGCGCACGACCAGGAAGGCCGCCTGAAGGCGGCGCCGCGATGCTGAAGCAGCGCGTCATCACCGCCCTGGTCCTGCTGGCCATCCTGCTGCCGGCCCTGTTCTGGAAGACGCCCGAGCCCTTCCTGGCGATCACGCTGCTCCTGCTGGCCGCCGGCGGCTGGGAGTGGGGCCGCCTGAACGGCCTCTCGCGGGGCGTCAACATCGCCCTGGGCAGCGTCACGCTGGCCCTGTGCGCCGCGGTCTGGGCGCTGGGTTGGCCGCAGCGGCCGTCGGGAATGATGTGGGCGGTGGTCGGCGGCTTCTGGGTGCTCGCCGGTGCCGCGCTGGTGCGCGGCGGCGTCGAAGCCTGGCCGAAGATCCCGGTGGGCGTGCGCGTGGTGGGCGGCGTGCTGGCCCTGGTGCTGGCCTGGCTGGCCATGGCGCAGGCCCGCGTGATCGGCGTCAATTTCCTGCTGTCGATCCTGGTGCTGGTGTGGGTGGCGGACATCTTCGCCTACTTCGCCGGTCGCGCGCTGGGCGGAAAGTTCACGCACCGCAAGCTGGCCGCCACGATCAGCCCGAAGAAAAGCTGGGAAGGCGTCTGGGGCGGCCTGGCCGGCGTGGTCGTGCTGGCGGTCGCCTGGACCCTCGCCGACGGCGCGGCGCAGGCGCAGGTGCCCAGCCTCTACTCCCGGCTCGCCGCGCTCGGCTGGCTGGTGCTGGTGCTGTCGTCCCTGTTCCTGGGCGCGATGAGCGTGGTCGGCGACCTGACCGAATCGCTGGTCAAGCGCAGCGCCGGCATCAAGGATTCCAGCCAGCTGCTGCCCGGGCACGGCGGCGTGCTCGATCGCGTGGACGCCCTGCTGCCCACGCTGCCCCTGGCCATGATGCTGGCCACCCTGGCGCAACGATGAAACAGCGCATTGCCGTCCTCGGCTCCACCGGATCGATCGGGGCCAACACGCTGGACGTGATCGCCCGGCATCCGGACCGCTTCGAGGTGTTCGCGCTGAGCGCCTCCTCGCAGGTGGACCTGATGCTGCGGCAGTGCCTGCAGTTCCGCCCCGCCTTCGCCGTGATGGCGCGGGAGGACGCGGGCCGCGCGCTGGCCGCGCGCGTCGAGTCCAGCGGCCTGGCCACCCGCGTGCTCTGGGGCGCGGAGGCCCTGGACACCATCGCGGCCCACGAGCAGGTGGACACGGTCATGGCCTCGATCGTCGGCGCCGCCGGCCTGTCCTCGTGCATCGCCGCCGCGCGCGCGGGCAAGAAGCTGCTGCTGGCCAACAAGGAGGCGCTGGTGGTCGGCGGCGAACTGTTCCTGGCGGCCGTGAAGCAGGGCGGCGCCCGGCTGCTGCCGATCGACAGCGAACATTCGGCCATCTTCCAGTCGCTGCCGGAAGACCCTGCCACCTGGGACGCGCGGGTGGAGAAGATCATCCTCACGGCGTCGGGCGGCCCCTTCCGCACCCGTGACCCGGCGACGCTGCGCGACGTGACGCCCGAGGAGGCCTGCGCCCATCCCAACTGGGTCATGGGCCGCAAGATCTCGGTCGACTCGGCCACCATGATGAACAAGGCGCTGGAGGTGATCGAGGCCCGCTACCTGTTCGGGCTGGCGCCGCAGCGGCTGCAGGTGGTGATCCATCCGCAGAGCGTGATCCATTCGATGGTGCAGTACCGCGACACCTCGGTGGTGGCGCAACTGGGCACCCCGGACATGCGCGTGCCGATCGCCTACGGGCTGGCGTGGCCCGGGCGCGTGGAGTCCGGCGCGCAGGCGCTGGACTTCGCGACCCTGGCCGACATGAGCTTCGAGTCGCTGGAAAGCCGCGGCCACCGCCAGCGCTTCCCCGGGCTGCAGCTCGCCTGGGACAGCCTGGCCGCCGCGCCGGGGACCCCGGCGGTGCTGAACGCCGCCAACGAGATGGCGGTCGCGGCCTTCCTGGAGCGCCGCATCCGCTTCGACCGCATCCACGCGGTAAACCTTGCAACTTTGGAGGCGCTGGTGCCCTCCAAGCCGCAATCATTGCAGGACCTGCTGGCGCTGGACGCCGACGCCCGCCGCGCGGCGGAAGCGGCGATCCGCGCGCTGGCGGACTGACGGGGGAGGGTCGCCATGCTGACCGTTGTCGCTTTCATCGTCGCGCTGGGCCTGCTGATCGCGGTCCACGAATACGGCCACTACCGCGTGGCCGTGGCCTGCGACGTCAAGGTACTGCGCTTTTCCATCGGTTTCGGCAAGACGCTGTACCGCTGGAAGCCGCGCAAGCCGCGTCCCGGCCAGGACACCGAGTTCGTGATCGGCGCCTTCCCGCTGGGAGGCTACGTGAAGATGCTGGACGAGCGCGAGGGCGACGTGCCGGCCTCCGAGCGGCACCGCGCCTTCAACACCCAGCCCCTGAAGTCGCGCGCGGCGATCGTCGCGGCCGGCCCGGCGGCCAACCTGGTGCTGGCGATCCTGCTCTATGCCGTGGTCAACTGGATCGGCATGGAGGAACCCGAGCCCGTGCTGGGCAGCCCGGTGGCCGGGTCGATCGCGGCCGACGCCGGCCTGCGGGGCGGCGAGCGGGTGGCCAGCGCCGGCCTGGAAGGCGAGGCGGTGCAACCCATCCGGTCCTTCGAGGAACTGCGCTGGCTGCTCACCCGCGGCGCGCTCGACGGGCGCGACCTGCGCCTGGTGCTGGCGCGCGAAGGCGCCAGCCGCGGCGGCGAGGTGCTGCTGCCGCTGTCGCGCGTGAACGCCCGCGATGCCGACGCCCAGCTGCTGCGCAAGGTGGGGATCGTCGCGCCGTGGAGCCCGGCGGTGCTGGGCGAGGTCATGGCCGGC
>JALHLO010000342.1 GCA_022844525.1 Ramlibacter sp.
GGCGCGGGCGCCGGGGCCTGGGCGGCGGGCCGGCCGCGCGTGAACTCCAGGGCGCCGACCCGGCCGACCAACTTCACGCCCTGGCCGCCGTCACGCTTGTCGTAGGTTTCCACGTGCAGGTCGTCCAACTGCATGTAGAACTGGCTGCCTTTGGTGAGGTACTCGACCAGCTTGGCGGCGCGCTCGCCCCACAGGGCGCCGTCGACCCATTGGGTCGGCTGCTTGCCGTCGCTGCCCTTGCGGCCGTACTGGTAGGCCAGGGCGAGGGAGGCGACTTGATCGCCTTGGGCGGTGGTGCGCAGTTCGGCGTCGCGGCCGAGCGTGAAGAGTCCGATGAGGGATGCCATGGGGGGTCCTAGAAGATGTTTTCGGGGATGGCGCTGGGCGTGGTGCCGGCTTTCGGCGCCGCGGCCGGCGCGGGTTGGGCGGCCTGCCCCAGCGCTCGGCGCAGGGCAGCCTCGTTCTCGGCAACCAAGCGCGCGAAGGCCATCAGGTCGGCCTCCAGCGCTTCGATTGCGTTCTCGTCGCGCGTGATCCGCTTGATGGTCATGTGCTGCAGGTCAGGCGCCCACAGCACCAGGTCGACCCACTGCCGGCCCAGCAGCCACAGGTAGCCGAGGCACTGATCCATGTACTCGGACACGTCGCCTTGCGCCACGGCGGTGAACAGCGTGTCGCTGGACACCATGGTCTTCACCTCCAGCACGCCGTCGTCATCGATCAGCCGATCCGGGCTCAGCCCGAACAAACCGTCATCGGTGGTGAAGAAGCCAACTTCCTCGGTGAGGTTGCCGGTGCGAACCTCGTATGCCCGCACAGCCGGCGCCTCCTGCTCCGTTCCGATCCGCATGGCCGCGTTCTGGAACTTGGCCGGGGCCATGCCGCCGCAACGCTCGCGGGCAATGTCGAAGGCGTAGGCGAGGCATGCCTTCGACGGCGCGCCGCTCTTGAGCTTGTCGCGGCAGTCCTTGAATCGCGAGCCGGTGATGCAGCCGCGGCGCGCCGCCAGCCATTCGGGCGAGCCCTGTTCGTGCTGGTGGTGGATCACTTGGCGACTCCCTTCGCGTCGGCGGCCTTGGCGGCGGCCTTGAGGTTGTCGCTCTCGGGCACCAGCAGGTTGCGCTCCTGCTCGGTGCGCGCCTTGATCCAGGCGGAAAACGCCTTCCAGCCCTTCATGGATTCGTCGCGGGCGGCTTGCAGCAGGTCGGGCGGGATCGGTGACGCCGCAGGGGCGTCCGCGCCGTCGTTGTCCTCGCCCTTCTCGGCCACGCCGCAGATGGCCTCCAGCGTCTGCCGTTCCAGGTAGCTCTTGGTGGACTTCACGGCCTGGATGCGGTTCTTGCCGCCGCTGTCGTCGGGGGCGCCGCCCAGCGTGCACGACTCGGAATGGCCCAGCCGGTGCTTGAGGATGCAGGTCACGCTCAGCCAGTCGGGCGTCTGCTGCGTGTCCCAGCGATAGGAGAACCCGTGGCGGGCCAGCGCGGGCTTGACGGCCTCGACCACATCCGACAGCTCGGCGTGCTTGTACTGCGTGCGCCCGCCCTTGCTGTTGGCGTAGTCGACCTGCTTGCGCTTGATGATCTCGATGGCCTCGGCGCTGAAGGAGGCCATGGCTTCGTTGTAAGCCTTCTCGGCTTCGCGCTTCTCCCAGCGTTCCTGCAGGTCCATCATCTTCTCGACCTGCTCCAGGCTGGCGCCTTGGCTCAGGGCCGCGAGCATCATGCCGGCGGGGGATGTCTGCGGCAGGGCGAGTGCAGTGCTGGGCTTTTCGTCCTGGCGCTCGATCGGCGTCAGATCGAGGATGGTGTCGGTGTCGTTCACGGAAAACCTTTCAGCGGTAGAAGGGGGGAAGGACGATCTGGATGAAGGCGGCGCAGAGGCAGATCACCACGACAGCGATGAACAGCACCTCGGCGATGCAGGCCCATGCCTGGCAGGACTCGGGGGTGGTGATCGGCTTGTTGCGCGGATCGCCGTCGTCCTGGTGAATGCGGCTGCCGCCGATGCGCTCGGAGGGCATCAGAGCCACCTCACGAAAGCGGTCAGCAGGCGGCGCCACAGCGAAGGGACGGGCCGCTCGATGGCGGCGCCGTAGCGGGCGGTGCGAAACGCCTCATCCGACGTGCGGGGGAAACGCAGGGTGCAGCGGTGCATGGGGTGGCGGTTCATGCTTGCGTCTCCGTTCCCACCAGCTTGCAGCCGTCGAGAATCGCCTGCTCGGTGCAGTCGCCGTGGATGCGGTGCTGTTCGCCATCCGGTCCGGTGACGAGATTGAAAAAGAAGAGGCCCAGCCCCTTTCCTGGCGCGCGCTGAAGCTGGTTGCCGCAGTGCCAGCAGAAGGACGGCGCCCCGCTGCCCGTCAGCATCTTCTTGGGCGTGCGAATGGTCGCGCCCTTGTAGACCGGGCCGGCGAGAGGATGGTGGTCAGCCATGCTGGCTCCCGGTGGCCTTGGCGATGGCGGCGCGCACATCGGGGAACGTGACGGCCGGAACCTCCTCGCCATCCTCCGCGCACTGCACACGCAAGATGCCATCCGCGTAGAACAGTAGGCTTTCCAGCGCCTCCAGTAGTTCCGGCGCGGCGGCGACCAAGCGAGCGTTGGCGCACAGCTCGTCGTGCAACTCGTCGGGGTCCGCCATGTTGTTGCTGTGCCCACCGCACGCGGCAACCACGAACCCCTTGCTGCCAACGACCGACGTTGCTGCGATGGGGTGCAGGGACCACGGCCCCGGCGTGTGCTGCGCCGCGCTCATGCGTGCACCCCCATGAACTTGGCCTGCAGGCCCTTCAGGACCATCTGCCCGGGGTAGGCGCGGAAGCCGTGCACATACGAGCCGATGTACTCGCACGACTTGCAGCCGATGTGCCGCACGATCTTCAGCGTGCGCGCGTCCACCACGTACACGTCGTCGTCGTTGAAGCTGTAGGGCCTCCCCTCCAGCGCCACGTCGTTGCGATCGCAGTCCGCGACCCGCCCGCCGTCCAGCAGTGATTCAAGTCCTTCGCTCATGTCAGGCTCCTATCTACTAAAGGGCTGTCTTAGGGGGTGGGGGAGGTCAGGCGCGCCAGTCGATCTGCGACAGCGGGCCCTCGAAGCATTCGCAGACAAGGTGGTTGAAGTCGCGTCTGGCAGCGGCCCAGGCAGCGGCCCAGGCAGCGTCCCAGGCAGCGTCCCTGGCAGCGTCCCAGGCAGCGTCCCTGGCAGCGGCCCTGGCAGCGTCCCTGGCAGCGGCCCTGGCAGCGGCCCTGGCAGCGTCCCTGGCAGCGGCCCTGATCGACTCGTCGCCGGTCATCAGGAATTCAGTGACCACATCCGGCACATCGCCCAGCAAGTGCCCCACGTTCATTGCCTGCGTGCGGGCGAAGTAGCGCAGCATTTCGGTTGCGTCCATGCGCGCGAGAATCTTGCGGCGCTGGGCAACGAGCTTGTCCGTGTCGTGCGCCATTTCGCCGCCGAACTCGCACAGCGTCAGGATCGGCCCCGGTGCATGGGACAGCGCGTCGAACGGCTGCACGCTTCCATGCAGGCCGCGGTTGCACAGGATGGGCTTGCCCTTCACCTCCAGCCACACACCATCGGCGGGGGCCTTTTTGCCAGTACGAAGCAATCCGCCTTCGTAGAGGAAGTGCCA
>JALHLO010000343.1 GCA_022844525.1 Ramlibacter sp.
AGGGCCTGGGCGCGCCGCTGAGCCGCCGCCTTCTGCCGCTCGGGGGACTGGCGCTCGTCCAGCTGCTTCTGGCGCTCGGCGGCGCGGCGCTTGCGGTCGGCGTCGTTGAGCAGGCGTTCCTGCCGGCGCAGCTCGGCCAGGCGCGCATTGCGCTCGCGCGTGACCTTGTCGAGGCAGTCGGTCACCGCGAACTTCGCGCGGCAGGCCTTGTCGCCCTCGTTGAAGCGTGCTTCGGCCGCGGCGCGCTCCGCCTTGATGCGGGCGCGTTCGGCCGCATCGGCGTCGGGCGCCTGCGCCCAGGCGGGGAACGCGGCCGCGAGGACCAGGCAGCAGGCCAGCAGGTGCTTCATGTCAGGCGGGTATCGACGGTACGGTGTTCCAGGGCCAGGTACTCGGTGGACTGCATCTCGTTGAGGCGCGACACGGTCCGCGGGAATTCGTGGGCCAGCGGCCCCTCGGTGTACAACGCCTCCGGCGGGACTTCGGCCGACAGGATCAGTTTGACACGGCGATCGTAAAGAACGTCCACCAGCCAGGTAAACCTGCGCGCTTCCGAGGCATTGCGCGCCGACATCCGCGGCACGTCGCTCAGCAGCACCGTGTGGAACTGCGTCGCGATCTCCAGGTAGTCGTTCTGCGAGCGCGGCCCGCCGCACAGCGTGCGGAAGTCGAACCAGATCACGCCGCCGGCCTTGCGGCGCGCGCGGATCTCGCGGTGCTCGATGTGCAGCAGCGGGTCCTCGTCGTGGGAGGCCGACAGCCGGGTGAAGGCGTCGTTCATCTCGGCGTCCGCCTGCGGCCCGAGCGGCGCGTGGTACAGCTTCACCTGCTCCATGGTGCGGCGGCGGTAGTCGGTGCCGTTGTCCACGCTGATCACTTCCAGCTTCTCGTTGAGCAGCGCGATGGCCGGCAGGATGCGGTCGCGGTGCAGGCCGTTCGGGTACAGGTCGTCCGGGCGGAAGTTCGAGGTGGTGACGAAGCCCACGCCGTTGTCGAACAGCGCGTCGAGCAGCCGGTGCAGGATCATCGCGTCGGTGATGTCCGCGACGTGGAACTCGTCGAAGCAGATCAGCCGGTAGCGCCGGGCGATGCGCGCGCCGAGTTCGTCCAGCGGGTTCACCGTGCCCTGCAGCTCGGCGAGCTCGCGGTGCACCTCGCGCATGAACTCGTGGAAGTGCAGCCGCGTCTTGCGCACCACCGGCACGGCCTGGAAGAAGCAGTCCATCAGGAAGCTCTTGCCGCGGCCGACGCCGCCGTGCATGTACACGCCGCGCGGGATCGCCGGCCGGTTGATCAGCTTCTTGAAGGCGTTGGAGCGCTGCTCCTTGTATTCCGCCCACTCGCTGGCGCAGCGCTCCAGCGCCTCGATCCCGCGCAGCTGCGCGGGATCGCTCGCGTACCCGCGCGCCTCCAGTTCCGATTCGTAGGCTGCGCGAACCGATCCCACGCGCTTGAGCATCTCTTAGAAGTTGAGGGTGCGTTTGTCGACCGCCAGGGCCGCTTCCTTGGTCGCCTCCGACAGCGACGGGTGCGCGTGGCAGATGCGGGCGATGTCCTCGGCCGAGGCCTTGAACTCCATCGCGACCACCGCTTCGGCGATCAGCTCGGAAGCCATCGGGCCCACGATGTGCACGCCCAGGATCTCGTCGCTCTTGGCGTCGGCCAGGAACTTCACCATGCCGGTCGTGTCGCCGAGCGCGCGGGCGCGGCCGTTGGCCATGAAGGGGAAGGTGCCGGCCTTGTACTGCACGCCATCGGCCTTGAGCTGCTGCTCGGTGCGGCCGACCCACGCGATCTCGGGGCTGGTGTAGATCACCCAGGGGATGGTGTTGAAGTTCACGTGGCCGTGCTGGCCGGCGATGCGCTCGGCCACCGCCACGCCCTCTTCCTCCGCCTTGTGCGCGAGCATCGGGCCGCGCACGACGTCACCGACCGCCCACACGTTGGGCAGGTTCGTCCTGCACTCGTCGTCCACCACGATGGCGCCGCGCTCGTCCAGCTTCAGGCCGACGGCTTCCGGGTTCAACCCCCTGGTGTTCGGCACGCGGCCGATGGACACGATCAGGCGGTCGGCCTGCAGCTTCTGCGCCTCGCCCTTGGCGTTGGTGTAGGCGACGGACAGGCCCTTGCCTTCCGGCTTGATCTCGCCGACCTTCACGCCCAGTTCGATCTTCAGGCCCTGCTTGGTGAACGCCTTGTGCGCTTCCTTGGCGATCTGCTCGTCGACCGCGCCCAGGAAGGTGGGCAGCGCTTCCAGCACCGTCACCTCGGACCCGACGCGGCGCCACACGGAGCCCATCTCCAGGCCGATGACGCCGGAGCCGATCAGCACCAGCTTCTTCGGCACCGCGGCGATGCGCAGCGCGCCGTCGTTGGACAGCACCAGTTCCTCGTCGAAGGGCACGCCGGGCAGCGCGCGCGGGTTCGAGCCGGTGGCGACGATCACGTGCTTCGCGGTGATGGTTTCGTCCGCGGCGCCCTTCACCTGGATCTCGTAGCCCTCGCCACCCGCCGCGGCGAAGGACCCGCGGCCATGGAAGAAGGTGACCTTGTTCTTCTTGAACAGGTACAGGATGCCGTCGTTGTTCTGCTTCACCACGGCGTCCTTGCGGGCGAGCATCCTGCCGATGTCGATCGCCAGGTCCTTCATGGTGATGCCGTGGTCGCCGAAATGCTTGCCGGCTTCCTCGAAGTTCTCCGAGGACTGCAGCAGCGCCTTGGAGGGGATGCAGCCGACGTTGGTGCAGGTGCCGCCGGGAGCGGGCTTGCCGTCCCTGGTCTTCCACTCGTCGATGCAGGCGGTGTTGAAACCGAGCTGCGCCGCGCGGATCGCCGCGATGTAGCCGCCGGGGCCGCCGCCGATGACGACGACGTCGAAGTTCTTGTTTGCCACAGGGATCAGGGTGCGTTAGATGTCGAACAGCAGGCGGGCCGGGTCTTCCAGCGCTTCCTTCATGGCCACCAGACCCAGCACGGCTTCGCGGCCGTCGATGATGCGGTGGTCGTAGGACATGGCCAGGTAGTTCATCGGGCGGATCACGATCTGGCCGTTCTCCACCACCGCGCGGTCCTTGGTCGCGTGCACGCCCAGGATGGCTGACTGCGGCGGGTTGATGATGGGAGTGGACAGCATGGAGCCGAACACGCCGCCGTTGGAGATCGAGAACGTGCCGCCGGTCATCTCCTCGATGCCCAGCTTGCCGTCGCGCGCCTTGGCGCCGTACTCGGCGATCTTCTTCTCGATGTCGGCGAAGGACATCTGGTCGGCGTTGCGCAGGATGGGCACCACCAGGCCGCGCGGCGAGCCCACCGCGATGCCGATGTCGAAGTAGCCGTGGTAGACGATGTCGTTGCCGTCCACGGAGGCGTTGAGCACCGGGTACTTCTTCAGGGCGTGCACGGCGGCCTTCACGAAGAAGGACATGAAGCCGATCTTGACGCCGTGTTCCTTCTCGAACTTCTCCTGGAACTTCTTGCGCATCTCCATCACCGGCGCCATGTTCACCTCGTTGAAGGTGGTCAGGATGGCGTTGGTGGCCTGCGACTGCAGCAGGCGTTCGGCCACGCGGGCGCGCAGGCGGGACATCGGCACGCGCTGCTCGGGGCGCTCG
>JALHLO010000344.1 GCA_022844525.1 Ramlibacter sp.
GCCTTCGCCTGGTCCTATGCTGCCGTGCCGCGGGCGCTGGAAGGCAAGGCCTACTACGAGCTGCTGTTCTGGGGCGGCGGCCACGTGCTGCAGTTCACCTGGACGCTGCTGATGCTGGTGGCCTGGCTGTGGCTGGCCGGCGCCTGCGGCGCGCGCATCCCGCTCAGCCCGCGCGTGGCCCTGCTGATGTTCGCGCTGACGCTGGCCAGCGTGTTCGTGACGCCCTATGCCTACCTCGCGCACGACGTCACCTCCGTGGAGCATCGCGCGCTGCTGACCTGGGCGATGCGCATCGGCGGCGGCCTGTCGATCCTGCCGGTGGCGCTCGCGGCCGTGGTCGGACTGCACGCGGCGCCGCCGCTGCGGCCGGAAGCGCGGCCCTGGCGGGCGGCGCTGCTCGCCGCGGTGCTGCTGTTCGGCGCCGGCGGCGTGATCGGCATCTTCATCGCCGGCAGCAACGTGCGCATCCCCGCGCACTACCACGGCTGCATCGTCGGCGTCACGCTGGCGCTGATGGGCCTGGTGTTCCGCCTGCTGCCGGCGCTCGGCTACCAGGCGCCGCAAGGGCGGCTGGCGGTCGCGCAACCGTGGGTCTACGCCGTGGGGCAGTTGATGCACATCGTCGGCCTGGTCTGGTCCGGTGGCTACGGCGTGCAGCGCAAGGTGACCGGCGCCGAGCAGGTGCTGCGCACGCCGGGCGAGATCGCCGGCATGGGCCTCATGGGGCTGGGCGGCGCGGTGGCCATCGTCGGCGGCCTGCTGTTCCTGGTGGTGGTGCTGCGCGCGATGCGCAGCGCGCCGGCGGCCGCGCCCGGCCTGCGGGCGGTGGCGTGATGGGGCGCCTGCAGGCGCTCCTGCAGTGGCTGTTCCTGCGCGTGGAAGGCGTGTTCAACGCCGCCTTCGGCGACCGCCTGAACCCGCTGTACCACCTGGGTGCGATCACCTTCTTCCTGTTCTGGGTGGTGGGCGGCACCGGCCTGTACCTGTACGCCTTCTTCGAGACCGGCGTCGACGCGGCCTACAGTTCGGTGGAGGCCATCACGCACCGCCAGTGGTTCGCCGGCGGCGTCCTGCGCAGCCTGCACCGCTATGCGTCGGATGCGATGGTGCTGACCATGCTGCTGCACCTGCTGCGGCATTTCGCCTTCGACCGCTTCCGCGGCTACCGCTGGTTCTCCTGGATCACCGGCGTCGCGCTGGTGTGGCTGGTGTATGCCTCCGGCATCAACGGCTACATGCTGCCCTGGGATCGCCTCGCGCAGTTCGTCATCGTCGCCGTGTTCGAATGGCTGGACTGGCTGCCCAGCTTCGGCGGCACGCTGATGCGCAACTTCGTCTACAGCACGAGCGTCAGCGACCGCTTCTTCTCGCTGCTGTCCTTCCTGCACATCGGGCTGCCGCTGGTGGTGCTGCTGCTGATGTGGGTGCACGTGCAGCGGGTGCCCAAGGCGCGCACCTCGCCGCCGCGGCCGATCTGGATCGGGCTCGCGGGCGCGCTGCTGGTCCTGTCGCTGGTGCGCCCCGCGCTCAGCCAGGGCGGCGCGGCCGACATGGCGCAGGCGGTCGGCTCGGTGGAGCTGGACTGGTTCTATCTCGCCTTGCTGCCGCTGCTGGCGGCCTGGCCGCTCGGCCAGGTGTGGGCGCTGGTCGGCGCCGGCACTGCGCTGCTGGCGGTGCTGCCCTGGTGGCCCGGGCGGCGCACCGCGGGCCACGGCGAACACCAGCTGGTGGTGCACGGCGCCGGCGGCACGCAGGCGCAATTGCGGGTGCGGGCGGACGAGACGCTGCTGGACGCCGGCCTGCGCGAAGGGCTCGCGCTGCCCTTCGAATGCCGCAACGGCGCCTGCGGCGTGTGCCTGTGCACGGTCGAATACGGCAAGGTGGAGCATCGCCCCTACCAGCGCAGCGCCTTGCCCGACGAAGCGCGGGCGCGCGGGCAGGCGCTCATGTGCTGTGCCGTGCCGCGGGAGGACGTCGTCATCGACGTGGACGCACCGCTGGGCGAAGCGGCCACCGATTCGGCGGTCCACGCGGGACGGGTGGATGCGATGGAGCGGCTGGCGCCGGACGTGATGCGGGTCTGGGTGACGCTGCCGGGCGGGCAGCGCCTGCCCTTCGCCGCCGGCCAGTACATCAACATCCTCCTGGACGACGGCCAGCGGCGCGCCTTCTCCTTCGCCAACCCGCCGCACGACGATGCCCGCATCGAGCTGCACGTGCGGCGCATTCCCGGCGGGCGCTTCACCGGCCATGTGTTCGAGGCCATGCGCGTGGGCGACACGCTGCGCTTCGAAGGGCCGCTGGGCAGCTTCACCCTGCGCGAGGGCGAGCGGCCGATCCTGCTGGTGGCCGCCGCCACCGGCTTCGCGCCGATCAAGAGCATCGTCGAGGATGCCTTCCACCGCGGCCTGCGGCGGCCCATGCACCTGTACTGGGGCGTGCGCCGGCCGCAGGACCTGTACCTGCTCGACCTGGTGGAAGGATGGCGGCGCGCCCATCCGGAATTCCGCGCCGACCTCGTGGTGTCCGAACCGCAGCCGGACGACCCTTGGCAGGGCCGCACGGGCCTGGTCCACGAGGCCATCCTGGCGGACCATCCGGAACTGGCCGGCTACGCGGTCTATGTGTGCGGCTCCGCACGCATGGTGGACGCGGCGGTGCAGGGATTCCTGGCGCGCGGACTGCACGAAGGAGCCTGTTTTTCCGACGTATTCCTCCCGGCCACGCAGGGGGCTTGATCTTCCGCAAATGAAAGGGCCCCCCGGCGTCCAGACTGCAACCATTGGGCCGCCCTTCGCCGGCCCGGAAAGTGCCGCGATGGACAACCGGGGCCGACCGGGTTTCGACCTGCCACGCTACCTTTCGACGCTTCCGCTGTTCCACGAGCTCGCGCCCGGCGAACTGGCGCGCCTGGCCGAAGGCTGCACGCTGCGCCGGCTGGCGCGCGGCGAGGCGGTGTTCCGCGTGGGCGAGCCCTGCGAGCACTTCCACGTCACGGTGATCGGCCAGGTCAAGCTGTTCGCGCTGTCGCCCAACGGCCAGGAAAAGGTGATCGAGCTGATCGGCCCCGGCGGCACCTTCGCCGAGGCGCTGATGTTCACCGGCCAGCCCTACATCGTGAACGCGCAGGCCGTCACCGACGCGCTGGTGCTGAGCGTGAGCAAGCAGGCGGTGCTGGCGGAGATCGAACACGACCCGCGCTTCAGCCTGCGCATGCTGGCGGGCGTGTCGCGTCGCCTGCACGGTCTGGTGCGGGACGTGGAGTCGTACACGCTGCACTCGGGCGCGCAGCGCATCGTCGGCTACCTGCTGCGCGACGTGGCCGACGGACCGGAGGGGGAGGCGCCGGTGACGGTGACGCTGCCGGTGAGCAAGGCGATGGTGGCTTCGCGGCTGTCGCTCACGCCGGAGTATTTCTCGCGGGTGCTGCACGAGCTGGAGGCGCAGGGGCTGGTGGAGATCGACAGGCGGGAGATCCGGATCCGGGATCCGCAGAAGCTGGCGCAGTACCAGTTGCAGTAGGGGGGAGTGTCGCGGTTCGCCTGCGGGCTCACCACGACCTACGCCGAACGTGTAGGACGTGGTGAGCCCGCAGGCGA
>JALHLO010000345.1 GCA_022844525.1 Ramlibacter sp.
GCGGTTGCCGCGACGAGGGCGGCCTTGGCGGCGGCGGGCGCCGCGGCGCCGGCCTTGGCCTCGGTGTCGATCTTCGCGATCACCTGGTCGGAGGTCACGGTGCCGCCGTCGGCCACCACGATCTCGCCCAGCACGCCGGCGCTGGGCGCGGGCACTTCGAGCACCACCTTGTCGGTCTCGATCTCGATCAGGATCTCGTCCTGCGCCACGGCCTCGCCGGGCTTCTTCTTCCACTGCAGCAGGGTCGCCTCGGCAACCGATTCGGACAGTTGCGGGACCTTCACTTCAACGATAGCCATTTGAAATTCTTCCTCTGAGTCTGTGTGCCGTCATCCCCGCGCAGGCGGGGATCCAAAGCGTCCTGAAGACTTGGGCCCCCGCCTGCGCGGGGATGACGAATCCGGTTATTTCGAGAGAACGAAGCCCTTGAGCTTCGCGAAGGCCGCATCCACCAGCGCCTTCTGCTGCTCGGCGTGCAGGTGCGCGTAACCCACGGCGGGCGAGGCGGAGGCGGCGCGGCCGGCATAACCCAGCTTCTGGCCTTCGCTCATGTTCTCGTGGATGTTGTGCTGGATGAAGAACCAGGCGCCCTGGTTCTGCGGCTCGTCCTGGCACCACACCAGGTCGGTCGCGTTCGGGTACTTCTTCAGCTCGGTCGCGAAGGCCTTGTGCGGGAACGGGTACAGCTGCTCGATGCGCAGGATGGCCACGTCGTCCGCGCCCTTCTCCTCGCGCTTCTTCGCCAGGTCGTAGTACACCTTGCCCGAGCACACGATCACGCGCTTGACCTTGTCGCCCTTGAGGTCCTTCTGATCGGGAATGACCGTCTGGAAGGTGCCCTTGGTGAACTCGGCGAGCGGCGAGGTCGCGTCCTTGTTCCGCAGCAGCGACTTGGGCGTCATGATCACCAGCGGCTTGCGCAGCGACCGCACCATCTGCCGGCGCAGGAGGTGGAAGATCTGGCTGGCCGTGGTCGGCTGGCACACCTGGATGTTGGTGTCGGCCGACAGCTGCATGAAGCGCTCCAGGCGCGCCGAGCTGTGCTCCGGGCCCTGGCCCTCGTAGCCGTGCGGCAGCATCAGCGTGATGCCATTGACGCGGCCCCACTTCACTTCGCCGGAGGCGATGAACTGGTCGATCACGACCTGCGCGCCGTTGGCGAAGTCGCCGAACTGCGCCTCCCAGATCACCAGGGTGTGCGGGTCGTTGGAGGCGTAGCCGTACTCGAAGCCCAGCACCGCCTCTTCCGACAGGATGGAGTCGATGCAGGTGAAGGGGGCCTGGTTCTCGGCCACGTTCTGCAGCGGGATGTAGGTGCCGACGTCCCACTTCTCGCGGTTCTGGTCGTGCAGCACGGCGTGGCGGTGCACGAAGGTGCCGCGGCCCACGTCCTCGCCCGACAGGCGCACCGGGTAGCCGGAGGCGACCAGGGACGCGAAGGCCATGTGCTCGCCCATGCCCCAGTCGACGTTGACGTCGCCCCGGCCCATGGCGGCGCGGTCTTCCAGCACCTTCTTGACCAGCGGGTGCACGGTGAAGCTTTGCGGCACCGTGGTGATGCGCTCGGCCAGCCGCTTCCACTCGGCCAGCGGGATGGCGGTGTCGGCGGCGTCGGTCCACTTCTTGCCCAGGAAGGGCGCCCAGTCGACCGCGTACTTGCTCTTGAAGTTGGACAGCACCGGGTCGACCGTGTGCTTGCCCGCGTCCATGGCGGCGCGGTAGGCCTTGAACATGTCGTCGCCCAGGGTCTCGCCCAGGCCCTGCGCGGCCAGCTTGTCGGCGTACAGCTTGCGCGTGCCGGGGTGCGCCGCGATCTTCTTGTACATCAGCGGCTGGGTCAGCGCGGGGGTGTCCTGCTCGTTGTGGCCCAGCTTGCGGAAGCACACGATGTCGATCACGACATCCTTGTTGAACTCCATGCGGTACTCCAGCGCCAGCTGGGTCGCGAGCACCACGGCTTCCGGGTCGTCGCCGTTCACGTGCAGCACCGGCGCCTCGATCATCTTGACGATGTCGGTGCAGTACAGCGTGGAGCGGGCGTCGCGCGGGTCGGAGGTGGTGAAGCCGATCTGGTTGTTGATGACGATGTGCACCGTGCCGCCCGTGTAGTAGCCACGGGTCTCGGCCAGCGCCAGCGTCTCCTGCACCACGCCCTGGCCGGCGATGGCGGCGTCGCCGTGCACCAGCACCGGCAGCACCTGCGCGCCCCGGGCGTCGGCGCGGCGGTCCATGCGCGCGCGCACGGAGCCCTCGACCACCGGGTTCACGATCTCCAGGTGCGAGGGGTTGAAGGCCAGCGACAGGTGGACCGGGCCGCCGGGCGTGCTGACGTCCGAGCTGAAGCCCTGGTGGTACTTGACGTCGCCGGCCGGCAAGTCTTCCGGCGCGGTGTGGTCGAACTCGGAGAACAGGTCCTTGGGCATCTTGCCCATGGTGTTCACCAGCACGTTCAGGCGGCCGCGGTGGGCCATGCCGATCACGATCTCCTGCACGCCCCTCTCGCCGGCGCGCTGGATCAGTTCGTCCATGGAGGCGATGAAGCTCTCGCCGCCTTCCAGCGAGAAGCGCTTCTGGCCGACGTACTTGGTGTGGAGGAAGCGCTCGAGGCCTTCGGCGGCGGTCAGGCGGTCGAGGATGTGGCGCTTCTTCTCCGCGTTGAACTGCGGCTTGCTGCGGATCGCTTCCAGCTTCTGCTGCCACCAGCGCTTGTGGCCCTGGTCGCTGATGTACATGTACTCGGCGCCGATGGTGCCGCAGTAGGTTTCGCGCAGCGCGTTGAGCAGCTCGCGCAGGGACATGCTGTCCTTGCCGAAGAAGGTGTTGCTGGTGTTGAACACCGCTTCCTGGTCGGCGTCGCTGAAGCCGTAGAAGGCCGGGTCCAGCTCGGGGATGTGTTCGCGCTCGGTGCGCTTGAGCGGGTCGAGGTCGGCCCAGCGGCAGCCGACGTTGCGGTAGGCGGCGATCAGCTGCTGCGCGGCGGTGCGCTTGCGGGCGAGCTCGGAATCGGCGCCGGCGGCGACCACCACGCGGGTGACGCCCTGCTTGGCGCGCTGCGCGAAGGCGTTGACCACCGGCAGGTGGGGCACGTCCTTGGCATTGGAGCCGTCGACCGCGGGGACGTTCTGGAGCGCGTCGAAGTACTCGCGCCAGTTGTCGGGGACGCTGCCGGGGTTGGCGAGGTAGTTTTCGTACATCTCCTCGACATAGGGCGCGTTGCCGCCGAAGAGATAGGAATTGCCGTTGTAGGCCGTGTAGACGGAGCTCTGCTCGCTCATCGGTTCGCTACTTTCCGTTCCCCTGCAGGGAACATTGAAGCTGGTTGAGAAACCTTCCGCGACACGGCTTTACCGGTTGGCGGATGCGACTGTGGGGAAGGGCCCTTGGTTGCGGAGGCGATTGTGCCACCGAACCGGGGGCGGCACCAAGGGATGGTGTGGGAGGCCCCTTACGGGGAGGTGACTAGGATCAAAGGCTCGGCGGTAAATGTTGCGAGCTGTTTGCGTCGCGCCGGGGTGGCTGCAAATCCGCGTGCCGGTGGGCTGGGGCGCGCTGGGAGGGTGTCCCCTCGCGCTGCG
>JALHLO010000346.1 GCA_022844525.1 Ramlibacter sp.
CGCCGGCACGATGCGCGAAGGCGCCGTCTGCGCGCGCGCCAGCAACCGGATGCACAAGCTGGCCGTGGCCGGCACCGGCGCGGTCGGCGGCTTCTTCGGCCTGGCCGGCCTGCTGGTGGAGCTGCCCATCACCACCGCCACCATGCTGCGCTCGATCGCCGACATCGCCCGCAGCGAGGGCGAGTCGCCCGGCCACGAGGGCACGCGCCTGGCCTGCATCGAGGTGCTGGCCCTGGGCGGTCGCAGCCAGGGCGACGATGCGGCCGAGGCCGGCTACTTCGCCAGCCGCGCGGCCCTGGCGCAGCAGGTCACGGCGGCCTCGCGCTACGTGGCCAGCAGCCTGGGCAGCGGCGCCGCGCCTGCGGTGGTGCGCGCCATCAACGCCATCGCCAGCCGCTTTTCGGTGCCGGTGACCCAGAAGGCGCTGGCCCAGGCGGCGCCCCTGATCGGCGCGGCCAGCGGCGCGGCGCTCAACCTGGTGTTCATCACCCACTTCCAGAACATGGCCCGCGGCCACTTCATCGTGCGCCGGCTGGAGCGTGCCCACGGGCCTGCCCTGGTGCGCTCGCTGTACGACAAGGCCTGAACCAGGCCGTCCGGCCCTTGAGCTTGGGCGGCGGCTCCCCGACACTCGGGGCTCCTTCCCCCGACCGAGATGCCACATGCACCACAAGACCCTGATCGCCCTCGTGCTGGCCAGCGCCAGCGCCGCCGCGCACGCCGGCGAGTGCGAAGACAACTTCGCCAAGTCCGGCAGTGCCTTCACCGGCGTGGACTACTCCAGCCGCGTCAGCGTGCCGCAGCTGTCGGTGGCCGACGCGCTGGGCCAGATGCGCGGCATCATGGTGTCGGAGAAAATGGACGTGATCACCGAAGACCCGGCCGGCGGCGTGATGCTGGTCGAGCAGCGCTCCACGGGTACCACCCGCGCCATCCCCACGCTGATCAACGTCAGCGCCAGCGGCGATGCGGCGTCGGTGCAGATGACCGTCAAGACCGAAAAGGGCCAGTTCGCCAAGGCCGACGCCATTCGCGGCTACATGTGCGACCTGCTGTCGCGGGTGAAGGGCGGCGAGGCGGGCCGGCTGGCCGGCGCGCAGGGCGCCAAGGTCCAGAACGCCAACGACGTGACCGTGCGGGACGTGTACGTGTTCTCGCGCGAGATCGCGCGCGAGGCCAAGGGCAACGCCGTGGCCGTGGGCGCGCGCCACAAGGGCCGCAGCTACGCGCTCCGGGGCAACGTGGACTACATCCAGGAAGACGGCGAGGACTACAACGTGTCCTTCGACGTGCCCGACCAGAGCGACGTGCAGCTGCGCGTGCCCGGCGACCGCGAGCCGCGCGTGGGCGTGGCCTGCCTGTTCCGCCCCAACCAGCTGGCCAACGTGCTGACCTGGCGCAAGGGCGACCGCGTCACGTTCACCGGCGCGTTCTACCGCTACGACGACTTCAAGCGCATGGTCTGGCTGGAGAACTGCACCAAGACCGGCTGAGTGCCGGCCGCGGGCTACTCGCCCTGCGCCTGCGAGTAGCCCGGCTTGCCGTCGAAGGTGTAGAGGTTTTCCGTCTTCACCGCGTCCAGCCCGCCCGCATGCAGCCGCAGCAGCAGGGCGGCGATGGCCTGCGGCGTGGCGCTGTCGGGGCCGCTGGCGACGAACCGGCAGCGCCAGTGGTCCGTGCACAGGGTTTGCGCCTGGCCCTGCGGATACACCTTCACGCCGCGGTTGGTGACCAGGGAAAGGCGCCACTCCGGTGCCGCCATCGCCTCCAGCCGGCGTCCGAGTGCGTCCGGGTTGCGCGGGTGCTGGTCCCAGTTCACGAACACGTCCACGCCCACCAGCGCCTTGGCCGCGGGCGTGCGCGCCGCCGTCGGCCGATCGACGCGGGCGGGGGCGGCGACGGCGACGGCGGGATAGTCCACCGCAGCCAGGGTGCGCGGGGCCTGGCCCAGGCGATCGATCACCGCGCCGGCGAACGCGCGCGTACCCACCGCAGGCCGCTGGCCGGCGCGCGCCATGTCGGCGGTGAGCACGCCGTCCTCGATGGTGCGCAGCCAGGCGTTGTGGACCCGCGTGGCGGCCTGCGTGCGGCCCAGGTGCACCAGCATCATCACCGCCGACAGCAGCAGGCCCGACGGGTTGGCCAGGTCGCGGCCGGCGATGTCGGGCGCCGAACCGTGCACCGCTTCGAACATGGCGCAGTCGCGGCCGATGTTGGACGAGGGGGCGATGCCGATCGAGCCGGCCACTTCCGCGGCGACGTCCGACAGGATGTCGCCGTACAGGTTGGGCGCCACCACCACGTCGAAACGCTCGGGGTCCACGGCCATCTTGGCCGTGCCGATGTCAATGATCATGTGCTCGGCCGCCAGCTCGGGATATTCGGCGGCGATCTCGTCGAAGACCCGGTGGAACAGGCCGTCGGTGAGCTTCATGATGTTGTCCTTGGTCATGCAGGTGAGCTTGCGGCGGCCGTGGCTGCGCGCGTATTCGAAGGCATAGCGCACGATGCGCTCGCAGCCCGGGCGCGTGATCAGCTTCAGGCACTGGTAGACCTCCTCGCTCTGGCGGTGCTCGATGCCGGCGTAGGTGTCCTCTTCGTTCTCGCGCACGATCACCACGTCCATGGCCGGGTGGCGGGTGGCGATGAAGGGGTGGTAGGCCACGCACGGGCGCAGGTTGGCGTACAGCCCCAGCGACTTGCGCAGGCTTACGTTGACGCTCTTGTAGCCGCCGCCCTGGGGCGTGGTGATGGGGCCCTTGAGCAGCACGCCGTGCCGGGTGATGGCGTCCATCACCTCCGGGCCGAAGCCGGACAGGGCGCCGTTGCGGTAGGCTTCCAGGCCAACGGTCACGGGCTGGAAACCCAGGCCCGGATCGGCCGCCGACAGCACGGCCAGCACGGCGTCCATGATTTCCGGGCCGATGCCGTCGCCGGCGGCCACGGCGATGGTGCGGGGCGCCGGGGCGGGGATGGGCGTCGTGGCGATGGCGTGGGCGGCAGACATAAGACCTCCAATTAGCGACATTTGTGTCGCGTATTGTAAATCCTAATTTAGGCATCGTGTCAACTGGAGCGGCGATGGCGAACGAACAAGCCCCGGGCTGGACCTTCCTGAGCAACCACACGCACGTGCTGGTGTGCTTGGCGGCCGACGGCGACCTGACCCTGCGCGAAGTGGCCCTGCGCGTGGGCGTGACCGAGCGCGCGGTGCAGCGCATCGTGGCCGACCTGGAGCTGGCGGGGGTGCTGGAGCGCACGCGGGACGGCCGCCGGAACGCCTACCGCATCGACCCCGCCGTGCCGCTGCGGCATCCGCTGGAATCGCACCGCCGCATTGGCGACCTGTTGGGCATCGTGGCCGCCCCGGCGAGCCGCGCCGCGGTCCAGCCGGCCGCAACACGGCCCAGCAAGCCCGCCGTGAAGGCCGCCGCCAAGCCCGCCGCCAAGCCCGCCGCCAAGAAGTAAGGCGGGTCCGTTCGAACGCGATTCGGGGTCCGGGACATGAAGCTCCTGGTCGGGCTCGGCAACCCGGGCCCCGAAT
>JALHLO010000347.1 GCA_022844525.1 Ramlibacter sp.
GGCGGCCGCCAGCAGCAGGCAGGTGCACCAGGCGGCGCGACGCATGCGCCCGCTCCGGACCAGGGTGCGCTAGTGGTGCAGCTCGCGCACCTGCACCCGCAGGGCGCCCGTGCGCGCGCGGATGCCGCGGGTCACCGCATCGACGTATTCCTGCGGCAGGTCGGCCACGGGCATGGCCTGGACGCGGACCGGCTTGCGGGCGATCACCGCCGGGCGCGGCGCGGCCCGCGGGGGCGGCGCAAGCACGGGTTCGTCGTCTTCCTGGCGCACCACCAGCCAGGTGACCACCCCGACGCCCGCACCCGCGATCCCCGTGACCCCGACCGCCACCGCCAATGCCGACTGCCCGGCCGCCGCCAAGCCGGCCACGGCGAAGCCGACCAGGACCAGGAAGGCCGTGATCAGCAGCAGGAAGGCGAGGCCCAGGCGCGTGGCGGCTTGCATGGCGATCTCCTTGCGAGGGAAGGGATGCTAGCGGCTCGACGACGCGGCGGATAGGAAGCGGCGGGGCCTTCCGGCGGGATGCGTTCTTGTCCTACGAACGTCCCGGGCCCTGCTCATCCAACGGGGATGATCAACCTCGCCAACCTGTTCATCCTGGTCCTCCTGGGCGGCGCCGCCTGGCTTGGCGTGTCCGCGCTCGTGCAGAAGCGCCACGTCCAGCGCCTGCAGAAGGAACGCGCCAGCTCCAACACCGCGGCCTGACCGGCGCGGGGTGCACCGCCTCCGCTGGCCGGCGGAAAGGCGGCTGCGTCCTACATGGCTGCCTCTGCGCGTGCCCGAAAGTAGCTCGGGCTGACAGGGGGAAACATAGCCATGAAAGAGAACCTCAGCATTCTCGAAGCCGTGGGTGGCGATGCGAGGGACAACGCGATGGAACGGATGATCCTGGCGCGCGAGCTGCCCAAGCGCACGATCGCGCTGGTGCTGGCCGGGGGCCGCGGCTCGCGGCTGTACGACCTGACCGACCGCCGCGCCAAGCCCGCCGTGTACTTCGGCGGCAAGTTCCGCATCATCGACTTCGCGCTGTCGAACTGCCTGAACTCGGGCATCCGCCGCATGGCGGTGCTGACGCAGTACAAGTCGCACTCGCTGCTGCGCCACCTGCAGCGCGGCTGGAACTTCCTGCGCGGCGAGCAGAACGAGTTCATCGACCTGCTGCCGGCGCAGCAGCGCGTGGACGAGGCCTTCTGGTATCGCGGCACGGCCGACGCCATCTCGCAGAACATCGACATCCTGCGCGCCTACGGGCCGGAATACATCCTGGTGCTGGCCGGCGACCACATCTACAAGCAGGACTACTCGCTGATGCTGCTCGACCACGTGGAAAGCGGCGCCCGCTGCACCGTGGGCTGCATCGAGGTGCCGCGCATGGAGGCCACGGCGCTGGGCGTCATGCACGTGGACGAGACCCGCCGCATCACCGACTTCCTGGAAAAGCCCAAGGACCCGCCGCCCATCCCCGGCAAGCCGGACAAGGCGCTGGGCAGCATGGGCATCTACGTGTTCGGCGCCGAATACCTGTACAAGCTGCTCGAGGCGGACATGGCCGACGACAGCTCCGACCACGACTTCGGCAAGAACCTGATCCCGCGCATCGTGGCCGACGGCGGCGCGGTGGCGCACCCGCTGAACCTGTCGGCCGTGCCCGCGGCCACGCGGCACCGCCCCTACTGGCGCGACGTCGGCACCGTGGATGCCTTCTGGGCGGCGAACCTGGACCTCGCGTCCGACCTGCCGGAACTCAATCTCTACGACCGCGACTGGCCGGTGTGGACCTACCAGGAGCAGTTGCCGCCCGCCAAGTTCGTGCCCGACGAACAGGGCCTCAACGGCGAGACCTCCAACGTGATGATCTCCGGCGGCTGCATCGTGGTGGGCTCCAACATCCGCCGCTCGGTGCTGTTCTCCAACGTGAAGGTGGAGGCCTGCTGCACCATCCACGAGGCGGTGATCATGCCCGACACCATCATCGGCCGCGGCTCGCGCCTGTACAAGGTGGTGATCGACCGCGGCTGCGAGATCCCGGAGGGCATGGTGATCGGCGAGGACGCCGAGGTGGACCGCCAGCGCTTCTTCCGCACCGACAGCGGCGTTGTGCTGGTCACCCGGGCCATGCTGGACAAGCTGTGACCGCCGGGGAGCGCGGGTCGGGCGAGGTTTGGTACAACCTCCCATTGCCCGCCCACTCCCCTGCATGAATCCCGAAGCGACCCAACTCTGGACTGCCCCGCGCTGGGCGTTCGCCGTGCTGCTGGCCCTGCTGGGCATGCTCGGCCCCTTTTCCATCGACACCTACATTCCCGCCTTCTCGGGGATCGCGCGCAACCTGGGCGCCACGCCGGTGGAGATGCAGCAGACGCTGTCGGCCTACCTCTTCGGCTTCGCCTTCATGAACCTGTTCCACGGCGCGCTGGCGGACAGCTTCGGGCGGCGGCCGGTGGTGCTGTGGGGCATCGCGGTGTTCACCCTCGCCTCGGCCGGCTGCGCGCTGTCGCAGAGCATCGGCCAGCTGGTGTTCTTCCGCGCGCTGCAGGGGCTGTCCACGGGCGCGGGCTGGGTGGTGTCGCGCGCGGTGATCCGCGACATGTACCCGCCGGACCAGGCGCAGAAGGTCATGAGCCAGGTCACGATCTACTTCGGCGTGGCGCCGGCCGTCGCGCCCATCATCGGCGGCTGGCTGTTCGTGCACGCGGGCTGGCACAGCATCTTCTGGTTCCTCACCGCCATCGGGGTGGCGCTGTGGGTCGCCAACTTCAAGCTGCTGCCGGAGACGCTGCACGCCACGCACCGGCAGGCCTTCAACGTGCGCAACCTGATGCGCGGCTACTGGCAGCTCGGTTCCAGCCCGCGCTTCCTGCTGCTGGCGCTGGCCAGTGGCATCCCCTTCAACGGGATGTTCCTGTACGTGCTGTCGGCGCCGGCCTTCCTGGGCGATCTCCTCGGGCTGGAGCCGACGCAGTTCTTCTGGTTCTTCCTGCTCACCATCAGCGGGATCATGGCCGGCTCCTTCGCCAGCGGCCGGCTGGCCGGGCGCATCCAGCCCAAGCAGCAGATCCGCTGGGGGTTCATCGTGATGGTGGTCGTGTCGCTGGGCAACGTGGCGGCCAACCTGCTGTTCCCCGCGCGCGCCTGGTGGGCGCTGGTCCCCATCATGCTGTTTTCCTTCGGCTGGGCGCTGATGGTGCCGGTGGTGACGCTGCTGGTGCTGGACCTCCACCCCGAGCGGCGCGGCATGGCCTCGTCGCTGCAGGCCTTCATCGGCTCGGCGGCCAACGGGATCGTCGCCGGCGCGATCGCGCCGCTGGTGATGCACTCGACGAAGCAGCTCGCGGTGGCCTCGCTGCTGATGATGGGCGTGGGACTGGTCGCTTGGTTGTTCGTCAAGAGGTTGTGGCCGGACACGGGAAGGGCGGCGCTGGGGTGATTCTCATCCCCGCACAGGCGGGACCCTTCCGGAAACGAAAAAGAGCGGCCGCAGCCGCTCTTTTCCTTTCAACGCCCTGGACTCCCGCCTGCGCGGGACCGACGC
>JALHLO010000348.1 GCA_022844525.1 Ramlibacter sp.
GAGCGCCGGGGCGCCGGCGCCCGGGGCGGCGATCCAGTTCAGGGCTTCACCGCGCGCGTAGTCGGCGGCCGAGACGGGGCACTGGAACAGGCGCGTGAGGCGCAGGATGCGGTCGCTGGTCGTGCGGCCGCGGCCCGAGCGGATCGACACGGAGCAGGCGAACCAGCCGTTGTCGAGCGATCGGGTGAGGGGGGAAATGAGGTACTTGCCCACGCTGACGGGGCTGTGCTTGTTGTCTTGCATCGTTTTTCTTGTGAGGGAAACCGCTCCCCGCGGGGGAGCGGTGGCCGCCGCGCCGCGCGAGGCGGCGGCGGCGGCAGCGTCGACGATCAGGCGATCGTGACGATGTTGCTGGCCTGGGGACCCTTGGGGCCCTGGGTCACGCTGAACTGCACGCGCGCGTTTTCGGCGAGCGTCTTGAAGCCGTCGGCGCCCTGGATCTCGCGGAAGTGCGCGAACAGGTCCTTGCCGCCGTCATCGGGAGCGATGAAGCCGTAGCCCTTGCTCTCGTTGAACCACTTGACGACTCCGGTCTGGGTTGCTTGATTGGTCTGCATTCGATTTTCCTTTCGGGAATTGCCGCGCGGCAACGTGCCTCGCGGAGTGCGAAACGCCTAGAGGAGCATCGGAGGGAGATTCGACAACGACGCGCCGGCGAACCGGCGGTGGAGAAGAGACCTGATGATGAACGGTCTGGTGAACGTCTAGCGGGGGCCATCATAGCCGGTTTACGGATTCCGCGCTGGTCCATCGAAAGTCGTCATGGCCGGGCAGGCAGAATGACGGCTCCCACAGAAGCAGTCCTGGAGACAAAACATGCGCTTTCCCTCCCGCCGCTCGCTGCTCGCCGCAGCCGCCCTGGGCTTCGCCCTTCCCTTCGCCGGCACCGCCGCGCAGGCGCAGGCCTGGCCCGACAACAAGCCGATCCGCGTGGTGGTGGGCTTCGCCCCCGGCGGCTTCACCGACGTGCTGGCCCGCCTGATCGGGCAGAAGCTGTCCGAGCGCCTGAACACGCCGGTGGTGGTGGAGAACAAGCCCGGTGCCGCCGGCACGCTGGGCGCGGACTTCGTGGCCAAGGCGAAGCCGGACGGCTACACGCTGCTGCTGGCGCACAGCAACTCGAACTCGGTGGCCCCGGCGCTGTATCCCAAGCTGCCGTACAACATCCTGGCCGACTTCACGCCGATCATCCCGGTGGCCAACACGCCGCTGCTGCTGACGGTGCACCCGAGCGTGGCGGCGAAGGACGTCAAGGAGTTCGTCGCGCTGGCCAAGGCCAGGCCCGGAGGGCTGCGCTTCGCATCGTCGGGCGGCGGCAGCGCGCAGCACCTGGCGGCCGAGCGCTTCCAGCTCGCCACCGGCACCGAGATGACCCACATCCCCTACAAGGGCAGCGGCCAGGCGATCGTCGACCTGCTGTCCGGCCAGGTGGAACTGAACTTCGAGAGCCCGCCCAACGTGATGGCGCATGCGAAGGCCGGCAAGCTGCGCCTGCTGGCGATCACCAGCAACAAGCGCTCGGCCCTGCTGCCGGACGTGCCGACGATGGCCGAGGCCGGCGTGAAGAACGCCGAGATGCTGCAGTGGTTCGCCGTGATGGGCCCGGCGAAGATGCCGGCCGACATCACGCGCCGCCTGAACAACGAGATCGCCGCGATCCTGAAGCTGCCCGACGTGGCCGAGAAGATCGCCTCGCAGGGCGGCGAGATCATGGGCGGCTCCTCCGAGGACTTCGCGAAGTTCATCGCGTCCGACAGCGCTGGCTTCGCCCGGCTGGTGAAGGAAGCAAAGATCACGCTGGAGTGACGCGCCATGACGCTCAAGACCTCGGACCTGAGCGACGCGTGCGACGCGGCGCTGCCGTGCGCCCTGCCCCTGCGCGGCTGGGGCCGTCGCCGCGCCTTCGCGGGCAGCATCCGCACCATCCGCTGCCATGAGGACATCGGCCTCATCCGCGAGGTCGTCGGCCAGCAGGGCCACGGCCAGGTGCTGGTGATCGACGGCGGCGGCTCGCTGAACCGCGCGCTGTTCGGCGACGTGATGGCCGCGCTGGCCGCGCGCAACGGCTGGTCCGGGCTGGTGATCAACGGCGCGATCCGCGACGGCGTCGAGATCGACGAGATGGACGTCGGCGTCAAGGCGCTGGGCACCGTGCCCAAGCGCGGCGAGCGCACCGGTGCCGGCGAGGTGGACGTCCCCGTCACCTTCGGCGGCGTCACCTTCCACCCGGGCCGCCGGCTGGTCGCCGACGAGGACGGCGTGATCGTGCTGCCCGAAGGGATCACCGAAGCCGACATCGAGGTCGCCGACGCGCTGGCGGCCACCGCGGCCTACGCAGCCACCGGCCAGAAGCAGTGAAGCCGCGCACGCTGTACCGGCGCATCGTCGATGCGCACACGGTCCGGTCGCTCGGCGACAAGGGACAGGTGCTGCTGTACGTGGACCGGCAGGTCCTCAACGAATACACCAGCCCGCAGGCCTTCGCCGCGCTGCACGCGGCCAGCCGGCCGGTGTGGCGGCCGGACTCCACCATCGCGGTGGTGGACCACGTGAACCCGACGACGCCGGTGCGCAACGAGCGCACCATGATGATCGCCGACGCGGACCGCGCGCTGCAGGTCAGGCTGCTGCGCGACAACTGCGCCCGGCACGGCATCGAGCTGTACGACATGCTGGACGACCGTCAGGGGATCGAACACATCGTCGCCAGCGAACAGGGGCTGGTGCTGCCGGGAATGGTGATGGCCGCCGGCGACAGCCACACGACCTCGCACGGCGCCATGGGGGCGCTGGGCTTCGGCATCGGCAGCAGCGAGATCGAGCACCTGCTGGCCACGCAGACGCTGGTCTACACGGTGCAGAAGTCGATGCGGGTGGAGGTGGGGGGCCAGCTGGGCTTCGGCGTCACGGCCAAGGACCTGGTGCTGGAACTGATCCGCCGCATCGGCGCCGACGGCGCCACCGGCCACGTGATCGAATACACCGGCGCGGCCATCCGGGCGCTCGGCGTCGAAGGCCGCCTGACCCTGTGCAACATGAGCGTGGAAGCGGCCGCGCGCGGCGCCATCGTCGCGCCCGACGACTCGCTGTTCGACTACCTGCACGGCCGCCCGCGCGTTCCCCAGGGCGCGCTCTGGGAACAGGCGGTGGCCGCCTGGCGCCTGCTGCGCAGCGAGGACGGCGCCGAGTTCGACACCACCGTGACGCTCGATGCGGCGCAGGTCCAGCCCATGGTCACCTGGGGCACCAGCCCCGACCAGGGCACGACCATCGCGCAGGCGGTGCCGGACCCGGCGCAGGAAAGCGATCCGGTGAAGCAGCGCGGCGCCCTGCGCGCGCTCGAATACATGGGACTGCAACCGGGCCAGCCGCTGGAGGGCCTTGCCATCAGCCACGCCTTCATCGGCTCGTGCACCAACAGCCGCATCGACGACCTGCGCGACGCCGCCCGCGTGCTGCGCGGCCGCCGCGTGGCGCCGGGCGTGCGGGCGCTGGTGGTGCCGGGCTCCTCGC
>JALHLO010000349.1 GCA_022844525.1 Ramlibacter sp.
TTGGCTGCGCAGCAGTCAAACACGCAGTGAGTTCAGCCGCGGGCCCGCCCGCCCGGCCATCGCAGGTTTGCCCCGTAGCGCGCAGCGCGAGGGGACACCCTCCCAGCGCGCCCCAGCCCACCGGCACGCGGATTTGCAGCGCCCTGTCACTCACAGCGGAAAACAAAAAAGCGGCCCGAAGGCCGCTTTCACTTTCCAGAACGCCGAGAAGAAGCTTACTTGAGCCCAGCCGACGCCCGCAGCGCAGCAGCCTTGTCGGTCCGCTCCCAGGTGAACTCCGGCTCTTCCCGACCGAAGTGGCCGTACGCAGCGGTCTTCTGGTAGATCGGCCGCAGCAGGTCCAGCATCTGGATGATGCCCTTCGGACGCAGGTCGAAGTGCTCGTGCACCAGCTCGGCGATCTTGTGGTCGGGGATGACGCCCGTGCCTTCCGTGTAGATGGTCACGTTCATCGGCTTGGCCACGCCGATCGCGTACGCCACCTGGATCTGGCACTGCTTGGCCAGGCCGGCGGCCACGATGTTCTTGGCGACGTAGCGCGCGGCGTAGGCGGCCGAGCGGTCCACCTTGGACGGGTCCTTGCCGGAGAAGGCACCGCCGCCGTGCGGGCAGGCGCCGCCGTAGGTGTCGACGATGATCTTGCGGCCCGTCAGGCCGCAGTCGCCCTGCGGGCCGCCGATGACGAAGCGGCCGGTGGGGTTGATCAGGTAGCGCGTTTCCTTCAGCCACTCCTTGGGCAGCACCGGCTTGATGATCTCCTCGATCACCGCCTCGACGAAGGCCGGCTTCATCTTGTGGCCGTCGCTCATCTCCGGCGCGTGCTGGCTGGAAAGCACCACGGTGTCGATGCTGTGGGGCTTGCCGTCCACGTAGCGCATGGTCACCTGGCTCTTGGCGTCCGGGCGCAGGAAAGGCAGGCGGCCGTCCTTGCGCAGCTGCGCCTGGCGCTCCACCAGCCGGTGGGCGTAGTAGATCGGCGCGGGCATCAGCACCGGCGTCTCGTCGCAGGCGTAGCCGAACATCAGGCCCTGGTCGCCGGCGCCGGTGTTCAGGTGATCGTCGGACGCGTGGTCCACGCCCTGGGCGATGTCGTTCGACTGCTTGTCGTAGGCCACCAGCACCGCGCAGCCCTTGTAGTCGATGCCGTATTCGGTGTTGTCGTAGCCGATGCGCTTGATCGTGTCGCGCGCGGTCTGGATGTAGTCGACGTGCGCGTTGGTGGTGATCTCGCCGGCCAGCACCACGAGACCCGTGTTGGTCAGCGTCTCGGCCGCCACGCGGCTGCGCGGGTCCTGCTGGAAGATCGCGTCGAGGATCGCGTCCGAGATCTGGTCCGCCACCTTGTCGGGGTGGCCTTCGGACACGGATTCGGAGGTGAAGAGGAAATCGTTCGCCATTTGAATAAACTCCGTTGGTTTGACTGGAAGGCGCGTTGCCTTCTGCCGGAGCTCGGGCGAACGCTTTAGCAGATTTTTTTAAGGTCGCCCTGCAAGTAGTTCCGTAACTCGGCGACGCGCAAATTCTAACCCGCGTGAAATCCATCTTCCAACAGCTTTCCCGATGGCCCCTCCCCCTGCTGCACCTCCTGGGCGCGGCGGCCGGCTGGCTGGCCTTCGGGCTGTCGCCCACCTACCGGCGCCGCTTCCTCGCGAACGCGCGCCAGGCGGGCTATGCCTTCGCGGACGTGCGCCGGGCGGTCGCGGAAGCGGGAAAACTGCTCATGGAAACGCCCCGCCTGTGGTTCGGGCGCACCCCGCCGGTGGAGTGGCTGCATCCCGAACTGATCACGGACCTGCTGGCCCAGGGCCGCGGCATCGTCTTCCTCACGCCCCACCTGGGCTGCTTCGAGGTGACGGCGCAGGCCTATGCCGCGCGCTTCGGGCCGATCACCGTGTTGTTCCGCCCCGCGCGCAAGCCCTGGCTGCAGGAACTGGTCGCCACCTCGCGCAACCGCCCGAACATGACCGCCGTGCCGACCACGCTGGCGGGCGTGCGCCAGATGCTGCGGGCGCTCAAGGCGGGGCAGGCCGTGGGCCTGCTGCCGGACCAGGTGCCGCCGCAGGGGCTCGGCGTGTGGGCGCCGTTCTTCGGCCGCGAGGCCTACACGATGACGCTGCCGGCGCGGCTGGCGCAACAGACCGGGGCCGCCGTCCTGGTCGTCTGGGGCGAGCGGCTGCCGGCGGGCCGCGGCTTCCGCGTGCACGTGGAGCGGCTGGAAGGCGAACTCTCGCGCGACCCGCGCGAGGCCGCGACGCAAGTGAACGCCGCGATGGAACGCCTGGTGCGCGCCGGAGCGACCCAGTACCTGTGGGGATATGCGCGCTACAAGCAGCCGCGCGAGGAGCCCGTTTCGTGATGAGCCAGATCGGCATCCTGTTCATGCGCCTGATCGCGCCGCTGCCGCTGTCGTGGGTGCGCGCGCTCGGCGCCGCGCTCGGCCTGCTGCTCTACGCGGTGGTGTGGCCGCGGCGCCGCGTGGTGGAGGTGAACCTGCGCCTGTGCTTCCCGCAGTGGAGCGACGCGCAGCGGCGCAAGGTGGCGCGCGAGACCTTCATCCACGTGGCGCAGTCCTTCCTGGACCGCGCCTGGCTCTGGCACGCGGACCCGGAGGTGGTGCGGCGGCGCGTGGCGCTCACCGGCGCCGTGCGCGAACTGGCCGGCAACGACCCGACCATCGTGTTCGCGCCGCACTTCGTGGGGCTCGACGCCGGCGTGACCGGCCTCACGCAGCAGCTGCCGCGCCGCTTCATCGGCATCTACACGCGCCAGAGCAACCCGGTGGTGGACGCCTGGGTGCTCAAGGGCCGCCACCGCTTCGGCATCAACCCGCGGCCCATGAGCCGCAACGAGGGCGTGCGCGAGATCATCTCCGCGCTGCGCGCCGGCGACATCATGTACCTGCTGCCGGACATGAACTTCGGGCCCGAGGAATCCATCTTCGTGCCGTTCTACGGCGTGCCGGCGGCGACGGTGCCTTCGCTCTCGCGCTTCGCGCGCCTGGGCCGGGCGAAGGTGGTGCCGGTCATCACGCGCATGCGGCGCAACGGCTACGAGGTGCGGGTGTACGACGCCTGGGCCGGGTTCCCCAGCGGCGATGCCGAGGCCGACACGGCGCTCATGAACCTGCGCCTGCAGGAGTACATCGACGAGATGCCGTCCCAGTACTACTGGGTGCACAAGCGCTTCAAGACGCGCCCGCCCGGCGAGCCCCCGGTCTACTGACGCAGGAAGGCGCCCAGCCGGGTCGCCACCAGGCCGGGCTGCTCGTGCACGATCCAGTGCGAGGCATCCGGCACCTTCTCCAGCGTGAGCCGGGGGATGTAGTCGTCCAGGCCTTCCACCAGCTCGGGCAGCAGCGCGTTGTCCTGCATGCCCCACAGCACCAGGGTCGGGATGTCCACCGTGAGCATCTCGCGCGGCAGCTCGATGGCGCTGGCCCCCGCATCGCCCTCGCG
>JALHLO010000350.1 GCA_022844525.1 Ramlibacter sp.
CCGGCGTCGGCGTCGCGGCGTCGCAGCGCGATCACGTCGTCGCCGCGCTGGATGCGCAGCGCCGCCAGCCGGCGGCCCACGTCGCCGGCCCCGGCGATGATCACCAGGTCCTTGCTCATGGGTGCGCGCGCCGCGAAACGACGTGTCGGAACGACGATGCCATCATGCCGGGATGCTAGCATCGTCGCCCATGAATCCCGCCCCAAACCTCGTCCTGGTCGGCCCGATGGGCGCCGGCAAGACCTCCATCGGCAAGCGCCTGGCCACGCGCCTGGGCCTGGCGTTCGTGGACTGCGACCACCGCCTGGAGGAAGTGACCGGGGCGCCGGTGCCGCTGATTTTCGAATGCGAAGGCGAAGCCGGCTTCCGCGCCCGCGAAACCGCCCTGATTGCCGAGCTGATGCGCGGCGAAGGCCAGCTGGTGGCCACCGGCGGCGGCGCGGTGCTGGCCGAAGCCAACCGCGAACGGCTCAAGGCGCGTGGCTTCGTGGTGCACCTGCAGGTGAGCGTGGACCAGCAGATCGAGCGCCTGGCGCGCGACCGCTCGCGGCCGCTGCTGGCGGTGGGCGACAAGCGCGCGCGGCTCGAGGCCATGGCCATCGAGCGCGGGCCGATCTACCGTGACATCGCCGACTTCGCCTTCGACGCCGACGGCCTGGCCGTGGCCGTGGCGGCCGAACGCCTGGGCGCACTGCTCGGGCAGCGCTGGCAGCGCGCGGCGGTGACGCCGTGACGGTGCGCGAGCTGCAGGTCGAACTGGGCGAGCGCCGCTACCCGATCCGCATTGGCCGCGGCCTGCTCGACGACCCGGCCGCCCTGGCCGCGCTGGTCACCGGCCGGCACGCGCTGGTGGTCACCGACGCCAACGTGGCGCCGCACTACCTGGCCCGCGTGCAGGCCGCGCTGTCGGGCAAGACCACCGGCACCGTGGTGCTGCCCGCCGGCGAACAGGAAAAAACCCTCGCGCGCTTCGGCGACGTGATGGCCGCGCTGGCCGCGCTGGGCGCCAGCCGCGACGCCACCGTGGTGGCCCTGGGCGGCGGCGTGGTGGGCGACCTGGCCGGATTCGCGGCGGCCTGCTGGATGCGCGGGGTGCGCTTCGTGCAGCTGCCCACCACCCTGCTGGCGATGGTGGATTCGTCGGTGGGCGGCAAGACCGCGGTGGACCTGCCCCAGGGCAAGAACCTGGTGGGCGCCTTCCACCAGCCCGCGGCCGTGCTGGCCGACGTGGCCACGCTGGACACCCTGCCGCCGCGCGAACTGCGCGCCGGCCTGGCCGAAGTGGTGAAGTACGGCGCCATTGGCGACGCCGCCTTCTTCGGCTGGCTGGAAGAGCACGCCGAGGCCCTGCTGGCCCGCGACCCCGACGCCCTCGCCCACGCCATCGCCACCAGCTGCGCGCACAAGGCCGGCATCGTCGCCCGCGACGAGACCGAACAGGGCGAACGCATGCTGCTCAACTTCGGCCACACCTTCGGCCACGCCATCGAGACCCAGCAGGGCTACGGCGGGCTGCTGCACGGCGAGGCCATCGCCGTGGGCATGGTGCTGGCGGCGCGGCTGTCGGCCGACCTGGGCCGCGCGCCCTGGTCGGACACCGCGCGCCTGGCCGCCCTGCTGGGCCGCCTGGAGCTGCCGGTGGAGCTGCCGCCCGGCCTGTCGGGCGACGCCCTGCTGGCGCGCATGCGGCTGGACAAGAAGGCGGTCTCGGGCGCCGTACGCCTGATCCTGTGGAACGGCCTGGGCCGGGCCGAGGTGGTGAACGGCGTCGCCGACGCCGACATCCTGCCGGTGCTGGAGCCCTGAGTCCCTGCCTCGGGGTTGCGGCTACAATACGGGCCTATGCGCCTACTGCTCCAGCAAAAACCCTCCGCCGGCGAAGCGCCCAAGTACGTCCAGCTGATGCTCCAGCAGGACCTGCTGGGCGGCTGGACCCTGCTGCGCGAAACCGGCCAGATCGGCGGCAAGGCCTCGCTCAAGCGCGAGCTTTACCTCGAGCGCGACGCCGCCCTGCTCGCCTTTGAAAAAGCGCGCGACGCCCAGGTCCGCAAGGGTTTCCTGGTGATGTTCGCCCAAGGTGCCGACGCACCCCGTTGAAGGAATGACCGCCGTGACCCTGAAGAACGACCGCTTCCTGCGCGCCCTGCGCCGCGAACCCGTGGACAGCACGCCCGTCTGGCTGATGCGCCAGGCCGGCCGCTACCTGCCCGAGTACCGCGCCACGCGCGCCCAGGCCGGCAGCTTCATGGGCCTTGCCACGAATCCCGAACTGGCCTGCGAAGTGACGCTGCAGCCGCTGCGCCGCTTCGAGCTCGACGCCGCCATCCTGTTCTCCGACATCCTCACCGTGCCCGACGCGATGGGGCTGGGCCTGTATTTCGCCGACGGCGAAGGCCCGAAGTTCGAGCGCCCGGTGCGCACGCCGGCCGACATCGCCAGGCTGGCGGTGCCCGACATGGGCAGCTCGCTGCGCTACGTCATGGATGCGGTGAGCCTGATCCGCCGCGAGCTGGACGGCAGCGTGCCGCTGATCGGTTTCTCCGGCAGCCCCTGGACGCTGGCCTGCTACATGGTGGAAGGCGGCGGCAGCAAGGACTTCGCGCGCATCAAGTCCATGGCGCTGAACGAGCCGGCCGCGCTGCATCGCCTGCTGGAAGTGACCACCGACGCCGTCATCGCCTACCTGGCCGCGCAGCGCGCCGCCGGCGCGCAGGCGCTGCAGGTGTTCGACACCTGGGGCGGCGTGCTGGCCCCGCACGTCTACCGTGAATTCTCCCTGCGGTACCTGCAGCGCATCGCGGCCGAGCTTCCGCGCGGCGACGGCAGCGAGCGCACGCCGCTGATTCTCTTCGGCAAGGGCAATGCGCCCTACCTGGAAGAGCTGGCCGCCTGCGGCAGCGAAGGCGTGGGCGTGGACTGGACCGTGTCGCTGGGCGATGCGCGCCGCCGCACCGGTGGCCGCGTCGCGCTGCAGGGCAACCTGGACCCGGCCACGCTGTACGCCTCGCACGACGTGATCCGCGCCGAAGCGGCGCGCGCGCTGGACGACTATGCGGCCGCCAACGGTGGTTCGCGCGCCGGCCACGTGTTCAACCTCGGCCACGGCATGTCGCCCGACATGGACCCCGAAAGCGTGCGCGTGCTGGTGGACGCCGTGCACGCCCACAGCCGCCTGCCGGCCTGATCCCGCGGCGGGCGGCCCGGCCCGCCCGCTTTCACGCCGCGGCCGAGGCGATCGCTTCGGCAAGTATTTCCCCCGTGACGGGTTTGCGCAGGAAACCGTCCATGCCGGCGGCGCGCGCCGCCGGTTCGGCCTCGGCATCGGCGCGCGCGGTCAGCGCCACCAGCGGCAGCGCCAGGCCCTTGCCGCGGATCAGCCGCGCCAGCGCCAGCCCGTCGATGCCGGGCAGGTCCAGGTCGAGCAGGGCCAGGTCGAAGCGGGCGATTTCGAGT
>JALHLO010000351.1:0-2602 GCA_022844525.1 Ramlibacter sp.
CGCTGGTGTGCACGCGGATCTTCTCCACGTTGAGCAGCACGCTGGAATAACAGGCCGGCGCGTCGGTCATCGACAGGGTCAGCGTCCCCGTCGCCGGGCTCCGGGTGCCGCCGCCGCCCCCGCCGCAGGCGGCCAGCGCCAGCACGGCGGCCATGCTTGCCACGCGGACGGTCCAGCGCGCCGCGCTCCCGGTCGTCTTCTCCATTCGGTCTTCCCAATTTCATTGAAATGCAGCGGGCATGCTGCTGCGGGCGCGCCGGCGCGGGGGGACGGGGCGTAACGAACGCCGGCAAAGCACGCCTGGCGGTTGCGATTGGACGGCGCTTGTTGCGCCTGGAAACGTGCGCTGCGGCAACAGCGCGACAGTGAGGCGGCGGGTGGCGCCGCTACTTCTTCCCGGGCCCGTCGTCGTCGAAGGGCTGGGTCGACTGGAAGTCGACGTGGCCTTCGGCGTCGCGCTTGCGACCCGGCACCGTGTCGGCGATCGCGGCATCGCGGATCGCGAACAGGGCCTGCAGGTCGCGCTGGATGTCTTCGTCGGCCTTGGGCGGTTCCTCGGCGACCGTGTCTTGCGCTTCGCCGAAGTTGCCGTCCGGCGCGGGCCAACCGGCCTGCCCCAGGGGCGCGGGTCCGCTCTGCGCCCAGGTCTTGGGGTCCGGCATCTCCGCGGCGTTGAAGCCCTGGAACTCCCAGCCCACGCTCAGGAGCCAGTCGCGCGCGCGCGAGTCGAAGCGCGCCAGCTCGCGGTCGAAGCTGTCCTGGAAGGCGAACACGTAGGCCAGCAGGCGTTCGTGCGCCTGCTTGACCACGAAGTTGACGTGCAGGCCGTGCTTGCCGGTGCGGCTGACGCTGGACAGCATGCGGCATTCGATCCAGTCGGACGGAATGCCGTGCTTGCGCATGGTGTCGCGCAGCACCACCTGCACCAGCTCGCGCCGCGGGCCGTTGCGGGAGGCGGGGTGGTCCGAGTCCGGCTCGCTCTCGCGGAACTGCGTGCTCGCCGACGCTCCCGTGCCTTCGCGTTCCTTGCCGAAAATCCGGTCGATCAGGCCCATGCGGCGATTGTGCCCTTATTCCCTCAACTGGAACCGCATGCGGGTACCGGCGAGGTCCAGGACGTCCTGGTCCGTCAACAGCACGGGGTCGTTGCCCAGCGCCAGGCCATTGAGCACCGGCGGCGTGCTGCCCCCCAGGTGCGTGACGAAATAGCCGCCGCGCCGCTGTGCCACCGACACCACGGACACGCCCGGCTTGCCGAAGGTGGTGACGGCCTTGACCACCGGCACCTCGAGCCCGGCGGAGGTGCCCGACTCGATGGTGAACACCCCCTGCAGCAGCGGCGCCTCGGGCGTGAAGGCCATGGTGCCCCCGAAGGTGCTGGGCGCCTCGCTGGCCTGCAGGTACTTGATGCGGTAGGGGCCGATGGCGATCACGTCGCCGTCGTTCAGGCGGGTGCGCTCCTTGACCATGCGGTCGTTGACGTAGGTGCCGTTGGTGCTGCCCAGGTCCACGAGGTAGACGTCGGCCACGCCCACGAGGTCGAAGGCGCAGTGCTGGCCGCTCACCACCATGGTGTCCAGCACGATGTCGTTGCCGGGCTTGCGCCCGAGGGTCGTGCGGTCCTTGTGCAGGTACACGTGCTTGACCTCGACCCCTTTGACACTGGCAATCAGCTGCGGCATACGTGACCTCCGGACCGCGCGCGCGGCGAGGCCATGCTAAACCGCGGCGCAAGGCGCTTCAAGCGGAGTGACCTCCACCGGGCGGGTGAACCCGGAAATCGAGCAGGCGCGTGGCCAGCACGGTTTCGGCGAGGAAGCACAGGAGCGCCGCCAGGAAGCAGACCACCCCCAACAGGAAGCTGCCCACGGCCCACCCGCCGGTCTGGATGCCGCCGGCGGCGCCGGTCTCGCCCACGAACAGCACGATGATGGTGACGCCGATCAGGAAGGCGCAGCTGGTGAGCAGCGCGATGCAGCCGTTGGCGAGCATGCCGCGCACGCGCAGCTGCTGCAGCTCGCGCTGCGAGCGCGCCAGCCAGTCGGCATCGGTGGAGCCGCGGGCGCGGTCCTCGACCAGCCGGGCGCGGTCGATGATGCGCGCCAGCCGGCCGGCCACGGCGCCTATCATGCCGGACACCGCCGTGAGCAGGAACACCGGCGCCACGGCGAGCTGGATGCCGTGGGTGATGGAGGACGCTTCGAGAGGAAAGGCCATGGCCGCGGATTATCGCGGGCGCAGGCGCGCCGCGCGCCGGCGGCTTCAGATATAGCCGACCACCAGCGGCGCGTGCCGCAGGTGCAGCGCCAGGCCCAGGGCGGCCATGTGGTCGCCGTTGCGCGAGAGGATGCGCTCGGCCAGCGGCAGGAACACGACTTCCTCGTAGCGCGCGTGGCGCAGCACCTTGCGCACGATCTCCTCCATCATCTCCGCGTCGACCTCGGGCGAGCTGCCCCTGGCGGCGGCGCGGATGGAAGGCTCGATCTGCTTCCACAGGGCCTCGACCGAGCGGTGCTCGCTGGTGAGCCGGTCCACGATCGGCTGCACGCGCTCGCGCTCCGCGAGGTTGCAGGCCTTGAGCACGGCGGGGAAGAGTTCGGCT
>JALHLO010000351.1:2612-3399 GCA_022844525.1 Ramlibacter sp.
GCCGCATCCACCAGTTCCGGCAGCCGCGCGCTGATCTCCAGCTGGGAGACGATGCCCAGGTGCGCGCGCGTGAAGTTGGTCAGCGGCAGCTCGGCTTCCTTGGGCGACAGGTCGGTGATTTCGATGGGCATCTGGGGCTCCGCACTCGGTGCCGCCGATCTTGCCCCCACGCCCGGCCGGGCAGTTGATGCACGTCAACCGGTGCGCGCACCGGCCACTGCACCATGGCGGCCATGCAACCCACCGGGAGATCCGCCATGTTCCAGCACATCCTTCTCGCCACCGACGGCTCGGCGGCCTCCGAGCACGCCGCGCAGCTCGCGGTGGACCTGGCCCGCGCGCACGGCGCCAGGCTCACCGCCCTCTACGTCGTGGACCCCTACCCCTACCTGGGCATCGGCGAGGCCAATCCCATGGGCTTCCAGGCCTACATGTCGGCCGCCCTGCAGCATGCGGCCCAGGCCCACCAGAAGGTCATGGCCCTGTGCGAGAAGGCCCCGGTGGTGGCCTTCCAGCCCCGCCTGGCCGAGGACGTCGGGGCCGCATCCGGCATCGTGCAGTCCGCGCGGCAGGTGGAAGCCGACCTCATCGTCGTCGGTTCGCACGGCCGCACCGGCGTCGCCCGCCTGATGCTGGGAAGCGTCGCCAGCAAGGTGGTGGCGGAGTCGACGGTGCCGGTGCTGGTGGCGCGCTGACCCGCCGGCCGCGCGACTAGGCGATCACGCCGGCCCCGGCCCCCCGCAAGGTGCCGAGCAGGTCGGCCCAGCGCTGGGCGTGTTCCGCGTGC
>JALHLO010000352.1 GCA_022844525.1 Ramlibacter sp.
GGTGCGGCCACTCGCCGCGCGCCGACGCGGCGGGCGCGCCGGTCGGCGCGCAGGCGCGGCTGGTCGCGGCCTTCATCCGCGCCATGCGCTTCGAGCGCAAGCCGCTGCTGGTGGGCCATTCGCTCGGGGGCGCGATCGCGCTCTCGGTCGCCCTGCAGGACCCGGACTGCATCGCGGGCCTGGCGCTGATCGCGCCGCTGACGCACTTCAATCCGCGGGTGCCGCGGCCCTTCCGCACCATGGCGATCCGCCGGCCCTGGCTGCGCCGCTTCTTCGCGCACACGCTGTCCATCCCCGCCGCCCTGTTCAACATGCCGGCCGCCCTGTCCGCGCTGTTCGGTCCCGACCCGGCGCCGCGCGACTTCCCGCTGCGCGGCGGCGGCCTGATGAGCGTGCGGCCGTCGGCCTACATCGCGGCCTCGCAGGACATGGGTGCCGTGGAAGGCGACGTCGTCCCGCAGCAGGCGCGCTACGGCGAGATCCGGCTGCCGGTGCGCATCCTGTTCGGCGAAGGCGACCGCGTGCTGGACTGGCGGGAGCACGGGGAGGCGCTGCACCGCAAGCTGCCGGGCGCCGACCTGCGCGTCATCCCGGGCGGCCACATGATCCCGGTCACGCAGTCGGCCGCGACGGCGGCATGGCTGGAGGAAACGGCCCGCGCCGTGCTCGGCGAAATGTGCAACAGTTCAGGGCAATGAACATCCTTTTCGTCGCCGACCCGCTGGAAGCCTTCCAGGTCTACAAGGACACGACCTTCTCCATGATCCGCGAGGCGCAGCGCCGCGGCCACCGCGTCTGCGCCTGCGAACCGCGCCACCTCACCTGGCGCTCGGGCGACCTGGTCCATGCCGAAACCCGCGAGATCCTGCTCACCGGCGGCGAGGAGGAGTGGTTCCAGGTCAGCCGCACCGCGGTGAAGCCGCTGAAGGACTTCGACGCGATCCTGATGCGCAAGGACCCGCCCTTCGACAGCGAATACTTCTACGCGACCCACCTGCTGGAGCAGGCGGAGCGCGAAGGCGCCAAGGTGTTCAACCGGCCCTCGGCGCTGCGCGACCACCCGGAGAAGCTGGCGATCATGGAGTTCCCGCAGTTCGTGAGTCCGACGCTGGTGACGCGTTCGGCGGACGAGGTGCGGCGCTTCCACGAGGAGCACGGCGAGATCATCCTCAAGCCGCTGGACGGCATGGGCGGCATGGGCATCTTCCGGGTCGGGCCGGAGGGGCTGAACCTGGGCTCCATCATCGAGACGCTCAACCAGCACGGCGCCACCACCATCATGGTGCAGCGCTTCGTGCCGGAGATCTCGCAAGGCGACAAGCGCGTGCTGGTGATCGGCGGCCGGGTGGTGCCGTTCTGCCTGGCGCGCATCCCGCAGGGCAGCGAGATCCGGGGCAACCTGGCGGCGGGCGGCAAGGGCGTGGCGCAGCCGATCTCGGAACGCGACCGCGAGATCGCCGAGACCATCGGGCCGCTGCTGTCCGAGCGCGGCCTGCTGCTGATCGGCCTGGACGTGATCGGCGACTGCCTCACCGAGATCAACGTCACCAGCCCGACCTGCTTCCAGGAGATCACGCAGCAGGCGGGGTTCGACGTGCCGGCGATGTTCCTGGATGCGCTGGAGGAAGCGGTGGATCGGGATCGCACGGTGCTCTGAGCGCCGAACCGCGACGTCAGCCCCGCACCTGCCCGTCCACGAACACCTTCAGCTCCCCCGGCCGGAACTGCGTCCAGGCCTCGTTCACCGTCAGCGGCGCCGTCACCACCACCGCCACCTTGTCGTCCGGCGAGGTGTGCTGCGCGAAGTCCACGCTCAAGTCCTCGTCGGCCAGCTGCGCATGCGCGAACGGGTGCTTGCGCTCCACGTAGTACAGGTTCGTGGAGCAGTGCGCCCACAAGGCGTCGCCGCTGGACAGCAGGAAGTTGAAGCGGCCGTGCTTCGCGATGCGCGGCGTCAGTTCGCGCAGCGTGAGCGTCAGCTCCTCCACGCTCGGCACGTCGGCGTGCGACTTCCACATCTCCTGCATCAGCCAGCAGAAGGCGCGCTCGCTGTCGGTGTCCCCCACCGGCCGGAAGTTGGCGTGCAGGCGCGGATGGAAGTCCTGCAGGTCGCCGTTGTGCGCGAACACCCAGTAGCGCCCCCACAGCTCGCGCACGAAGGGGTGGCAGTTCTGCAGCGCGATCTCGCCCTGCGTGGCCTTGCGGATGTGCGCGATGACGTTGCGGCTCTTGATCGGGTAGCGGCGGATCAGCTCCGCCACCGGCGAATCGCAGGCCGGCTGGTGGTCGACGAAGTGGCGCAGCCCCTTGCCCTCGAAGAAGGCGATGCCCCAGCCGTCCGCATGGTGGTCGGTGCGGCCGCCGCGCTGCGCGAAGCCGGCGAAGCTGAACGTCACGTCGGTCGGCGTGTTGCAGTTCATTCCCATCAGCTGGCACATGCTTCGATTATTGGGCAGCGGGGGCCGGATGGGGGTCGTCGCGCAGCTGCCAGGCGGCAATCACCGCGATCGCGCAGACGGCCGCCAGCAGCAGGAAGGATTCGTTGAACGCCGCCAGCCGCGCCACGCTGGTCTGCGGCCGCGTCAGCGCGTCGCCGTGCGCGGCCAGCCGCCACTCGAGCACGATCGCGCACAGGCTCACGCCGGTCGCCCCGCCCAGCATGCGCAGGAAGTTGATCGCGCTGGCGCCCTGCGGGATCAGCGGACGGGGCAGCGGGCGCATCGCGCCGAGGTTGAGCGAAGGCAGGATGAAGCCCAGGCCGATGCGCCCCAGGATCGCCCAGGCGACCAGCACCCACAGCCCGGTGCGCAGGCCGACGGTGGGCATCAGCGCGAACGAGGCGGCCAGCAGCACCAGCCCGCCGCTGACCATCACGTAGGTGGGCAGCCGGGTGGTGAGGCGCCCCGCGATGCCGATGGTGACGGCCAGCACGATGCCCGAGGGCAGCAGGATGGTGCCCACGTGCGAAGCCGGCAACTGCAGCGCCATCTGCATGTACACCGGCAGCAGGTAGGTGCTGCCGAACAGGGCGATGCCGTAGATGAAGGCCACCAGGCTGCCGAAGGCGTAGGTGCGGTGGGCGAACAGGTCCAGGTTCAGCAGCGGCTCGCGCCCGGTGCTGCGCGCGCGCTTCAGCCACCACAGCGTGGCGCCCAGGCCGACGAAGGCCGCGCCGAGCAGCGCGGTGGCCAGGCGCGGATCGCCGCCGCGCACTTCCACCAGCCCGTTGAGCAGGCACAGAGTGGCGGCGCTCCCGAGCACCAGCCCACGCCAGTCGAGGCGCGGCCCGCCGCGGCCGTCGGGCGTCCCGCCGCCCGGCGCGCTGGTGGGCACGTAGCGGTAGGCGAGCCAGATCGACACCAGGCAGAACGGCACCACCATGAAGA
>JALHLO010000353.1 GCA_022844525.1 Ramlibacter sp.
GCGAAGGAACGCAGCTGGTCCACCATCGTGTTGATGGTGTTCTTCAGCTCCAGGATCTCGCCCTTCACGTCCACCGTGATCTTCTTGGACAGGTCGCCGGCGGCCACCGCCTTGGTCACCTCCGCGATGTTGCGCACCTGCGCCGTCAGGTTGCCGGCCATGGAGTTCACCGAGTCGGTCAGGTCCTTCCAGGTGCCCGCCACGCCCTGCACCTCAGCCTGGCCGCCCAGCTTGCCTTCGGTACCCACCTCCCGCGCCACCCGCGTCACTTCCGCGGAGAAGGTGCCCAGCTGCTGCACCATCTTGTTGATGGTCATGGCGGTGCGCAGGAATTCGCCTTCCAGCGCCCGGCCGTCGGCCTCCAGGGCCATGGACTTGGACAGGTCGCCCTGCGCCACCGCGCCGATCACGCGCGCCACCTCGGACGTCGGGTGCACCAGGTCGGAGATCAGGGAGTTGATCGATTCGGCGGAGTCGCGCCAGAAGCCGTCGCTGCTCGGCATCGTGGCCCGTTCCTTCAGCTTGCCCTCCTTGCCGACCACGCGCGACAGGCGCGAGAGCTCCTGCGACATGCGCACGTTCTGCGCCACGACGTCGTTGAAGGCATCGGCCACCTTGCCGAACAGGCCGGTCCAGTCGTGCGGAAGTTCGGCGCCGGAATTGCCCTTCTTCAGTTCGGTCAGGCCGGTGAGCAGCGTGCGCGTGCGGTCCGCCGTCAGCTCCACCTCTTCGAGCAGGCCGTTGACGCAGGCGACGTTCTCCTGCCAGAAGCCGGTGAGCTTGTCGTCCGCCACGCGCCGGCCGGCCTTGGCGCCGCTGTGCGGGCCGGCCGCGACCGACTTCAGCCGGTTGCACGTGCGGCCGGTCTGGGAAGACAGCTCGTTGAATTCCGCAGCGATCTTGCCGAACAGGCCATCCCACTCCGTGGGCAGCGTCACGCCTTGCTCGCCGCGGCGGAAGGCCGACAGGGCCTTCAGCACCAACTTCAAATCCCCGTCTCGATGCTCAGCGGCAGGCAGTTTCGCCAGAACTTCCATGTGATCCCCCATTGGTAAGCAACTGTTGGCACGCCAACAGGAAGGAGGGAGGGTACCGGCTTACGCATAAGCCTTCAACACGACAGGAACCCGGAACCGCCCGCAAAGCCAGTACTGGCGCGGGTTGTAGGAGCGCACCGACAAGAAAAGGACCCCGGCGCCTACAGCTCTGCTGCGCGCGTGCGACGGGCCCGGATCGCCGGAACGGAAAAGAAGAAAGGCCGCACGAGGCGGCCTTCCGGATACACGGGGTTACCGTGGATCAGCAGCTCACATCGGCGTCTTCTTGCCGTCCTTGTACGTGTACAGGGTGGTCGCGGCGTTCTTCAGCTCGCCGTTCGCCTCGAAGGCGATGGTGGACGTCACGCCCTTGAAGTTCGTCTTGGCGAGTTCCTTCGTGTAGACCTTCGGGTCCACCGAGTTGGCGCGCTTCATCGCGTCGACCAGCACGAAGGTCGCGTCGTAGGTGTACGGGCTGTACACCTGGAACTGGTTCGGGTACTTCTTGTCGTACTTGTCCTTCCACGCGGTGCCGCCCGGCATCTTGGCCAGCGAGGCGCCGCCTTCGGCGCAGATGACGTTGCCCAGGGTCTTGGCGCCCGCCGACAGCTTGGCGATCTCGGAGGTGCAGATGCCGTCGCCGCCGAAGTACTTGACGTTGGCCATGCCCAGCTGCTCCATCTGGCGCAGCATCGGGCCGGCTTGCGGGTCCATGCCGCCGAAGAAGATGGCGTCGGGGTTCTTGGCCTTGATGGCGGTCAGGATCGCCATGAAGTCGGTGGCCTTGTCGTTGGTGAACTGCTCGTCGACGACGGTCATGCCCTTGGACACGGCGGTCTTCTTGAACACTTCGGCGACGCCCTGGCCGTAGGCCGTGCGGTCGTCGATGATCGCGACCTTCTTCAGCTTGAGCTTGTCCGCGGCGTGCAGCGCCAGGGCGGCGCCCAGGGCGTTGTCGTTGGCGATGATGCGGTAGGTGGTCTTGTAGGCCGGCTTGGTCAGGTTGGGGTTGGTGGCCGCGCCGGTGACGTGCGGGATGCCGCAGTCGTTGTAGACCTTGGAGGCGGGAATGGTCGTGCCGGAGTTCAGGTGGCCCACCACGCCCGCGACCTTGGCGTCGCACAGTTTCTGGGCGGCGGCCGTGCCCTGTTTCGGGTCGGCGGCGTCGTCCTCGGCCTGGATCTCGAACTTGATCGTCTTGCCGCCGATCTTGACCTTCTGCGCGTTCAGGTCCTCGATGGCCATGCGGACACCGTTCTCGTTGTCCTTGCCATAGTGGGCCTGCGCGCCGGACAGCGGCGCGACGTGACCGATCTTGACGACCTGCTCCTGGGCGCCGGCGACGCCGCACGCGGCGGCGATGGCCATGGCGGCCGTCAATTTCAGCTGGAATTGCATGGGAAAACCTCCGGGTTGGGAATGGGTTGAGTCCGTTGTTCTTGCTCAACGGGCGGCACGTTATCGCAATTTCCGCACCCAGGCCATAGGGTTACGCCGAGGTCGTCGCGGAATCGCGCGCTTCCTTGCAGAGAGTCAAACGTCGCCGGCGCCGGCGCGTTGACGCGCCTGCATCTCCTCGGCGACGGCTTCGGCCACCATCTCGTGCACCACGCTCTCCAGCCGCTCGCGCAGCAGCGGCACCATGGCGCTGGTCTGCTCGAGGACCACCGTGGCGATCGCCTCCCGCAGGCGGCGGTCGAGGGCCAGGTCCACCCGCTGCAGCACCCGCTGGGCGAGCTGGTCGGCCGACAGGCCCGGCGTCGGGGCCAGCGGCACGGGGCCGGACTGCACCACTTCGGTCAGCGTCGGCACGAAACGGGGCGGCATGCGGGTGGCCATCAGGCTCCTTCCTTGGCGGCGAGGTCGTGGCGCTTGATCGCGTAGCCCCGGTCGGCATAGTGCTTCCAGCGCGCGCGCGCCTGCTGGCGGTCGCCGTCGTCCTGCGTGACCACCTCGATCAGCCGCTCGAAGCGCTCGAACCCATCGGGGATGCGCCCGCCCAGGTTCACCAGCACTTCCTGGTGCGGCGCGGCCCGCGCCGCGTCCGCCAGCACGATCGGCGAAGCCGACAGGACCCGCGCGTCCGCCGTGTCGGCGTGGCAGTGCGGAATGAATTCCAGCGCCGAGAAGGTCCACAGCTCGGTGTCCAGGGCCCGCAGCAGCTCCGCCTCGCCGGTCACGACGACCTTCGAGCCGGTGCCGGCCGCCTTGCGCAGCAGGCGGCAGGCATAGCCCAGCTTGTCCGGCACGTTGAAGTGGAACGCGACCTCGGTCATCGGTCTCGCGTCAGGCGGCGGCCCGGCGCCTGGCCTTGGCGGGCGCCGCGCCCTTGGC
>JALHLO010000354.1 GCA_022844525.1 Ramlibacter sp.
TTCCTCGATGCGCTCCATCAGCGCGTCGACGTCGCGGCCGGCGGGCACGCCCAGCTTCTTGAGGGCGCGCGAGACGCGTTCCTCGAAGATGCTTTCCAGCTTGTCCCACTGGCCGGAAGCCTTGGAGGACAGCTCGCTGGCCATGGAGCTCATGCGGCTGGTCGCCTCCGACAGCTTGCCCTCGGCCGCCGCCTGGGTGCGGTGCTGGAGGGTCACGCCTTCCTTCACCAGCGCCTCGAACACCTTGCCGCCTTCCTCCTGCGCCTTCGAGAAGGCGCCGAGGCCGGCCAGCCAGATCTGCTGGGCCGATTCCTTCACCGTGCTCGCCAGCTGGCTGGAGGAGGAAGAGGAGGATTTCCCTTCGCCACGGGTTTTCTGCAGTTTCTTGACCATCTTGCTTCTCCTGGTTGGGTGCGGGTGGGGCGTGCCTGCATGCTCACTTTAGCGTGCCGGCGGGGGATGTGTAGATGCCGCCTCCTAATGCAGAATGCCCGCCACCGACCCGCGGGGGATTGAGGAGGATCAATGCACTACTTCGTGACCGGCGCGACCGGCTTCATCGGCAGGCGGCTCGTGCGGAAGCTGCTGGAACGCAAGGGCGCGGTCGTCTCCTTCCTGATCCGCCGCGAGAGCGAGGGCAAGGTGGCGCAGCTGCGCGAATACTGGGGCGTGGGCGCCGCCCGCGCGATGCCCGTGTTCGGCGACCTCACCCAGGCGAAGCTGGGGGTGGCGGCCGAGGACGTGAAGAAGCTCAAGGGACAGGTCGACCACTGCTACCACCTGGCCGCCGTCTACGACCTGGCCGCCGACGCGGACAGCCAGGTCGAGGCGAACGTGGAGGGCACGCGCCACGCCGTGGACTTCGCCCGGGCGATCGCCGCCGGCCACTTCCACCACGTGTCGTCCATCGCCGCCGCCGGCCTGTACGAGGGCGTGTTCCGCGAGGACATGTTCGAGGAGGCCGAGAACACCGACCACCCCTACTTCATGACCAAGCACGAGAGCGAGAAGATCGTGCGCCAGGACTGCAAGGTGCCCTGGACGGTGTACCGCCCGGCGATGGTGGTGGGCGACAGCCGCACCGGCGAGATGGACAAGATCGACGGCCCCTACTACTTCTTCAAGCTGATCCAGCGCATGCGGCAGCTGCTGCCGCCGTGGATGCCGGCGATCGGCCTGGAAGGCGGGCGCATCAACATCGTGCCGGTGGACTACGTGGTCGCCGCGCTGGACCACATCAGCCACCAGCCGGGGATCGCCAGGCGCTGCTTCCACCTGGTCGACCCGCAGGGCTACCGGGTCGGCGACGTGCTGGACATCTTCAGCCGCGCCGCCCATGCGCCGCGCATGAACCTGTTCATCAACGCGGCGCTGCTCGGGTTCATCCCCAAGGGGGTGAAGAAGGGCCTGCTGGCGATCGCGCCGATCCGCCGGGTGCGCAACGCGGTGATGAAGGACCTGGGGCTGCCGGACGACATCCTGGAGTTCGTGAACTACCCGACCCGGTTCGATGCCCGCGAGGCCGAGGCCCTGCTGAAGGGCAGCGGCATCGCCTGCCCCAACCTGAAGGACTACGCCTGGCGTCTGTGGGACTACTGGGAGCGCCACCTCGACCCCGACCTGCACATCGACCGCAGCCTGCGCGGCACCGTCGGCGGCAAGGTGGTGCTGGTCACCGGCGGCTCTTCCGGCATCGGCCTGGCCACCGCGCACAGGTTCGCCGAGGCGGGCGCCACCACCATCATCTGCGGCCGCGACCAGGACAAGCTGGACGAAGCCTGCGCCGAAGCCCGCGCGAAGGGCTACGAGTTCGTCGCCTACCCGGCCGACCTGTCGGACATGGCGGACGTGGACCGCTTCGTGCAGCTGCTGCTGGAAAGGCACGGCGGCGTCGACTTCCTGATCAACAACGCCGGCCGCTCGATCCGGCGGGCCATCGAGTCGAGCTACGACCGCTTCCACGACTTCGAGCGGACCATGCAGCTGAACTACTTCGGCGCGCTGCGCATCACCATGGGCCTGCTGCCATCGATGGTGGAGAAGCGCCACGGCCACGTCGTGAACATCAGCTCGATCGGAGTGCTGACGAACGCGCCGCGCTTCTCGGCCTACGTGGCCTCGAAGGCGGCGCTGGACGCCTGGACGCGCTGCGCGGCCAGCGAGTACCAGGACCAGGGCATCACCTTCACCACCATCAACATGCCGCTGGTGCGCACGCCCATGATCGCGCCCACCAAGATCTACAACAACGTGCCCACGCTGGCGCCGGAGGAGGCGGCCGAACTGGTCGCCGAGGCGTGCGTGGCCAAGCCGGTGCGCATCGCCACCCGCCTGGGCACCGCCGGGGAGCTGCTGCACGCCGTGGCGCCGCGGGTGGCGCAGATCGTGATGAACACCAGCTTCCGCATGTTCCCGGAGTCGCCGGCGGCCAAGGGGGACAAGGGCGCGAGGCCGCAGCTGTCCGCCGAGGCGATGGCGATGCAGCAGATGATGCGGGGGATCCACTTCTGACGGTTGCACCTGTAAGCGGTGTCCGCAGGGGCGGATGACATAATCCCGGGTGATCCGGCTGCCGGGAGGCAGCTCGCGCCAGGAGGGCAAGTTTCGTGATTCTCGTCACCGGGGGAGCCGGCTTCATCGGCTCCAATTTCGTGCTGGACTGGATCGCCTCCGTGGGCGAGCCGGTGCTGAACCTCGACAAGCTCACCTACGCCGGCAACCTGGAGAACCTGCGCTCCCTGGAAGGCGACGCCCGCCACACCTTCGTGCAGGGCGACATCGGCGACCAGAAGCTGGTGGAGGAACTGCTGGCGAAGCACCGCCCGCGCGCGGTGCTGAACTTCGCGGCCGAGTCGCACGTGGACCGCTCCATCCACTCGCCCGCCACCTTCATCGAGACCAACGTGCTCGGGACCTGCCGCCTGCTCGAGGCGGTGCGGGGCTACTGGTCCGCCCTGGAGGGCGCCGGGCGCGAGGGCTTCCGCTTCCTGCACGTGTCGACCGACGAGGTGTACGGGTCGCTGCGCCCCAAGGATCCGGCGTTCACGGAGCTGAACCGCTACGAGCCCAACAGCCCTTATTCGGCGAGCAAGGCGGCGAGCGACCATCTCGTGCGCGCCTACCACCACACGTACGGGCTGCCGGTCCTGACCACCAACTGCTCCAACAACTACGGGCCCTATCACTTCCCCGAGAAGCTGATCCCGCTGATGATCGTCAACGCGCTGGCGGGCAAGCCGTTGCCCGTGTACGGGGACGGCCAGCAGATTCGCGACTGGCTGTATGTCACCGATCACTGCAGCGCGATCCGTCGCGTGCTGGAGGCGGGGCGTCCGGGCGAGACCTACAACATCGGCGGCTGGAACGA
>JALHLO010000355.1 GCA_022844525.1 Ramlibacter sp.
GGCCGGCCTTTATGCGGGCCAGCAGCCGGTCCAGCTGGTCGGCGAAGCGCTTCTTGTCGGTGTTGTCCAGCGGCGCCGGGCCGCCGGTCTGGACGCCGGTCTCGCGCAGCTTGGCGAGAAAATCCCGCGTCTCCAGGCGCTCGCGGATGTTCTCCGGGGTGTAGAGCTCGCCGCGCGGGTTCAGGGCGTGGCCGCCGCGCGCCACCACGTCGGCCGCGAGCGGGACGTCGGCGGTGATCACCAGGTCGCCCGGCACCACCCGCTTCGCGATCTCGTTGTCGGCGACGTCGAAGCCGTGCGGCACCTGCAGGGCGTTGATCCAGGGCGAGCGCGGCGTGCCGAGCAGCTTGTTCGCCACCAGGGTCGTCTTCACCTGCATCCGCTCCGCGGCGCGGTAGAGGATTTCCTTGATCGCCAGCGGGCAGGCGTCGGCGTCGACCCAGATCTGCACGCTAGAGCCGCTGCCTCAGCGCCTCGGGCGTCAGGATCGGAATCCTCGACTGCGCCGCCACCGCGAGCAGGTCCGCATCGCCCGTCACCAGCGCGTCCACTTTCGCCGCGTACGCCAGCCGCAGGAACTGCCGGTCGTCCTCGTCGCGGCAGGCCGGGATGCGCCCCGCCGCCGCTGCCTTGTCGATCGCCTCGGCATGCTCCATGTACAGGGCGAGGAGGCTTTTGGCCTCCGCGGCGTCCAGGCGCAGCTTGGGGTAGCCCAGGACGCGCACCAGCTCGGCCACGGTGTCCTTCGACACCACCGGCACCACCGTGCCCGCGGCCCACGCCTCCCGCAACCAGCCCAGGCGGCCGGCCCGGAACACCAGCGCCGACACCGCGACGTTGGTGTCGCAGACCACGCGCAGCGCGCGCGCTAGCGGCGCTTCCTTGCCCACCGCACCGCGTCCTCGACGTCCGACTCGGTGATGCCGAGGGACTCGATCTTGCGCCAGACGCCCTCCAGGCTCGTCACCCGGGCCGGCAGCAGCACGATGCGGCCCTTCTCGACGCGCACCTCGAAGTAGCGTGTGCCGGGAAAATCGCGCACCACCGCCTTGGGCAGGGTGAGCTGGTTCTTCGCGGTCAGCTTGGCGAGCATGGCAGGATTCCTTACTGTAAGGAATACTGATAATACGGCAATGGCGGCGCCCGGTCCACGGCGCCGGGGGCTAGGCCCACATCGCGCGCAATTTCGCCGCCACGTCCACCGACGGACCCATGGGGCGCAATTCGCCTGAGCCGTCCTTTTCGGCCCAGGCCACCTGGTCCAGGCACTGCATCACGCTGCGGGTGAGGAAGCGGCTCTTCGCGCCGTAGACGTGCCGGTCGCCCATGCGCGACTGCTGGGTGACGTAGTACTTGAGCGGCGAGACGAGGTCCAGGCTGGTCTTCGCGCGCGTCATCGCCACGTAGAGCAGGCGCCGCCCTTCCTCGATCTGCTCCGGCTTGCCGGCGGCGAACTCGTTGGGGAAGTTGCCGTCCGACACGTTGAGCAGGTACACCGCCTCCCACTCCTGGCCCTTGGCCGAGTGCACCGTGGACAGCACCAGGTAGTCCTCGTCCAGCAGCGGGTCGCCGGCGAGGTCGCCGGTGGCGCCGGGCGGGTCCAGGGCAAGCTCGGTCAGGAACGCCTCGCGATCGCGGTAGCCGCCGGAGACCTTCTCCAGCTGCGCCAGGTCCGCCGCGCGCACTTCCGGCGCGTCGTACTTGCGCTCCAGCACCGGCGCGTACCACTCGCGCACCCGCTCCATCTGCCCGTGCCACGGCGTGGCCGCGTCGCCCAAGTGCGCCATCAGCGCGTTGAACTCGGGCGAGGGCGACTTCAGCGCCGACCAGCCATGGCCCTGCGCCTCGAACGCGGTGAACACGCGCTCCGCTCCCTTCGGGCCCACGCCGGGCAGCAACTGCAGCGCGCGCCAGGCGGCGACGCGGTTCTTCGGGTTGTCCGCCCAGCGCAGCACGGCGAGCGCGTCCTTGACGTGCCCCGCTTCCAGGAACTTGAGGCCGCCGTACTTCACGTAGGGGATGTTGCGCTTCACCAGTTCCAGTTCCAGCACGTCGGAGTGGTGCGAGGAGCGGAACAGCACCGCCTGGCGCATCAGCTCCACGCCCTGCTCGCGCGCCTCCAGCACCCGCGTCACGATGTACTGCGCCTGCGCCGCATCGTCCGCCACCGTCACGTAACGCGGCTTCGCCCCCTCCGTCCTGCGGCTGCGCAGTTCCTTCTGGTACTGCCGCGACGCTTCCGCCATGAGCGCGTTCGCCGCATCCAGCACCGGTTGCGTGGAGCGGTAGTTCTCCTCCAGCACCACCGTCGCCGCGCGGTAGGCCTTGGGGAAGTCGAGGATGTTCTCCACCGAAGCCGCCCTGAACGAATAGATCGCCTGCGCGTCGTCCCCCACCACCGTCAGCCCCTCGCCCGTGGGCCGCAGGCGCTGCAGGATCTGCGCCTGCAGCAGGTTGGTGTCCTGGTACTCGTCCACCAGCACGTGGTCCCAGGCCGCCGAGAGCTCGCGCGCGAAGGCCTCGTCCTCCAGCATGGCGTGCCAGTAGAGCAGCAGGTCGTCGTAGTCGAGGGCCTGGTTGGAGAGCTTGCGCTCCACGTAGCCGCGGAACAGGTCCTTCAGCTCCGCCTCCCATTCCGCGCACCACGGGAAGGTCGACGCCAGCGTGTCCTGCAGCGACCCTTGCGTGTTCACGCGGTGCGAGTAGATGGCGAGGCAGGTGTCCTTGCGCGGGAAACGCTTCTCCAGCTTGGAGAAGCCCAGCTCGTGGCGCACCAGGTCCAGCAGGTCCGCCGCGTCGCCGCGGTCCAGCACGCTGAAGCGCTCTTCCAGCCCACCGGGGACGAAAATGCGTGGCGCATGCCTGCGCAGCAGCCGGTTCGCCACCGAGTGGAAGGTGCCCGACCAGGGCAGGCGCACCGCCTTCGTCGTTTCGCCGGCGATGCGCTGCGCGCGCCGCGTCATCTCCTGCGCCGCGCGGCGGGTGAAGGTGAGGAGCAGGATGCGCTCCGGCTCCGTACCCTGCAGCACCAGGTGCGCGACGCGGTGCGCGAGCGTGTTGGTCTTGCCGGTGCCGGCGCCGGCGATGATGAGCAAGGGCGCCGGTCCGGCGGTAGCCGCTTCACGCTGGCGGGGGTTCAGCCTGGCGAAGGCCGCGATGGCGGGGTCGGTGGCGCCCATGGCGACACTATAGGCCAGGTACTGTATATCCGGCCAGTCCCCCGGGGCCGGGCAAATGTGTACGATCGGTAACATTTTCCCCGCCCCGGAGCCCCGCCATGGCCATCAAGAACCCCACCGTCCCGCCCCCGCCGCCGCCCGCCACGCCCGGC
>JALHLO010000356.1 GCA_022844525.1 Ramlibacter sp.
TCGTAGGTCCAGCGGAAGCGTCCCGGGCGAAGGAACGCGAAGCGGCCGCTGGATTCCTGCACCAGTTTCCCATTCCGGTCGGTGACCTTCTGCTCGAAATTCGCCGTGGTGGACTGGGTGGTGCGCAGGAACTGCCGGAAGCGCTCCAGGTTGCCGCCCTGCGCCTGCGCCTGCGCGGCGGCCAGCGCGAGCACCAGCGCGAGGGCGAGGCGGCGCACTGATCCCACTATTCCCACTATTCGCACTATTCCGCCTTCGCCGGCACGAGCACTTCGCGGTTGCCGTTGGACTGCATCGTGGACACCAGGCCCGCCTTCTCCATGTCCTCGATCAGGCGCGCGGCGCGGTTGTAGCCGATGCGCAGGTGGCGCTGCACCAGCGAGATCGAGGGCCTGCGGGTGCGCACGACGATTTCCACCGCCTGATCATAGAGCGGGTCCTTCTCGCCGGTCTGTTCGCCACCGCCCGCTGCGCCCGAGTCCTCGCCTGCGGCCGCCGGCGCCAGCACGTCCTCGAGGTACTCGGGCTTGGCGAGGCTCTTCAGGTGCTCGACCACCTTGTGCACCTCCTGGTCGGCGACGAAGGCGCCGTGGATGCGCTGCGGCAGGCCGGAGCCCGGCGGCAGGAACAGCATGTCGCCCGCGCCCAGCAGCGATTCGGCGCCGGACTGGTCCAGGATCGTGCGCGAATCGACCTTCGAGGCAACCTGGAACGCGATCCGGGTCGGGATGTTGGCCTTGATCAGGCCGGTGATCACGTCCACCGAGGGCCTCTGCGTGGCGAGGATCATGTGGATGCCGGCGGCGCGCGCCTTCTGCGCCAGGCGGGCGATCAGCTCCTCGACCTTCTTGCCCGAGGACATCATGAGATCCGCCAGCTCGTCGATCACCACCACGATCACCGGCATCACCTCGAGCGGCACCGGGTTGCCGGTGTCAAGCGTGTTCGGGTCCTCCAGCTTGCGGCCGTGCTTCTCGGCGTCCTGCACCTTGTGGTTGTAGCCGGAGAGGTTGCGCACGCCCAGCCAGGACATCAGCTTGTAGCGCCGTTCCATCTCGGCCACGCACCAGGTGAGCGCGTTGGCGGCCTGCTTCATGTCGATCACCACCGGCGCCAGCAGGTGCGGGATGTCCTGGTACACGGACAGCTCCAGCATCTTCGGGTCGACCAGGATCAGGCGCACGTTGCGCGGCTCGGCCTTGTACAGCAGCGACAGGATCATGGCGTTGATCGCCACCGACTTGCCCGAGCCGGTGGTGCCGGCCACCAGCAGGTGCGGCATCTTTGCCAGGTCCGCCACCACCGGGTGGCCGGCGATGTCCTTGCCCAGCGCCAGCGCGAGCGGCGAGTGCGAGGCGTGATAGACCTCAGAGCCCAGGATCTCCGACAGCCTCACGGTCTGCCGGTGGGGGTTGGGGATCTCGAGGCCCATGCAGGACTTGCCCGGGATGGTCTCGACGACGCGGATCGCCACCACCGACAGCGCGCGCGCCAGGTCCTTCACCAGGTTCACGATCTGGCTGCCCTTGACGCCCACCGAGGGCTCGATCTCGTAGCGCGTGATCACCGGGCCGGGATAGGCGGCGAGCACCTTCACCGCGACGCCGAAGTCCGACAGCTTCTTCTCGATCAGGCGCGAGGTGAACTCCAGGGTCTCCGCGCTGACGGTCTCGCCGCCGGCTTCCGCCTCGTCCAGCAGCTTCAGCGGCGGCAGCGGCGTGTCGGGGAGTTCCTCGAACAGGCGCTTCTGCTTCTCGCGCTGCACGCGCTCGGACTTCCTGATCTCGGGCGGCGGCGGCGCGATCACCAGCGGCGGGTGCTCCTCCTCGCGCTTCCTGTCCGCCTTCACCAGCGTCTCGCGCACCTCGCTCGCCTGCTCGCCGATCTTCAGGTCCCGGCGCCGCTCCCAGGCGCCGCGCGCCCGCGCATACGCGGTCTCGAGCGCGAGCCCGGTGGCCTCCGCGATCGCGATCCAGGAGGCGCCGACGAAGAGGCTGAAGCCGATGGCGGCGAGCGCCAGCAGCAGCAGCGTGGCGCCGGTGAAGCCGGCGTAGCCGCGGGCGAAGCGGCCGACGATGTCGCCGAGGATCCCGCCCGGCCCCTGGGGCAGCTCGATGTTCAGGCTGCGCAGGCGCAGCCACTCCAGCGCGGCGCTGGCCACCACCAGCAGCAGGAAGCCCCCGACCGAAATCCACAGCGGCTTGCGGCCCGGGGCGGCGGCGGCCTTGTCCGGCTTTGCGGACTTGCCCGGCGCGGGCGGCGGCAGGCCATCCAGGCGCCGGTAGCCGCGCACCACGAACGCGAGGCACAGCAGCACCCACCAGTACGCCGAAAAGCCGAACACCGACAGCAGCGCATCGGCCACGCCGGCGCCGAAGGCGCCGCCCGCGTTCTGGGTCACGCCGCCGGTGGAGGTGGCGGAGAAGGCCGGATCGCCCTTGTGGAAGGTCGCGAGCACCAGCACCAGGTAGGCGGCCAGCGCCACCAGCGCCAGCCATTTCGCCTCGCGCAGCAGGCCGGCGAGCTTGGCCGGGAGCGGCGCCGGGGAAGTCTTCTGCGCTGCGGCCACTAGGACGGGAAGACGCGCGCGCCGCGCTAGTCCGGCAGCATGATCGTGTCGCGCACCACGATCGTCGAGCCGCGCATCTCGATGTAGCCGCCCATCTGCAGGTCCTTCATGACGCGGCTCACCATCTCGCGCGAGGCGCCGATCATCTTGGCGATGTCCTGCTTGGGCAGGCGCCGCGTGACCACCTTCTGCCCGTTGACGTTCTCGGACATGTCGATCAGCAGGCGCGCGACGCGGCCGTAGACGTCGAGCAGCGCGAGGCTCCCGATCTTCCGGTCGGCCTCCCGCAGGCGGCGCACCAGGCCCTTCATCACCGCCATGGTCATGTCGAAGTTCTCGGCCATGCACTTCTTGAAGTCGCGCCGCGACAGCGACAGCAGCTCGCAGGGCTCGATGGCGATGACGCTGGCCGAGCGCGGGCTGTCGTCGATCAGGCCCATCTCGCCGAAGAACTCGCCCGGGCCGATCAGGCTGAGGATCACTTCCTTGCCCTCGGCGTCGCCCATCATCACCTTCAGGCGCCCGGAGATCACCACGTACAGCGACTCGGTGGCGTCGCCCGCGGCCATGATGAGGGAGCTGCGCGGCGCGCTGCGCCGCGTGACCAGGGTCGCCAGGGCGCGCAGCTGCTCGTCGGGAAAGCCGGCGAACAGCGGCACCGACTTCAGTACCGCGGTCGAGACCGTCGTCGCTGGCGCTGCCATGGGAATACGGGATGCCCCTGATTTTCGA
>JALHLO010000357.1 GCA_022844525.1 Ramlibacter sp.
GCCAGCCCGGCCAGCAGCAGGCCGGCGATCAGCGCGCCCATGCGCGGGCGCGGGGCTTCGGCCGGCGCAGGCGCCACGCGGTGCGGCAGCAGCACCTGTTCGCTGGCCACCAGCGGGCGGCCGTCGGCCAGCTTCACTTCGCGCAACGCGTCCCGCAGGCGCATCGGAATGAACGACTCGTCCCAGCGCGACAGCGGCCGGTCGGCATAGCCGCCCAGGCCCAGGTGGAAGCCCACGGCCATCCAAGGCGCGGGCGAGGCCAGGCGCACCGATTCGCTGCGATAGGTGTTGCCCTGCGAACGGCCGGACAGCTGCGGCTGCAGTGCGCCGCCGAGCGCCTGGTCAATCGCGTCGCGCACCTTGGTGGAGCAGTTGCTGGTGTAGTAGTCGTAGCGGTATTGCGCGTTCTCGGGACGGGCGTTCTCGGCCAGGGCCGCCGCCAGCGCCGTGGCTGCCTCGGGCGTGAGGTCGAGCCACTGCACGCCCACGCCGCGGCCGGTCTGGGCGTAGCGCGCCAGATCGTCGTCCAGCGGCAGCGCCACCAGCCAGTACTTCATGTGGCCGCGGACGAAGTTGCCGAAAAAATCCGGCTCGTCCATGTCGAAGTAGCCGAAGTTGTAGGACGTGGCCGTGCCCGCCGCGTCGTCCTGCACCAGCAGCGCGTTGTGGCCGAAGCGCTCGAAGAAGATGCCGCCCGGCTCCATCGTCACCACGCCGATGCGCGGGGCGGCCGCCGCCAGCGCCGGGGCCAGCAGCAGGGCCAGCCAAAGCAGCACGGCGAGGGCGCTGCGCCGTTCAGTCGGGCGCATGCACGCTCAGCACGAAGGTATGCACGCGGCGCGCGTCGGCCCGGCCGACGCGGAAGTGGAAGCGGCCCAGCGCGAGCTCTTCGCCGGCCTCGGGCAGGTGGCCGATGGCCGAGGTGACCAGGCCGCCGATGGTGTCGTATTCGTCGTCGTCGAAGTCGGCGCCGAACTGTTCGTTGAAATCGGCGATCGGCGTCAGCGCGTCCACCATGAACTGGCCGTCGGCCTGGGCGGCGATCAGCTTCTGTTCGTCGGCGTCGTCGTGCTCGTCGTCGATCTCGCCGACGATCTGCTCCAGCACGTCCTCGATGGTGACCAGGCCGGCCACGCCGCCGTGTTCGTCCACCACGATCGCCATGTGGTTGCGCGACAGGCGGAATTCCTTGAGCAGCACGTTCAGGCGCTTGGACTCGGGGATCAGCACCGCCGGGCGCAGCAGTTCGCGCACCGTGGACGGTCCGCCGTCGGCCACCATGCCGCGCAGCAGGTCCTTGGCCAGCAGGATGCCGAGGATCTGGTCGCGGTCTTCGCCGTGCACCGGGAAGCGCGAGTGGCCGGACTCGACCACCATCTTCATCAGGTCCAGGAACTTCGCGTCCAGGGGCAGGGACACCATCTGCGAGCGCGGCACCATGATGTCGCCCACCTGCTGCTCGGACACCGACAGGGCGCCCTCGAGCATCTTCAGGGTGTCGGGCGTGACGAGGCCGTTGGCCTGGGCGTCGCGCAGGATCTCGACCAGGTCTTCCCGGGTCTGGGGTTCGCCGGAAAAGGCCAGGCTCAGGCGTTCAAGCCAGGAGCGGCGTTCCGGCGGGCTACTAGGGGAATCTTCGGACATCTCGGTGGGGCTGGCGCCACGGTGGGCGGGTGGCCCAGTGTAACCGGAGACCGCGGCCGGTTCATTTACAGGGCGGTTACGGGCGATGCGGCCGAACCAGGCCGCGGTGGCGCGGCGCGGGCGCTACAGGTCGCAGCGGCCCTCGGCGCAGGCCTGGGCCTTGCGCTGGGCGCGGGCGGCGGCGCGCCGGACCAGCCATCCGTAGGCGCGGTTCAGGCGGAGCCAGGACAGCGGCTGCCGGAAGCGCGCCACCCACGGGTACAGCGCTTCCCAGACCGGCCGCAGGCGTGGATGCGCCCACAGCGCGGCCACCTTGTGCAGGCCGGCGGCGCCGTAGGCCAGTTCGAACACCTCCACGCCGATGAACCAGCGGCCGCCGGCGTCGCGGGCGTGGATCAGGCGCATCAGGGCCTCGTGGCGGATGCCGGCGGCGGCCATCCAGTCGTCGCTGAAGCCGGGCGCCGAGGCGTCCAGCAGCTGCAGCCGGCCGGCGTGGTCGTGGGCCTTGAGGGCGTGCATTTCCTCCCGGCACAGCGGGCAGGAGGCGTCGTAATAGATGACCAGGGGCCAGGCGGCGTTCACTTCTTGTCTCCTTCGCGCAGCAGCTTCTGGATGCGGCTGCCCAGCTTCATCACCTTCATGAGGGTGGCGGGCTCGAGCCGCAGCATTTCTTCGCCCCAGGACGACAGCGACGTCATCAGGGCCAGGGTTTCCTGGATGCGCCGGCGGGCGTCGGCGTCCTCGCCGGCGAAGGCGGGGTCTGCGGTCAGCTCCTGCAGCAGGCTCACGGTGGGGTCGAACTCGCGCACCTTGCGTTCGCGCACCACGGTGCGGAACAGCTCCCAGACGTCGCGGGAGGTTTCGAAATGGTCGCGCCGCTCGCCCATCAGGTGCGACACCCGCACCAGCTTGAGGTTGATCAGCTCGCGCAGGCTGTTGCTCACGTTCGAGCGCGCCACGGCCAGCACGGAAGCGATGGTTTCGGCGTCCATCGGCCGCCCGGACAGGAACAGCAGGGCGTGCACCTGGGCCACGGTGCGATTGACGCCCCAGCGCGAACCCATCTCGCCCCAGTGCAGAACGAAGCGCCGGCTGATCGGGCTCAGCGGATCCACGGCGTAGGGGGCGGTTTCGACGGTCATGGCGGGGGCCCGTGGCGCCGGAAATCCGGCTTGCAGTCAGACTAGTCTCGGCATATATTTCTGTCAAGACAGAAATAACTGTCACAAGGAGACGCGCCATGGACCTGCCCCGGAGCTCCGAATCCCACGTCCTGCGGGTGCTGGTCTTGGGCGGCGGCGGCTTCATCGGCCGCCACGCCGTGGCTGCCCTGTTGGCGCAGGGCGAGGCCGTGACCATCGGCAGCCGCCACCCGTCGCGGCTGGACCGGCGGCTCCCCGCGGCGGCCCTGGGCTGCCCCCGGCGCCAGGCGCGCTTCGAGGACCTGCTCGCGCCGGAGGCGTGGGCGTCGATCCTTCAGGACGCAGACGTGGTGGTGAACTGCGTCGGCATCCTGCGCCCGCGCGGCCGCGAAACCTACCAGCGCGTGCACCACCTGGCCCCGGCGGCCCTGGCGGAAGCCTGCAGGCGCGGCGGCCAGCGCCTGGTGCACGTCTCGGCGCTGGGGCTGCAGGCACCGATGCGCAGCGGCT
>JALHLO010000358.1 GCA_022844525.1 Ramlibacter sp.
GGCCGGAAAGCCGGGGCGGCGCGTCATGCGCCGCCCTCGGCCTTGGGCAGCTGCGCCGCCGCCTGCGCCCAGTAGCGCAGCGCGTCGTGGTCGGTGAGGTCCACCTTCAATGGCGTGATGGTGGGATGGCCCTGCAGCGCCGCGTGGAAATCGGTGCCCTCGGCATCGTCCTTCGCGGGGCCCGCCGCGCCGATCCAGTACATGGTCTGCCCGTGCGGGCTGGTCTGCGCGATCACCTTTTCCGCCGCATGGCGCCGGCCCAGGCGGCACACCTTGAAGGGCAGGAGTTCCTCGTAGCGGCGGTTCGGGATGTTGACGTTCAGCAGCCAGTGCGCGCCGTCGGTGCGGTGGTGTTCGGCCAGGAACTGCACCAGTTCGCGCGCCTTGCGGGCCGCGGCATCCAGGTTGGCCCAGCCCTTCTCGGTCTGGGAGAACGCGATCGCGGGGACGCCGAACAGGTAGCCTTCCATCGCGGCGCCGACCGTGCCGGAGTAGATGGTGTCGTCGCCCATGTTGGCGCCGTTGTTGATGCCGCTGACCACCAGGTCCGGCCGGTAGCCGAGCAGGCCGGTGAGCGCGATGTGCACGCAGTCCGCCGGGGTGCCGTTCACGTAGCGGAAGCCGTTGGGGGCGTCGTTCACGTACAGCGGCGAGTGCAGCGTGAGCGCATTGGACTTGGCGCTGTTGTTGTGCTCGGGCGCGACCACGTCCACCTCGCCGAGGTCGCGGATCGCCTCGTACAGCGCCACGATGCCGGGGGCCTGGTAGCCGTCGTCGTTGGAGAGCAGGATCTTCATCTCGGCGGGATTGTAGGCGGCGGTCGCGGCAGGGACATCGCGCCGGCGCGCGGCTTGCCTATGATGCGCCCATCACGGACTGGAGCGTTTCCCCATGCATGCCTGGCTTTGCGAGAACCCCGTCGGCGTCGACGCGCTGCAATGGAAGGAGCTGCCCACCCCGCAGCCCAAGGCCGGCGAGGTGCTGGTCGAGATCAAGGCGGCGAGCCTGAACTTCCCCGACCTGCTGATCGTGCAGAACAAGTACCAGCACAAGCCGCCGCTGCCCTTCGTGCCGGGCTCCGAGTACGCGGGGGTGGTGGCCGCCGTCGGCGAGGGCGTGACGCAGCTGAAGGTGGGCCAGCCCGTCGCCTGCCTCTCGGGCACCGGCGGGTTCGGCACGCACGCCATCGCCCCGGCAGACCGCTGCATGCCCTTGCCGGCCGGCTTCCCCTTCGTGGACGCGGCGGCCTTCATCATGATTTACGCCACCTCGCACCACGCGCTGATCGACCGCGCGCAGCTGAAAGCCGGCGAGACCGTGCTGGTGCTGGGCGCCGCCGGCGGTGTCGGCACCGCCGCGATCCAGATCGCCAAGGCGGCGGGCGCGCGCGTGATCGCCGCCGCGTCGACCGACGAGAAGTGCGCGCTGTGCAAGTCCATCGGCGCCGACGCGACCATCAACTACACGCAGCATGCGGTGCCCAACGCCTTCCGCGAGGCCGTCAAGGCGGCCACCGACGGCCAGGGCCCGGACGTGATCTACGACCCGGTGGGCGGCGAGTTCGCCGAGCCGGCCTTCCGCTCCATCGCCTGGCGCGGCCGCTACCTGGTCGTGGGCTTCGCCGCCGGCCCCATCCCCAGCCTGCCGCTGAACCTGGCGCTGCTCAAGGGCGCGTCCATCGTCGGCGTCTTCTGGGGCGACTTCTCGCGCCGCGAGCCGAAGAACAATGCGGCCATGATGCAGGAGCTGGCGCAGTGGTACGCGCAGGGCAAGGTCAAGCCGGTGATCGACCGCACGATGCCGATGGCCGAGCTCAAGCAGGCCTATGCGCACATGGGCTCGCGCGCCGTGCGCGGCAAGCTGGTGCTGGTCAATCCCTGAACCGCGCCGCGAGCGGGCTATAATCTCGGGCTCGCGGTGGCTGTAGCTCAGTTGGTAGAGTCCAGGATTGTGATTCCTGTTGTCGTGGGTTCGAGTCCCATCAGCCACCCCACCGAACACGAAAAAGCCCCGGAAGCCTGAAGCTTGCGGGGCTTTTTTCATGGCCGGCGCGATCAGAACCGCGTCGACACCCCCACCACGAACGCGCGCTTGGGCGTCAGCTGCACGCCGTTGACGTACTGGTACAGCGGCTGCTGCACGAAGCCGTACACGCGCACGGCATCGGTGATGCGCAAGCTCGCGCCCGGGCTCAGGAACACCGCGCGGCTGCCGCTGTTGGCGCTCTCGGCTTCCGCGCCGCGGTCGCGCCGCTTGGCCACCACGTTCAACTGCAGGATGCCATCGAGCTTCGCGCCCAGCGGGTGCGCGTAGCCGACGTCCGCGGTGAGCTGCGCGCCGGGACGGAAGTCGTCGTGCGAGTTCAGCGGCTGCTGCACCTGCGCCTGCGCGAACCACGATGCGCCGCTGGCGGGAATCTGCTGGTGGAACACGGCACCGAGGATCAGGTCGGTGGTGCCGGTGCCGGGCTGCAGCGTGCGCTCGGCGATGTCCCCGCCGGTGTTGGCCACGTTCGTGCGGCCGGTGGGCAGCTTCAGGCCCAGGATCACGCCCCCCGTGCGCGGCGCGGAATCGCTGCCGCCCAGCGCGCGCTGGTAGCGGCCGGTGATGCGCACGTCGCCGAACTCGCGGAAGTCCCAGCGCTCGACCAGCTGCGCGCCGCGGTGGTTGTGGATGTGCACGTGGTCGCGGTCCAGGTAGGGCGCGGACACGGACAGGCCGAAGCCGTTGGCGAAGGTGTGCGTGAAGGTGGCCACCAGGTTGCGGTTGAGGGTGCTCACCTCGTCGTGGTGGGCGCGGATCTCGCCGACACCGATGCGGCGGGAACCGGCGCGCGGCTGGTCCTGGCGGATGTGCTCGTAGCGCAGGTCGAACACGCTGCCTTCGGCCAGCCCGGTGGTCTCGGACGTCCAGTCCGTGTTGATGGAACAGAAGGCGGCCCCGCAGCTGGCCTGCGCGGAACCGGCGAACGCGGCGAGCAGCGTGGCGGCGGCGACCGCGGCGGCGCGGCGGGGAACGAGGAAGGAAAGGGCGGCGGACAGGCGAGCCGGGGCCCCGTGGATCTGGTGCACGTGAAACTCCTGGAAATGAGGGGGGACGCTGCGGCCGCGGGTGCGGACGGAGCAGCGAAGCGGTCGTTCAGGAGACGTGTGGTGGCCCGCGCCCGGGCGGCGGCGCGGCCGTGCGGACGCGCACCGGCGCGGCGAGTGGCGCGGCAAGCTCGG
>JALHLO010000359.1 GCA_022844525.1 Ramlibacter sp.
CCGCGATGCGCGCGCCCTCCTCGTGCGACCACGCCGGCAGCAGCACATAGGCCAGCGCACCGCTCGCCAGCACCGCGGCCAGCCAGTCCGGCAAGGTCAGCATCAGCACCGCCACGTCTCCCATGGCACTGGCGCCGAAGGCGGCGGCCTGCGCGGATTCGCGCACCAGCCCCAGGACCCGGCTGGCGAGGAGCAATGCGAGGGACAGGACGCCGGCCCGGAGAAACATGGCGGGCATTATCGGTGCCGCACGGCCGGGCTCCCCCGCGAAACCTACAATGGAGGGTTTCGCCCCCTGCAGCGCGCTTCGCGCCCGCCCCATGTCCCAAGCCCAGAACACCCCGCCCACCGACGAGAACCAGCTGATCGCGGAGCGCCGCGACAAGCTCAAGGCCCTGCGCGAGGCGCACCGCAACGGCGGGAGTCCGGCGTTTCCCAATGACTTCAAGCCGTCGGAGCACGCTTCCAGGCTGCATCACCTCCATGGCGAGAAGACCGCCGAACAGCTGGAGGCGGAGGCACCCACCGGCCGCATCGCCGGCCGCATGATGCTCAAGCGGGTGATGGGCAAGGCGAGCTTCGCCACGCTGCAGGACCAGACCGGGCGCATCCAGATCTACGTCACGCGCGATGCGGTCGGCGAGGAAACCTACGCCGCCTTCAAGCACTGGGACCTGGGCGACATCGTCGGCGCCGAAGGCAAGCTGTTCAAGACGCGCACCGGCGAGCTGTCGCTGCAAGCCACCTCGATCCGCCTGCTGACCAAGAGCCTGCGGCCCATGCCGGACAAGTTCCACGGCATGACCGACCAGGAAACCAAGTACCGCCAGCGCTACGTCGACCTGATGATGGACGAGGAGGCGCGCAAGCGCTTCGTGGCGCGCAGCCGCGCGATGTCCGGCATCCGCGAGTTCATGGTGGACAACGGCTTCCTGGAAGTGGAGACGCCCATGCTCCACCCGATCCCCGGCGGCGCCAACGCCAAGCCCTTCATCACCCACCACAACGCGCTGGACCAGGAGATGTACCTGCGCATCGCGCCGGAGCTGTACCTGAAGCGCCTGCTGGTGGGCGGCTTCGAGCGGGTGTTCGAGATCAACCGGAACTTCCGCAACGAAGGCATCTCGGTGCGGCACAACCCCGAGTTCACGATGATGGAGTTCTACGCGGCGTACTGGAACTACCAGGACCTGATGGACTTCACCGAGGCGCTGCTGCGCGACGCCGCGCAGAAGGCGGTCGGCACGCTGCAGCTCAGCTACGCCGGGCGCGAGGTCGACCTGGGCCAGCCCTTCGAGCGCCTGACCATCCCGGAGGCGATCGTGCGCCACACCGATGCGGGCGACAACGTCGCCAACCGCGACTGGCTCACCAACCAGCTGAGGAAGCTGGGCATGTCCGAGGAGAAGGATCGCCTGTCGGCGCGCTCGCTGGCCTCGCTGCAGGTGATGTACTTCGAGGAGAAGGTGGAGGAGAAGCTGTGGCAGCCCACCTTCATCATGGAGCACCCCACCGAGATCTCGCCGCTGGCGCGCGCCAACGACGAGCGCCCCGAGGTCACCGAACGCTTCGAGCTCTACATCACCGGCCGCGAGATCGCCAACGGCTTCTCCGAGTTGAATGACGCCGAGGACCAGGCCGCGCGCTTCCAGGCGCAGGTGAGCGCCAAGGACGCGGGCGACGACGAGGCCATGTTCTTCGACCACGACTTCGTGCGGGCGCTCGAATACGGCATGCCGCCGGCCGGCGGCTGCGGCATCGGCATCGACCGCCTGATGATGCTGCTGACGGACAGCCCCAGCATCCGCGACATCATCCTGTTCCCGGCGCTGCGGCGCGAGGGCTGATGCCGCGTCCGCGCGCGGGCAGCGGCTCCCCCGCCCTCGGCATCGACTTCGGCACGTCCAACTCCGCGGTGTCCTTCATCGCGGAGGACGGGCTGGCGCGGCTGGTGCCGCTGGAAGGCGCCGCCACCGCCATGCCGACGGCGGTGTTCTTCAACAGCGAAGACCCGGGCACCCATTTCGGCCGCGAGGCGGTGGGGCTGTATCTCGCCGGCGTGGAAGGCCGCCTGATGCGCTCGCTCAAGAGCCTGCTGGGAAGCAGCCTGGTGGAGGAGGAAACGGCCGTCGGCCGCGGCACCCTGAGCTTCAAGGCGATCATCGCCCTCTTCCTGGGCGAACTGCGCGCCCGCGCGGCGGCGCACCTGGGCACGGAACCGCAGCGCGTGGTGATCGGGCGGCCGGTGCATTTCGTCGACGAGGACGAGGCGCGCGACCGGCGGGCGCAGGAAGTGCTGGCGCAAGCGGCCACGGGCGCGGGCTTTCCGGAGGTGTCCTTCGAACTGGAGCCGATCGCCGCCGCACTGGACTACGAGCGCAGGCTCGCGTCGGAGTCGCTGGTCCTGGTCGTCGACATCGGCGGCGGCACCTCCGATTTCACCGTGGTGCGCCTGGGGCCCAGGCGCATGGGCAAGCGCGATCGCAAGGGCGACATCCTGGCCACCACCGGCGTGCACATCGGCGGCACCGACTACGACCGCCAGCTGAACCTGCAAAGGGTGATGCCCCTGTTCGGCCTGCGGCATGTGGGCCCCACCGGGCGCGAAGTTCCCAGCGCCGCCTTCTTCGACCTGGCGAGCTGGCACCTGATCCACCGGATGTACACGCCGAGGAAGCTGCGCGAGGTGCGCGAGCTGCGCGGCGACTATGCCGACACCCGGCTGCACGACCGGCTGCTCACCGTGCTGGACCAGCGCCTGGGGCACTTCGTGGCCAGCGAGGTCGAGCGCGCGAAGATCGACGTGTCGCAGCATGGAGTGAGCGCCCGGGTCGATCTCGGCCGGGTGGAAGCCGGCCTGCAGGCGGCGATCGCGCCGGCCGGCATGGCGGCGGATCTCGCCGGCCTGCTGCAGGGGGTGGTGGACTGCGCCGCGGACTGCGTGCGCCGCGCGGGGCTGCAGGCCGGCGGGGTGGATGCGATCTACCTGACGGGGGGTTCGTCGGCGCTGCGGCCGTTCCAGCAGTTGCTGCGGGAGCGGTTTGCGGGGACGGAGGTGATCGAGGGGGACTTGTTCGGCGGGGTGGCTTCGGGGCTGTCCTACGCGGCGAGCCGGGACTGAATGCGTGTCGCGGTTCGCCTGCGGGCTCACCACGACCTACCAGGCGATTCCGGCAATGCGTGTCGCG
>JALHLO010000360.1 GCA_022844525.1 Ramlibacter sp.
TGCCGGCGCGGCGGGCGCCCCCGGCATCGCGGAACCCGGGCCGGGACCGGGAAGGGGCTCCGCCGGAGCCGGGGCCGTGACGGTCGTCGGGGCGCCCGGGGGCATGACGGGGTCCGGAGAGCGGTTGGCCTGCACCACCGTTTCGTAGGCGCCTTGCAGCATCGGCTGGAAGACCAGCACCAGCGCGCCGAGCAGGAGCACGGCGACGGTGAGCAGCACCGGCCGGGACACCTGGTCGAGCCAGCCCGGGCCGGGGCCGTCGCTCGGCGCCCGGAACGGCGCATTGATGCCTTCGTGGTCGGGCACCAGCCGGGGCTGCGCCGTCTGCGGCAGCCGCTCCAGCACGGGCTGCGGATCCATCTTCAGCGTGCGGCACACGCTGGAGGCCAGCGCCCGCACGAACACGGCGTCCGGCAGGAGGTCGTAGCGATCCTCCTCCAGCGCCTCCAGCTTGCGCACCGGCACCTTCAGGTTGGCCGCGAGCGTCGCGACATGCAGACCGGCGGCCTCGCGGGCCTGCCGCAGCAGCGTCCCGGCGGTCACCGCGTTGCCCTCCACCGCCCCCTCACTCATCGAACGCCCTCCGGTCCAGCGATTTGCGCTCGGGCGAGTTCGGGAAGCGCTTGCGCAGCACCTCGCTCAGCTGGCTCATGGCCTGCGCGTCGTTCATGCGCTGTTCCACCTTGATCCCCAGCCACAGCGATTCGGCGTTGGCCAGCTCGCTGTTGTTCAGGCGGCGGATGTAGAACTGCGCGCGCCCGTACTCGCCCTTCTGGTACAGGATGCGCGCGAGGTTGTAGCCCGTGATCGGGTTGCCCGCGTCCAGCTCGTAGGAGCGCGCGAGGCTGTCTTCGGCGGCGGCGACCTGGCCGGCGCGCGCCTGGCACACGCCCATGGCCATCCAGGTGCGGGGGCGGCCGTTGTAGATCGGGCTGGCCAGCGCCTGCCGGAAGAAGCGCTCGGACTCCGGGTAACGGCCCTGCGTGCAATGCAGCCAGCCGTAGTTGTGGGCGGTGTCCGCGTCGCGCGGGTTCAGCGCCAGGGCGCGGAGGAAGTTCTCCTCCGCCTGGCGGTTGTCGCCCAGGCGCATGTAGATCAGCCCGCGCAGGTTGTAGGCGTCGGGGAAGGTGGGGTCGACCGCGAGCACCTGCTTGACCTCGTCGAGCGCGACCTCGGTCTTGCCTTCCTCGTAGTAGCCGGAGGCGAGCTCCAGCCGGATGCGCGCGCGCCGGCGCTGCTCCGTGTCGTCGGAGGGCGTCGCCATTTCGCCGGAGCCGGCCCCCTGGGTGGGCGTGGCGCAGCCCGCCAGCAGCATCGTGAGCGCACCCGCGAGCGCAGCGCCCGCGAGCCAGCCTGCCCGGGCGCGGTTTCGCGCCGCCATGGCTTTCGTCATGTTCCCTACGCCTCCTTCGTCGTGTCCGCGGGCACCGGCTTGAGCATCACCATGCGCTGCTGCGCGATGCGCCGGTCCACCCGGGTGCGGTCCTTGACGTCGCCGGCCAGCTGGCCGCAGGCGGCGTCGATGTCGTCGCCGCGCGTCTTCCGCACCGTCGTGACGATACCAGCATCACTCAGGATTTTCGCGAAAGCCTGCACGCGCTGTTGCGGGGAACGCACCAGGCCCGAGGCGGGGAAGGGGTTGAAGGGAATCAGGTTCAACTTGCAGGACACCCCGCGGCCACGGTGCGTCTGCAGCAGGTGCGCGAGCTCCCGGGCCTGCTCCGGCAGGTCGTTCACGCCATCGAGCATGCAGTACTCGAAGGTGATGAAGTCGCGCGGCGCGTGTTCGAGGTAGCGGTTGCAGGCGTCGAGCAGGTCCGCGACCGGGTACTTTTTATTGAGCGGGACCAGCTTGTCGCGCAGTTCGTCGTTGGGCGCGTGCAGGGACACGGCCAGCGCCACCGGGCAGTCCTCGCCCAGGCGGTCGATCATGGGCACCACGCCGGAGGTGGACACCGTCACGCGCCGGCGCGACAGGCCGTAGCCGTGGTCGTCCAGCATGGTCTTCAGGGCCGGCACCAGCGCCTGGTAGTTCTGCAGGGGCTCGCCCATGCCCATCATCACCACGTTGGAGATGACGCGCGCGCCGCCGGTCTTCAGGTGCCCGCGCAGGAAGTGCTCGGCGAACCACAGCTGCGCCACGATCTCGCCGGTGGAGAGGTTGCGCGAGAAGCCCTGGTGGCCGGTGGAGCAGAAGCGGCAGCCGACGGCGCAGCCCGCCTGCGAGGAGATGCACAGCGTGCCGCGGTCGTCCTCGGGGATGAACACCGATTCGACGGCATTGCCGCCGCCCACGTCGAACAGCCACTTGATGGTGCCGTCGGACGATTCGTGCTGGGAAATGACCGGGAGGCCCTCGATGCGGGCATTGCCCTCGAGTTTCTCCCGCAGCGACCTGGCCAGGTCGGTCATCTGGCCGAAGTCGCGGGCGCCCTTCTGGTGGATCCACCGGAACAGCTGGGTGGCGCGGAAGCGCTTCTCGCCCAGCTCGGCGCAGAACGTGGCCAGACCCTCGAGGTCGAAATCGAGCAGGTTGGCCGTCATTTCACCTCGCGCTCAGCGCGAATACACGTTCATGCCGGGGAAGAAGAACGAGACTTCGACCTTGGCGGTTTCGGGGGCGTCGGAGCCGTGCACCGCGTTGGCGTCGATGCTGTCGGCGAAGTCGGCGCGGATGGTGCCGGGGGCGGCCTTCTTGGGGTCGGTGGCACCCATCAGGTCGCGGTTCTTCAGGATGGCGTTCTCGCCTTCCAGCACCTGGATCATCACCGGTCCCGAGATCATGAAGTCCACCAGGTCCTTGAAGAAGGGACGCTCCTTGTGGACGGCGTAGAACTGCTCGGCCTCGCGGCGCGACAGGTGGGCCATGCGGGCGGCCACGACCTTCAGGCCGGCCGCTTCGAAGCGCGCGTAGATCTGGCCGATCACGTTCTTGGCGACGGCGTCGGGCTTGATGATGGAAAGGGTGCGTTCGATGGCCATGCTGGTTCCTGGGCTTGATGTTTTAGGGTTTTGCCGGAGGCAAAAAGTTCGGCAAAGCCCGCAATTCTAGCGGGCCGCCATGTTCCGTTCGTGACGAAGGGCTGCTGGGAGCCCCGCGGTTGGCCCCTAGCGGCCGCCGCGGTTGCCACCGCCACCGCCGCCGCGGCGCGGGCCGCCCCGGCCGCCGCCG
>JALHLO010000361.1 GCA_022844525.1 Ramlibacter sp.
CGCCCGGCCGCTCCGAAGCGAAGCCGCCTGACTAGTCCGCTTTGCGTGCACGTGCGAGCCCGAAGGGCTCGCGTACACGCAAAGCGCTCAGGCCGGGCTATCCGGCTTCTTGTCGTTGCCGGGGATGAACGGGCTCCACGGCTGCGCGCGGACCGGTCCCTTGGTACGCCAGACGACGTTGAACTGGCCGTCGGCCCGCACCTCGCCGATGAACACCGGGCGATGCAGGTGGTGGTTCTTCTCGTCCATCTTGACCTTGAAGCCGCACGGCGCGTCGATGCTCTGACCCTCGACCGCCTTGATCACCGGATCGATGTCGGTGGTCTTGGCTTTCTCGACGCCCTGCTTCCACAGGTGGATGCCGATATAGGTGGCTTCCATCGGATCGTTGGTCACCGCCTTGTCGGCGTTCGGCAATTTGGCCTTCACCGCCCAGTCCTTGTACATCTTGATGAAGGCGTCGTTCTGCGGGTTCTTCAACGACATGAAGTAGTTCCACGCCGCCAGGTGACCGACGAGCGGCTTGGTATCCACGCCGCGCAGTTCCTCTTCACCGACCGAGAATGCCACCACCGGCACGTCCTTGGCCTTGAGTCCCGCGTTGCCGAGCTCCTTGTAGAACGGCACGTTGGAGTCGCCGTTGATGGTGGAGATCACGCAGGTCTTGCCGCCGCCGGCGAACTTCTTCACGTTGGCGACGATGGTCTGGTAGTCGGCGTGACCAAAGGGCGTGTAGATCTCCTCGATGTCCTTCTCGGCGACACCCTTGCTCTTGAGGAACGCGCGCAGGATCTTGTTGGTCGTGCGCGGGTACACATAGTCGGTGCCGAGCAGGAAGAAGCGCTTGGCTGCACCGCCTTCCTTGGACATCAGGTACTCGGTGGCCGGGATCGCCTGCTGGTTGGGAGCGGCGCCCGTGTAGAACACGTTCTTTTCCAGCTCCTCGCCCTCGTACTGCACCGGGTAGAACAGCAGGTGGTTCAGCTCCTTGAACACCGGCAGCACGCTCTTGCGCGACACGCTGGTCCAGCAGCCGAACACTACGCTCACCTTGTCCTGCGTGATGAGCTGGCGTGCCTTCTCGGCGAACAGCGGCCAGTTGGAGGCGGGGTCGACGACCACCGCCTCGAGCGGGCGGCCCATCACGCCACCCTTGGCGTTGATCTGGGCGATCGTCATCAGCGCGGTTTCCTTCAGCGCCGATTCGCTGATCGCCATCGTGCCCGACAGCGAGTGCAGGATGCCGACCTTGATCGGCGTCTTCGCCTGCGAGAAAGCGGTTGAGATGCTGCTGCAGGAAAGCGCGACGGCACCGCCCGCCTGCAGGACTTGCCTGCGGTTGATTGTCATGGGTGATTCCCCTCCGAGGGCTCGCGCCAATGTCGGCGCGCAGGGGAGAGTCAGTACAAGAACTGTGCCGTGCGATTACGGTGCCGGATCGAGCAACACGCATTCGAACCGGGCGCATTGCGCACCGCGATCAGGCATCGCAGGCGCCGGCCGCACCAAGGCCGTGCCTGCGAGGGACCGCGGTGAATGCCGGTTGCCTAGAAGCGGTGCCGAAGTCCGATGCCGAACTGGGCGCGGTTGCGATCCCAGTAGGCGCCGGTCTGCGCCGCCGTGTAGCCCTCGGCGGTGATGACCCCAGCCGCCACGGTCTGCGCGCTGGGCGTGTCCTTGGCGGTGGTGTCGGAATAGAAGCCGTAGACGTTGGTGCGGGCCGACATCGCATACGTGTAGCCGAGCGCCCAACCGCGCAGGTCGGCACCATAGGCCTTGTCGTCGCGGCTCTGCCACGAGGCGAGCACTTCGCCGCCGAGCAGCTTGGCGCTGGCGCCCAGCATGATCGACGTCGAGTCCTTGGACGGCGTGATCGCGGTCAGCGTGAACTGGTTCTGCTCCTGCGCCCACGCCGCGTAGAGGCGCGCCACCTTGAAGTCGAACGAGCCGCCGACCTGCAGATGGGTCTGGTCGTCCTTGCGTTGCGCGTTGCAGGTGTTGGATACGTTGGTGGTCGCGTTGGCCGGGCAGTTGATCGACTCGTAGGTCACCACCGCCACCACCGGCCCACGCCGATACTGGGCGCCGGTGGTCAGCACGCTGGTGTTGTTGCCGCCGCCCGGTACTTCGGCCGCGGCGGCGTTGAACGAGTAGCCGATGGCACCGCTGAAGCCCGCCAGGTTCGGTGTGCGGTACTCGACCACGTTGTCGAGGATCAGCCGGCCCGAGGCCGACGAGAACACGCTGCCCATGCCGGCGTCGCGGAACGTGACCCCGAACGGCGAGACGCCGGCGATGAAGAACTCGTAGCCCACACCGTGCTGCCGCCCGAGCCGGAACTCGCCCGCGGCCGACTGCAGTGCGACCCAGGCCTGGCGTCCCCACATGCGTCCGCCCTGCTGGGCGATGCCGGTGTCGGCGGCAAAGCCATGCTCGAGCCAGAACTTGGCATTGACGCCGCCGCCCAGCGCCTCGGTGCCATACAGGCCGACGCGCGACGGCGTCTGGATACCGTCTTCCAGTCCGCGCGTCGCGGCCGGGGTCGCCGCGCGACCAGCGACCGCGTCCGGCCGTGAATCGAGATAACCGATGTCAGCCACGCCGAACAGCGTGACGCCAGCCGGGGTCTGGGACTGGGCAGCGCCCGTGGCGAGGACAGCGCCTGCCAAGCAGGCCAACGTACGTACAGCGTGTTTCATCGTGCAACTCCGAGGGGTGTTCTTGTTGTCGTGGCAGTACGCAACGACATGAGCTGGCGACCATAGCCCCGCGCTCCGGGCCATGTGTTGACATGCCTCCAACCGGGCTGCGCCAGGGCCACGCAACTGCTGTAAAAGCCACAGCCGAGCTGCGCCAGCCGCTCGCCTAGAATCGCACTCCCGCTCCCGAAGGCCCGCGATGAACACGCGTCTCCCTGCCGGGGTCCATGGCTCCGCTGCCGTCGATCCCGCCGTCGATCCCGTCGTTGCCACCGACACCGAAGCGCGCCTGCGCGACCTGCTCGGTCGCCGCATCCTGATCCTCGACGGCGCGATGGGCACGATGATCCAGCGCTACAAGCTCCAGGAAGCGGACTTTCGCGGCACGCGCTTCGCCGACCACCCGGTCGACGTGAAGGGAAACAACGAAC
>JALHLO010000362.1 GCA_022844525.1 Ramlibacter sp.
CCGCTGCCGGCCGGCTTCGGCGGCGGCGTCCCCGCGCTGGAGGCGCTCGGCTTCGCGCGCACCAACCTGCGCGAGCTGCGCATCGGCACCGGCAGTGCCGGCGCCCTGGAGCTGCTGCGGTCCTTCGAGGAGCGGATCGCCCGCTACGACCAGCTGCGCGACCTGCCGGCGGTGAAAGGTCCCAGCTACCTGGGCATGCACCTGCGCTTCGGCACCGTCTCGATCCGGGAGCTGGTGGCCCGCGCGCAGCGGCATGCGGGCAGCGGCGCGGCCACCTGGCTGAAGGAGCTGGTCTGGCGGGAGTTCTATTTCCAGGTGCTCGCCAACTTCCCGCAGGTGGGGCGCGGCGAGAGCTTCCGGCCCGAATACGACCGCATCCGGTGGGAACAGGGCCCCGTGGCGCAGGAGCGCTTCGCCGCCTGGTGCGACGGCCGCACCGGCTACCCGCTGGTGGATGCGGCCATGGCGCAGTTGAACCGCAGCGGCTACATGCACAACCGCCTGCGCATGGTGACGGCGAGCTTCCTGTGCAAGGACCTGGGGATCGACTGGCGCCTCGGCGAACGCTATTTCGCGCAGAAGCTGAACGACTACGAGCTGGCCTCCAACAACGGCGGCTGGCAGTGGGCGAGTTCCTCCGGCTGCGATGCGCAGCCCTGGTTCCGCATCTTCAACCCGGTGACGCAGGGCGAGAAGTTCGATCGGGAGGGGAAGTTCATCGTGCGCTACCTGCCGCAGCTGGCGCGGATGCCGGGCAAGGCGATGCATGCGCCGTGGACGGCGCGGCCGGTGGACCTGGCGGCGGCGGGGGTCACCCTGGGGAAGGACTATCCCTGGCCGATCGTGGACCATGCGCGGGCGCGGGAGGAGACGCTCAAGCGCTATGCAGTGGTGAAATCGTAGGGCTGGCGGTGGGCCGGAGGCGAACCCCGGCGGTGCGCGAAGCGCCGGGGTCCGGGCTACGGGGGAGGTGTCGCGGTTCGGCGCTGCGCGCGCTCACCACGACCTACGGGACAGGCGCGCGTTTCCACCGTAGGTCGTGGTGAGCGGCGCAGCCCGAACCGCGACACCAGGAAAAAAGCGCCCCGCAGGGCGCTTTTCCGGGAGCCGCGAAGGCTCAGGCCGCCACCGCCTGCGCGCAGTAATGCTTCACCAGGCTCATCAGCTCCTCTTCCGAGTACGGCTTGCCCAGGTAGTGGTTCACGCCGAGCTCCTTGGCGTGCTCGCGGTGCTTCTCGGCGATCCGCGAGGTGATCATCACGATCGGCAGGTGCGCCAGGCGCGCGTCGCCGCGGATGTTGCGCGCCAGGTCGAAGCCGTCCATGCGCGGCATCTCGATGTCCGACAGCACCACCGAAGGCAGTTCCTCGGCCAGCCGCTCCAGGGCCTGCAGGCCGTCGGCGGCCAGCGCCACGCGGTAGCCTTCGCGAGTCAGCAGGCGCTGCGTGACGCGGCGCACCGTGATCGAGTCGTCCACCACCAGCACCAGCGGCACCGCCGGCGCGACCGGCGCCGACGGCGTGACGACCCGCACCGCGCCTTCGCCCAGCACCTCGGGGCTCGCCTGGTCCGCGCTCAGCGCGCGGGCCTGCCCGCCGTACACCTGCGCCAGCGCCACCGGGTTGTAGATCAGCACCACGGCGCCCGAGGCCAGCACGGTCATGCCGGCCAGGCCCGGCAGCCGCGACATCTGCGGCCCGAGGTTCTTCACCACCACTTCCTGGTTGCCCAGCACTTCGTCGACGTGCACCGCGACGCGTTGCGCGGCGGAGCGGAAGATCACGACCGGCAGCGTCTTGGTCTGCGGCTCGTTGCTGCGCGAGGAGGACTGCAGCAGGGCGCCCGACCAGAAGAAGGGCAGCTGCTCGCCGGCGAACTCGAAGCTGCCGGCGTTGTAGGCCTGCTGCACTTCCTTCTGGCTGGCGCGGCGCACCAGTTCCACCAGGTTGGCCGGCACGCCGATCGCCAGCTTGCCCGAGCGCACCATCACCACCTGCGTCACCGCCGTGGTCAGCGGCAGCACCAGCTTGAAGCTCGTACCGCGCCCGTGCTGCGTCGTGGTCTCGATGCGGCCGCCCAGCGCGTTCACTTCGGCCCGGACGACGTCCATGCCGATGCCGCGGCCGGCCAGTTCGGTCACCTGCTGCGCGGTGGAGAAACCGGGCAGGAAGATCAGGTTGGCCGCATCGGCGTCGGAGATCTGCTGGTCGGGCGCGATCAGGCCGTTCTCGACCGCCTTCTGGCGGATGCGCGCGACATCGAGGCCGGCGCCGTCGTCCTGGAATTCCACCGAGACGTCGTTGCCTTCCTGCTTGACCAGGATGGTGATCGTGCCGGCGGCTTCCTTGCCGGCGGCGGCGCGGGCGTCCGGCGCTTCGACGCCGTGCGCCACGCAGTTGCGCAGCAGGTGCTCGAAGGCGGGCGTCATGCGGTCCAGCACGCCGCGGTCCATCTCGATGGAGCCGCCCACGATGTCCAGCTTCACCTGCTTGGCGCTTTCCTTGGCCGCCAGGCGCACCACGCGGTACAGGCGGTCCGAGATGCCCTCGAACTCCACCATGCGCGTGCGCAGCAGGTCGCGCTGCAGCTCGCGCGTCTGGCGCGCCTGCGCGATCAGGTCGTCCTCGGTCGCTTCCACCACGCGGTGGATGTTCCGCTGCACCGTGGCCACGTCGTTCACCGACTCGGCCATCAGGCGCGTGAGTTCCTGCACCCGGGTGAAACGGTCGAACTCCAGCGGGTCGAAGCCGGCCGCGGTGTCCTTGGCCTGCGCCATACGCGACTGCATCTGCGACTCGGCCTGCACCTCGATCTCGCGCAGCTGCGAGCGCAGGCGGTCCAGGTTGCCGGTGAGATCGCCGAGCGAGCCGCGCAGCTGGCGCAGTTCGGACTCCAGGCGCGAGCGGGTGATCATCACCTCGCCGGCCTGGCTGACCAGGCGGTCCAGCAGCTGCGAGCGCACGCGCACGGCCTGGTTGGCGGCCTGGCGCGAAGGCGCGACGCTGGTCTGCGCGGGCATGGCGATCGCCATGCGCGCCGGCGCGGGCGTGGCGGGCGCGGGGGCCGGCACGTGCACGGAAGGCGCGGCCGGCGGCTTGGGCGCGACCGGTTGTTCGGCGG
>JALHLO010000363.1 GCA_022844525.1 Ramlibacter sp.
GCCGGTGCGGACGCAGCCACGGGCGCGGGCGGCGCCGGTGCCACCGGTGCGGCTGCCGCCGCCATAGCGGGCGCCGGCTTGGCGGCCTCGGCGGCGGCCGGCTCGATCATCGCCACCACCGAACCCTCCGACAGCGCGTCACCCACCTTGACCTTCACTTCGCGCACGATGCCGTCGAACGGCGCCGGCACTTCCATCGTGGCCTTGTCCGATTCCAGCGTCACCAGGCCCTGGTCCTTCTTCACGGTGTCGCCCGGCTTCACGAGCAGCTCGATCACCGGCACATCCTTGTCGTCGCCGATATCCGGCACGCGCGCTTCCATCAGCTCAGCCATGGTCCACCTGGATCCCGCATCGAAGTCCTGCCCCCATTCTCGCCCCGATGCGGCCCGGGGCCAAGTTCGGCGCCCAACGTACGCCACGGCATGGCGCCGGTGGCCGTGGCAAGGCCATAAAAAACCCCCCGAGGGGCACGGGGGGCTGGGGAGCGCAAACACTGGGGTACGCGTGCTGTTCGCACCTTCGCGGGGTCCGGGTCGAACCCGAGCGCAAGAGGAAACGGTGGTGGTTCGTCATGACCTCCATGTCATGGGATGCACAGGATCGGTGAAGGGTTGCAGCGCGGCGCGTGCCGGAAGGCTGCCGTGTCGATGGTCATGGACCCTGGATGGCGGCGAAGGTTCCCGCGGATTCCTGAACCGGTTCACGCGCCGTCAACGCCAAGCTCACCGCGGATTGAACCCCGCGTGGCGAGCATGCACGCACCGGAATCCGCCGGCCCCCCAAGAAAAACACAGGAGCCCACCCATGCCCCGTCTCTCCCTGCTTGCCCTTGTCCTGGCCGGCGCGTTCGCCTCGTCCGCCGCCAGCGCCCAGGACTTCACCGCCACCCTCGGCTTCCAGAACACCGACCCGAAGTCCGACAACGGCACGCTCGCCGGTGGCGACGCGTCCGTGAACGATGACTGGAGCCTCACCGGCAGCTTCGCCTACAACTTCAATCCCAATCTTTCGGTGGAGCTGTGGTCGGGCCTGGCCAACTACGAGCACGAAGTGTCCATCGACGGCCTGGGCACGGTGGCCAGCGTCGAACACCGTCCCACCACGCTGAGCCTGAACTACCAGTTCCTGCCCGAAAGCAGCTTCCGCCCGTTCGTGGGCGTTGGCTACGGCTGGATCAGCGTCTCGGGTGAGCAGTCGCTCGGCGCGCTGGCGGGCCTGGGCATCTCGGGCAGCAACGCCAACGGCATCAGCCTGACGCTGGGCGCCGACTACTACGTGAACGACAACTTTTTCCTGCGCGCGGACGTGCGCAAGCTCGACTTCGACACCGACGTGACGGTGGAAACCCTGGGCAATGTCGGCACTGCCGAGGTTGACCCCCTGGTTTATGGCATCAGCGCCGGCTTCCGCTTCTAAGCAACGCCGCGTGTGCCGGGGTGGGGGCGGCCTTCGGGCTGCCCCTTTTTTTTGCCTCTCCCGCCAAGTGCGGGACGGGTCGTGGCGCCGGCCCCACCGCGAAGGCGAGGGTCACTTCCTGCTCAGTGAAGCCTTTATTTCGCAGGAAGTGACCCTCGCCTTCGCGGCGCGTCCGGTGGTGACGCGCATGGCCTGTGGACGGAAGGCCCGAGGCGGTGTGCGCTGGTGCTTGCGCGTAAAGATCCGGACCAAGGCGCGGCATTTTTCTTGCCGAACTGGCTCGGCTGACCCGGCTTTCGTGCTTGCCGCCTCCGCGCCACCCGTGCGCGTCCCTCCGGACGCGAGGTGTGGCTGCGACGCCAGCATGGAAGTTGGCCAGACCGGGAGATCGATCCGCCCGGCGGCGGGTGGGGGTTCGAGGCAGGCACAGCGGGACGTTACGCGATGCCTTTAGCATTTCAGTGTGCGGGTGAATGGCGCGTTTGGGCGAAGCAGGAGGGTTCCAGCCGACACCGGGCCCGTCAGCGACGATTTGCTTTGGTGTGAGGATTGAACTTCGACCTCGGGTGTCGGCCTGATGTGTCGGTGTGCGCGCCTGGAACCCACCCCCGCCGCCGGGCGGATCGGAGGCACGTACTGGCCACCTTCCACGCTGGCCCGGGTCCCACACCTCGCGTCCGGAGGGACGCGCGCGGGTGACACGCAAGCAGCCGGAGCCACGACCGGGTTAGCCAGACGCGGTCAGCGAGAATGATGCCGCGCCTTGGTCCGGATCTTTACGCGCAAGCATCAAGGCGCGCAGCTTCGGGCCTTCCGTCACGAAACCAAGCCGCCGCGCACCGGCGACGCCCCGGAGGTGAGGGTCACTTCCTGCGAGATAAAGGCGTCACCGAGCAGGAAGTGACCCTCGCCTCCGGGGTGGCGACGGCGCCTAACGCGACATGGATTTCCTCAGCCCTGGCGCGCGGCGCGGCGGGCCTGCATCGTGGCGCGGGCGTAGGCCTTGAGCTCTTCGCCGGTGATCTTGCCGTCGCGGTTGGTGTCGATGATGTCGAAGTCGTCGCTCCAGCGCTTGTGCTTGCTGCCCAGCTCGGCCCGGGTGACGGCGCCGTCGCCGTCGTCGTCCATGCCGACGAACAGGCCGCGCTGGTAGGCCATGGCCGTCTTCATGCGCTGGCCGCTGCGGCCCATCTTGTGGCGCACGGCGGCCATCTCGGCCCGGTCGATGCCGCCGTCCTTGTTGGCGTCCATGCGGTCGAAGTGCCTGGCCATGCGCTCGCCCACGGCCTGCGCCTCGGTGCGGTCGATGCGGCCGCTGCCGTCCTTGTCGGCCGCGGCGAAGCGGGCGTCGGCCTTGGCCTGCATTTCCGCGTGGCGCGCGCCGCGCTGCGGGTTGGCGTCCTGGGCGAAGGCGATGCCGGTGGCCAGCACCAGCGCGGTGCAGAAGAGAGTCTTGAACATGGGTGGCTCCTGGATAGGCCGGTACATTCCGTCCCTGCCACCCAGAACGCAGCGGGCGCGGTGCGGTTGACCGCCGCGGGCGGCGCGCAGACCGGGGTTCAGCTTGCCCGGCACCGTGGGCTGCGGCATCGTGACGCCAGCCCCCACCGCGAGACACGAACCGATGAAGCGCCTGGCCCTGACCGTGTCCCTGCTGGCGCTGCTGTGCGCCTGCGGCGCACC
>JALHLO010000364.1 GCA_022844525.1 Ramlibacter sp.
GCACGAGGTTGGTCTTGTAGCGTTCGTCCGCCGCGATGTCAGGCCGGTCGATCACGTCGCTGCAGAAGCGTTCGAACTGCGCGTTGTTGCCCACGGCGATGATCAGCGGGCCGTCCTGCGACTCGAACACGCCGTAGGGGACGATGGAAGGGTGCGCGTTGCCGTAGCGCGGCGGGTCCTTCTGCATCAGCAGCGCTTCCAGCCCGTAATAGGCGCTGACCATCAGGCCGCAGTCGAACAGCGCCATCTCGATGTGCCGGCCCCGCCCGGTGCGCTGGCGCTCGAACAGCGCGGCGAGCACGGCCTGGGCGGCGTACATGCCGGTGAACATGTCCACGGCGGCCACGCCGAACTTCAGCGGCGGCTGGCTGGCCTCGCCGTTGATGGCCATCAGGCCGGCCTCGCCCTGGATCACCAGGTCGTAGCCCGGGCGCGCCGCTTCCGGGCCGTGGCGGTCGTAGCCCGAGACCGAGCAGTAGATGACGTCCGGCCTCAGCGCCTTCACCTGCTCGTAGCCCAGGCCCATCTTCTCGGCGCCGCCGGTCTTGAAGTTCTGCACGACGACGTCGCACCGGCGGGCGAGCTCGCGCGCGAGCTGCTGGCCCTCCGCCGCCTGCAGGTCCAGCGTGACGGACCGCTTGTTGCGGTTCATGCTGTTGAAGTAGGCGGTTTCGGTCTTCCCCACGCGGATGCCCCAGTCGCGGGTGTCGTCGCCGCGCTTCGGGTGTTCGACCTTGATCACCTCGGCGCCGAAGTCGCCCAGCACCTGCGCGCACAGCGGTCCGGCGAGCACGCGCGAGAGGTCGAGCACGCGGACGCCCGCGAGGGGGAGGGTCGGGGGCATGGGGTCTTTCAGGCGGAGGGCGGAAGGGACGAAATGATAGGCCCCGTTCAGGGCAGCACCGCCGTCGCCTCGATCTCCACCTTGGCCCGGTCCTCGATCAGCGCCTTCACCTCCACCGCGGTCATCGCGATGTCGTAGTTGCCGACGATCTCGCGGAAGGCCTGCCCGACGTCGCGCGCCGCCGCCAGGTACTCGCGCTTGTCGGTCACGTACCAGGTCATCCGCACGATGTGCTCGCCGCTGCCGCCGGCGGCGTGCAGCACGTCGGCGACGTTGCGCAGCGCCTGCCGCGCCTGGGCGCCGAAATCGTCGCTGTGGAAGACGCCGTCTGCGTCCCAGCCGATCATCCCGGCGATGAAGAGCAGGCGGCCCTGGGCGACCACGCCGTTGGCGTAGCCCTTGGGGCGGGGCCAGCCTGGCGGCAACACGGCTTCGGGCTTCATCCCTTCACCTCCTTGAGCAGTTCACGGGCAATGATCAGTTGCTGCACTTCGGTGGCCCCTTCGTAGATGCGCAGGCTGCGGATTTCGCGGTACAGCTGTTCCACCGGGTGGCCGCTGGTGACGCCGAGGCCGCCGAACATCTGCACGGCCGCGTCGATCACCTGCTGCGCCCCTTCGGTGGCCGCCATCTTGGCCATCGCCGCCTCCTTGGTGACGACCTGCCCCTGGTCGCGCAGCCAGGCAGCGCGGTAGACCAGCAACGCCGCGCTGTCGATGGTGGTCGCCATCTGCGCCAGCTTCGCCTGCGTCAGCTGGAAGTCCGCCAGCGTCTGGTTGAACATCTTGCGGGTGGTCGCGCGGTGCAGCGCCTCGTCCAGCGCCCGGCGCGCAAAGCCCAGCGCGGCGGCGGCCACCGAAGTGCGGAACACGTCGAGCGTGCGCATCGCGACCTTGAAGCCCTCCCCTGCCGCGCCGATGCGCTGCGACAGCGGCACGCGGCAGCTGCGGAACTGCAGCCGCGCCAGCGGGTGCGGCGCGATCACCTCGATGCGCTCGGCGACCTCGAAGCCAGGGGTCCCCGCGTCGACGATGAAGGCCGAGATGCCGCGCGGGCCCGGCGCCTCGCCGGTGCGGCAGAACACCACGTAGAAATCGGCGATGCCGCCGTTGGAGATCCAGGTCTTCTCGCCGTTCAGCACGGCGTAGCCGCCCTCCACGTGCGCCGCGCAGCTCAGGTTGGCCACGTCCGAGCCGGCATCGGGCTCGGACAGCGCGAAGGCGGCGATGGCTTCGCCGCGCGCCACGCGCGGCAGGTAGCGCTCCTTCTGCGCCTCGGTGCCTTGCAGGCTGATCGCACCGGAGCCCAGTCCCTGCATCGCGAAGGCGAAGTCGGCCAGGCCGTTGTGGTACGCCAGGGTCTCCCGCGCCAGGCAGATCGCGCGGGTATCGATCACTTCCTGCTCGCCGTAGGCGCCGCCCACGGCGTGGCGCAGCCAGCCGGCGCCGCCGAGTTCGCGCACCAGCGTGCGGCAGGCGGCATCGACATCCGGGCCGTGGATGTGCGCCACGTGCTGGCGCGCCCAGCGGTCCAGTTCGGCGGCGAGGATGCCGTGCCGCTCTTCGAGGAAGGGCCAGTCGAGGTGGGCAAGCTCCCTCATGTCAATTGCCCTCGAAGCGCGGTTTCTGCTTCGCGACGAAGGCTTCGTAGGCCCGCGTGAAATCCTGCGTCAGCATGCACAGGGCCTGCGCCTGCGCCTCGGCTTCGATCGCCTGCTCGATCGTCATGGCCCACTCCTGGTGCAGCATGGTCTTGGTGATGCCGTTGGCGAAGGTCGGGCCGTCGGCCAGCTGGCCCGCGAGTGCCTGCGCGTCGGCCACCAGCGACTCCGGCGCGACGACGCGGTTGAAGAAGCCCCAGCGCTCGCCCTCCTCGCCGGTCATGGACCTTCCCGTGTACAGCAGTTCGCTGGCGCGCCCCTGGCCGATGATCCGCGGCAGCATCGCGCAGGCGCCCATGTCGCAACCCGCCAGGCCCACCCGGTTGAACAGGAAGGCGGTCTTGCTGCGCGCCGTCCCGAGGCGCAGGTCGGAAGCCATGGCGACGATCGCCCCCGCCCCGGCGCACACGCCGTCGACGGCGGCGACGACGGGTTGCGGGCAGGCGCGCATCGCCTTGACCAGGTCGCCGGTCATGCGCGTGAACATCAGCAGCTCCGGCGCCTTCAGCTTCACCAGGGGCCCGATGATCTCGTGCACGTCGCCGCCCGAGCAGAAGTTGTCGCCGGCGCCGGCGACGACGACGGCATGCACGTCGGT
>JALHLO010000365.1 GCA_022844525.1 Ramlibacter sp.
TGCTTCAGGCGCGTGCAGGGCGTGGCCGAACCGGCACCGCCGCCGGGCTTCGATCCGCCGCGCCCCACCTGGCTGCTGGCTCGCCCCATCCCGCTGCGCGGCCCGGCGCCGCGCATCCTCGCCGGCCCCGAGCGCATCGAAACCGGCTGGTGGGACGGCGGCGACGTGCAGCGCGACTACTACGTGCTCGAAACCGCCCAGGGCCAGCGCGCCTGGGCCTTCTGCGCCCCCGGCGAAACCGGCGCCTACATGCTCCACGGCTGGTTCGCATGACCCCGATCCATGCCGAGCTGCACTGTCTGTCGAACTTCAGTTTCCTGCGCGGGGCGAGTTCGGCGAAGGAGCTGTTCGCGCGGGCGAAGGCGCTGGGCTACAGCGCGCTGGCGATCACCGATGAAGCGTCGCTGGCGGGCATCGTGCGGGCGTTCGAAGCGTCGCGCGAAACGGGCGTGGCGCTGATCGTCGGCAGCGAAATCCAACTCTCCGGCGGCCCCAGGCTGGTGCTGCTGGCGCAAACGCTGCAGGGCTACCAGACGATCTGCCGCTGGATCACGGTGGGCCGGCGGCGCGCGGCCAAGGGCAGCTACCGTCTGGCGATGGCCGACCTGCACGGCGACACCGAAGGCGTGCTGGCGCTGTGGGTGCCCGGCGACGCCCCGGTGGCCGCGCACGGCGCCTGGGTGGAAGCCACGTTCCCGGGCCGCAGCTGGATCGCGGTGGGCCTGCACCGCGGCGCCCGCGACGCGCGCCGGCTGCAGCAGCTGCGCGATCTCGGCGCCACCCTGGGCCTGCCGCTGGTGGCCGCCAGCGACGTGCACATGCACGCCCGCGGCCGGCGCGCGCTGCAGGACACCGTCACCGCCATCCGCCACCGCACCACCGTGCACGAAGCCGGCGAGCGCCTGTTCCCCAACGGCGAGCGCCACCTGCGCACCCGCGAAGCCCTGGCCCAAGCCTATCCGCCCGAACTGCTGGCCGAAGCCCTGGCGGTGGCCGCGCGCTGCACCTTCAGCCTCGACCAGCTCAGCTACCAGTACCCGCGCGAAGTGGTGCCCGAGGGCTACACGCCCACCGCCTGGCTGCGCGAGCTTTGCGAGGAAGGCGCGCGCTGGCGCTGGCCCGGCGGCGTCCCGGCCGGCGTGCAGGAAAAGATAGACGGCGAGCTGGCGCTGATAGAAGAGCTGCAGTACGAATCGTATTTCCTCACCGTGCACGACATCGTGCGCTTCGCGCGCTCGCGCGGCATCGTCTGCCAGGGCCGCGGCTCGGCCGCCAATTCGGTGGCGTGTTATGTGCTGGGCATCACCGAGGTCGATCCCGCCCGCATCGGCATGCTGATGGAGCGTTTCATCTCGCGCGAGCGGCGCGAACCGCCCGACATCGACGTGGACTTCGACTCCACCCGTCGCGAGGAAGTGATCCAGTACGTGTATGAGCGCTACGGCCGCGAACGCGCCGCGCTCACCGCCATCGCCACCACGTATTCGGGCCGCAGCACCATCCGCGACGTGGCCAAGGCCCTGGGCCTGGCGCCCGACCAGGTGGACCGCCTGGCCCGCACCCTGGGCCGCTGGGACAGCGCGCTGCCGGCGGAAGACCGCCTGCGCGAAGCCGGCTTTGATCCGGACAACGCCGCGATAAAGCGCGTGCTGGCGCTCACCGCGCAGCTGCTCCATTTCCCGCGCCACCTGTCCCAGCACCCGGGCGGCTTCGTGATCAGCGACGCGCCCCTGCACACCTTGGTGCCGGTGGAAAACGCCGCCATGCCCGACCGCACCGTCATCCAGTGGGACAAGGACGATCTCGATACGCTTGGCCTGATGAAGGTGGACGTGCTGGGCATCGGCATGCTGGGCGCCATCGCCCGCTGCCTGCAGCTGCTGCGCGACAGCGGCCGGCGCGACATCACCGTGCAGGACATCCCGGCCGAGGATCCGCAGGTGTACGCCATGATCCAGCGCGCCGATACCGTGGGCACCTTCCAGATCGAAAGCCGCGCGCAGATGGCCATGCTGCCGCGCCTGCGGCCCGCCTGCTACTACGACCTGGTGGTGCAGGTGGCCATCGTGCGGCCCGGGCCCATCGAGGGAAAGATGGTGCATCCGTATCTGCAGCGGCGCCTGGGCCGCGAAGCCGTGGTGTACCCGTCGCCGGCGCTGGAGAAAGTGCTCAGCCGCACGCTGGGCATCCCGCTGTTCCAGGAACAGGTGATGCAGATCGCCATCGTGGCCGCCGGCTACACGCCGGGCGAAGCCGACCAGCTGCGCCGCTCGATGGCCGCCTGGAAGCGCCACGGCGGCCTGGAGCCGCACCGCGAGCGCCTGCTGGCCGGCATGCGCGAGCGCGGCTACGCCGACGAGTTCGCCGAACGCATCTTCGAGCAGGTGAAGGGCTTCGGCAGCTACGGTTTCCCCGAATCGCACGCCGCCAGCTATGCGCTGGTGGCCTACACCAGCAGCTGGCTCAAGTGCCACGAACCCGCGGCGTTCGCCTGCGCGCTGATCAACACGCCCACCCACATGGGCTTCTACACGCCCGACCAGCTGCTGCAGGACGCGCGGCGGCACGGCATCGAGGTGCGCGGCGTGGACGTGCGCCACAGCGACTGGGACTGCTCGCTGGAGGGCATCGGGCCTGAAGGCCCTCCTACAGTCGCGCGTGTAGGAGGGCCTTCAGGCCCGACGCCCTCGAACCCCCAGCCCGCGATAAGGCTCGGCCTGAACCAGATCTCCGGCTTCCCCCAAGCCGCCGCCGAACGCCTGATGATCGCCCGCGCCCAGTCCTCGTTCCGCCACCTCGACGACCTCGCGCACCGCGCCGGCCTCGACCGCCGCCAGCTCGACCTGCTGGCCGAGGCCAACGCGCTGCGCGGCCTGGTGGGCCACCGCAACCGCGCGCGCTGGGCGGCCAGCGGCGTGGAAACCAGCCTGCCGCTGTTCGCCGGCCTGGAAGCGTCGCCCGAGGCGCGCATCGCGCTGCCGCCGCCCACGCCGGGCGAATCGGTGCTGGCCGACTACGCCAGCTTCGGCACCACCCTGGGCCCGCACCCGCTGCGGCTGGTGCGCAGGC
>JALHLO010000366.1 GCA_022844525.1 Ramlibacter sp.
CCCGGCGCCCGAGCCCGCCCCCATCGCCGAAACCCAGCTCGCCGCCTCCGCCCGCGCCGCCCTGCTGCCGGTCGGCGACAGCGGCGTCAACGGTGACCTGACCTTCGAGATCGACAACGGCGGCGTGCGCGTCACCGGCTCGTTCACCGGCCTCAAGCCCGGCGCCACGCACGCCTTCCACATCCACGAGTTCGGCAACTGCACCGCGGCCGACGCGTCCAGCGCCGGCGGCCACTTCAATCCGGCCGCGGCCGCGCACGGCAACCGCGAGGCCGGCGGCGAACACCACGCCGGCGACATCCCCAACCAGGTGGCCGGCGCCGACGGCGTGGCCGCGGTGGACCAGCGCCTGGACGGCCTGCAGATCGGCGGCGGCGGCGAGATGGACATCATCGGCCGCGGCGTGATCGTGCATGCCGATGCCGACGACTACACCACCCAGCCCACCGGCAACGCCGGCGGCCGCATCGCCTGCGGCGTGATCGAAGCCGGCAACCCCGCGCCCACCGACGCGGATCCGGCGCGGTGATCCACCCCGCCTGGACCATCCGCGCAGCCACGGTGCACGACGTGCCGCAGCTGCGCGACTGGGCCATCGCCATGGCGCAGGAAACCGAGCACAAGGTGCTGGACCCGCGCACGGTGGACCAGGGCATCCGCGCCGTGCTGGACCAGCCGCGGCGCGGCGCCTACTTCGTGGCCGAAGGCGGTGGGCAGGCCGTGGGCACGCTGATGCTCACCTACGAGTGGAGCGACTGGCGAAACGGCGACTGGTGGTGGATCCAGAGCGTGTACGTCGCGCCCGACCACCGCCGCAAAGGCGTGTACGCCGCGCTGTACGCGCACGTGCTGGCCGGCGCGAAGGCCGATCCCGCCGTGTGCGGGCTGCGCCTGTACGTCGAGCGCGACAACGCCACCGCCCAGCGCACCTACGAATCGCTGGGCATGGTGGACGCGGGCTACCGCATGTACGAAGCGCCCACGCCCGCCTGAGCCACGACGTCAGAGCCGCGAGTGCTCCAGCGGGCGCTCGCGGTGCATCAGCGTCCATTCGGCGTGTTCGGCCAGTGCGGCTTCGCCCAGGGTGCGCAGCACCTGGCGGCGCTCCTCGTCGCTGCGGCACTGCGCCAGCCGCCGCTGCGCCGCGCTGAAGATGCGCGCCATGAAGCGGTACTGCTTGATCAACTCCTTGTCGGCCTTCTTGTACGCATAGGCCTCGTGCACGGCGGCCGTGAGCGACAGCAGGCCCATCGCCGCCACCATCACGTTCTGCAGCTGGCCGTCGAGCAGCCGCGCGAACAGCGCCAGCAGAAGGCTCAGGCCGATGCCCGTCCACAGGCAGATGGACGCCAGCAGTTCGGTGCGCCGGTGCTGCACCGCGCGCCGCGCCGCGGTCTGCACGTAGTAGTCCAGCTGGCCGGCGGCGCCGGGCGCGCCGATCCATTCGTGCTGCACCTGCGCCAGGCCGTCGCGCCCGGGCTGCAGCGGCACAAGCATGCCGTCCACGCTGGCGCCGCGCATGACGTTGCGGATCCAGCCCAGCTCCACGTCCTGCTTCTGCAGGAAATTGTCGTGCGCGAACGAAGGCCGGCTGCTGTCCACGATGCCCGCGCGGCGCCAGAACGACTGCACGCGCAGGCCTTCGGCCAGGGCGCGGTAGTCAATGTACTTGCGGTGCCACTCGCGCCGCTGCGCCACGGCATTGATCGCCACGCCCACCGCGAACAGCGCCAGGAACACGTACAGCATCAGGTCCTGGGCAATCAGGTCGGAATAGGCGATGAAGGCGAAGCCCATCATGCCCGTCACCAGGTAGGTGGCCAGCAGCACGCGGCTGACGCGGCGCCGGTACGTGGTGGCCAGCCAGTCGGCCGCCACGAACTGGCGCTGGATCGGGCAGGCCGAGCCTTCGCTGGCCACGGCGGCGTCAATGTCGTCCCGGTAGCGGGCGCGGTCGGCGATGAATTCGGCGTGGCGGCGGAACACCAGGTCGAAGGCCGGCGGCATGGCCGCATGCCGCTGCAGTTCGCTGCCCGACGTGAGCCAGCGCGGCGCGCCCGAGGCCGGCGCGCCGCCGCGGCGGCCGACGGGGATGTGGTGCACCAGGGATTCTTCGTCCAGGCCCAGCATGATGGCGGCCGACTGCCGGCGGTCGATCGCCTCGGGCATGCTGCCCTGCAGGTGGAACGACACCACCTGCGCGGTGCCGCCCAGCAGGCCCGACGGCTCGCCGTCCCACAGCGCCAGCAGGATGTGGCAGTGGCTGGAGGCGAAGATGCCGGCCTGCGCGTACTGCAGGTCGCGGGCGTGGCCGGCGCGCGCGATCGCCTGTTCGTCGGTGGCCGGACGCAGCGGCAGCTCCATCACGTCGGCGCCGGCCAGCTGCTGGTCGAACAGCGCCTTGGCGCCGGGCTCCTCGAAATCGGCGTAGTACATCGTGGCCGGCACCGGCAGCACCGCCACCACGCGCACCTGCAGCTCGCGCGCCACTTCGGTGACCAGCTGGTCGGCGCCGGCCGCCAGCGGCGACAGCAGCGTGAGCGGCAGGTTCGGGTAGTCGCGGCGCAGGCCGAGGAAAAAATCGCGCACCTGGTCGCGCAGCGCGGGCAGTTCGTCTTCGCGCAGGTCGCGGTGGCCGGTAACGCCCACCACCAGGCCACAGCCAAGCAGGGAATGAAGCAGGGGTTCACTCATGCCGGGCCAGGCTCCACGGACGGTCCCCCCATACTAAGGGGGAACGGCGCGGCCTGCGCCAGGCCCCGGCGTCGCTAGGCGCGCGCCGGCGCACGACGCAATAATGCCTCCATGCGCGCGACCCGGGAGGCGGGCTTGGCGGACTACCTGCTGTATGCAACCGAACGCTACGCGCTGCCGATCCTGCAGCCGCTGGCCGCCGCGCTGGCTGCCGGCGGCCACGGCGTGCACGCGCTGC
>JALHLO010000367.1 GCA_022844525.1 Ramlibacter sp.
CGCCCACTGCCCGCGGCACCACGCCGCGCGGCGGCCGCGTGCAGTCGCCGCCGACGATGGGCACCCCGTTCGCGCCGGTGGTGCTCTCCATCCAGGGCCCGGGGCGCCTGAAGGTCGGCGAGGAAGCCACCATCACGCTGAACCTGAAGACCGACCAGCCCCTGGTCAGCACGGCGATCGAGATGAGCTACGACCCCAAGGCGCTGAAGGTCCTGGGCGTCACCGAAGGCCCGCTGATGCGCGCCGGCGGCGCGGAAACCACCTTCTCCGCGCGCACCGACGACACCGCCGGCCGCATCTCCATCGGCGTGGCGCGCCAGGGCGGCCAGGGCACGGCGGGCGAAGGCCCGCTGGTCGAACTGCGCGTGCAGGGCCTGGTGCCGGCGGCCACCGCGCCGCTGAAGGTGGAAGTCTTCTCCGCCATCGGCCCGAACAACGCGCTGCCGCCCGCCTCCATGCCGGTGCCCTTCCCGCTGGCGGTGACGGAGCCCTGACATGCGCCGCAACGCAGGCTTCACCCTGGTCGAACTGGTGGTCACGGTCGCCATCGTGGGGCTGCTGGCGGCCATGGCGGCGCCGCTGCTGGAAACCGTGGCGCGCCGCAGCAAGGAACAGGACCTGAAGGCGGCGCTGATGGAGATCCGCAACGCGATCGACGCCCACAAGGACGCGGCGGAAACCAGCAAGATCCGCCGGGCCGCCGGGGAATCGGGCTACCCCGCTTCCCTGCAGGTGCTGGTGGACGGCGTGGTGGACCGCACCAGCCCCTCGTCGGCGAAGATCTACTTCCTGCGCCGGGTTCCGCGCGACCCCTTCGCCGACCCGAGCCTGCCGGCCGCGCAGACCTGGGGCCTGCGCAGCTCCGACAGCCCGCCCGACAACCCGCGCGCCGGCAAGGACGTGTTCGACGTGCGCTCGCTGTCCGAGGGGAAGGCCCTGGACGGCACCCTCTACAAGGACTGGTGATGGCACCGCATGCGCGCCGCGGCCGCGGCTTCACCCTCATCGAACTGCTGGTGGTGCTGGCCATCGTGGCCATGCTGCTCACGATCGCCGTGCCGCGCTACTTCTCCAGCATGGACAACGCGCGCGAGACCTCGCTGCGGCAGAACCTCGCGGTGATGCGCGGCGCGATCGACCAGTACAACGGCGACCTGGGCCGCTACCCGAACAGCCTGCAGGACCTGGTGACCGCGCGCTACCTGCGCAGCATCCCGCCCGACCCGATCACGGGCGCTGCCGACCAGTGGGCCACCGATCCCGACCCGGCCAAGGGCGGCGTGCGCGACGTGCGCAGCGGCGCCCCCGGCAACGCCCGCGACGGTACTCCCTATGCGAGCTGGTAGGCGGCAGCCCGCGGGGCAGGACGGCTTCACCTATCTCGGCGCCCTCTTCCTGCTGAGCCTGATGGGGCTGGGCCTCGCCGGCACCGGCCAGGCCTGGGAGGTGGCGAGCCGCCGCGAGCGCGAGCGCGAGCTGCTGTGGGTGGGCAACCAGTACGCCCGCGCGATCAAGGCCTACCACGAGCAGTCCCCCGGGGCGCGCCAGTACCCGCAGCAGGTGCAGGACCTGCTGGAGGACCGGCGCTTCCCGGTACCCCGGCACCACCTTCGCAAGCAGTACCTCGACCCGGTGGCGCGCGGCGAATTCGTGCTGGTGCGCAATGGGCAGGGCCGCATCGCCGGCGTGCGCAGCGCCTCGGACGAAGCGCCGATGAAGCGCTCCAACTTCCGCGACGAGTGGAAGGACTTCGAGGGCGTCACGCGCTACTCGGACTGGCAGTTCGTGGTCGACGAAAGTCTGCGCCGGCAGTTGAAGCAGCAGCGCTGAGCGTGAACAAAAAAAAGCCGGACCCTCCGGTCCGGCCAAGGCGCTCTCTCCTCCTTCAGTTCTTGATCTGGATCGCGGCGTTGGCGGATCCGCCCAGCACCGGGGCGCTGGAGTAGACCCGCAGGTTGCGCGGCAGCACCGACCAGGTGGCGGTGTCCGTCGGGTTCTTCGTGCCGCTGACGCCCTGCTGGTCCAGCCGGTACGCGCCGAGGGCATCGACCACCACGGTGGCGACCACGCAGGCGGGGACCGCCGCGGTGCCGTTGCAGGCCGCGCCGGTGGAGCGCAGCACGCCGTCCGAGTACACGATGCTCAGGGTCTGGCCGGCCAGGATGCTGTCCGTGCCCTCCACGCGCCAGCGGTTCTTGCCGCCGGCTTCGAACTGCGACCGCGTCACGGTGATCGCCTCGGACGCCACCGCGACGCTGGCGGTCGCGGCCGTGGCCGACACCGCGCCCGCGGCGTCCCGCACCCGGAAGGTGATGCTGTAGGTGCCGCCGCTGGTGGGCGTGAAGCTCACGATGCCGTTGGACGGCGCCGGCTGGGTGCCCAGCGCCGCGGGCCAGCTGTCGATGATCGCGTCGCGCACGTCGGTGTTGCCGTCCGGGTCGGTCGAGGCGAAAATCAGGTTCAGCGTGTTGTTCACCCCGAGCGCCGCGCCCCCCGAGACGTTGCCGGCGACCGGCACGTCGTTCACCGGCGTGATGTTCACGGCGGCGATCGCCTGGTTGGACGCCTGGCCGTCGACGGTCACCGTGTAGGCGACGTTGTCCAGGCCGTTGGCGTTGGCGTTGGGCCGGTACGTGAGCACGCCCTCGGGACTGATCGAGGCCAGGCCGAGCGCCGGCGCCTGCGCCGTGACGCTGACCGTGCCGAGGCCCTGGGTGACGAAGTCGCGCAGGTTGACCACGGTGCCGTTGCGCACGATGGTGTCGTTGGCGAGCAGGTCCAGCGTGAGCTGCGGGCCCGAGCAGAAGGTGGCCGCGGTGGCGGAGCAGTCTTCCGAGATGGTGCCGGAATCGTTCACCGCCGCCGGCGTGGTGCCGCCGCCGGGCGCGGCGGCGCCGCGG
>JALHLO010000368.1 GCA_022844525.1 Ramlibacter sp.
TCGTCACCGGGTCCGGCACGGGCGTGGGGGCGGCGACCGCCCTGCGGCTCGCGGGCCGCGGCTGGAACCTCGTGATCAACTACTCGCGCAGCGACGCCGAGGCGCAAGCGTCGGAGGCGGCTTGCCGCGCAGCCGGCGCCGACACGCTGCTGCTGCGTGCCGACGTGTCGCAGGACGCCGACTGCCGCGCGCTGGCCGCCACCGCCATGGAGCGCTGGGGCCGCATCGACGCGCTCGTGAACAACGCCGGCATCTCCGTGTTCGGCGAGGCGGCGGCCTGGGACGCGCTGGACGTGGAGGGCTTCCAGCGCATCTACGCCGTCAACACCATCGGCAGCTTCCAGATGGCGCGCGCCTGCGTGCCGCACCTGAAGGCCAGCCGCGGCTGCATCGTCAACGTGTCGTCCATCGCCGGCGTGCTGGGCATCGGCTCCTCGGTGCCCTACATCGCCTCCAAGGGCGCGCTCAACGCCCTGACGCTGCACCTGGCGCGGACGCTGGCGCCTCAGATCCGCGTCAACGCCGTCTGCCCGGGCCTCATCACCAGCCGCTGGTTCGTGGACGGCGTCGGCCAGGAGGCGGCCGACAAGCTGGCCGCGAACTACGAACGCACGGCGCCGCTGGGACGGCCGTCGACGCCGGAAGACGTGGCCGATGCGATCACCTGGCTGGTGGAAGGCGCGCGCACGACCACGGGCGAACTCCTGATGCTCGACAGCGGCATGCACATGGGCGCGCGTCCGGCGCGCTAAGCTGCGCGCATGACGCCCGAACTCCTGCTGCAACACCTGGACGAAGCGACGCCGTGGCCCGCCGGCTGCGGCCTCGACGTCGCCGAAGCGTACGAGCGCGCCCTGAGCGTGCGCCAGCTGCGCCTGCTGCGCGGCGAACAGCCGCGCGGCTACAAGATCGGCTTCACCAACCGCACCATCTGGCAACGCTACGGCGTGTACGCGCCGATCTGGGGAACGGTGTGGAACACGACGCTGTCCTTCTGCGAGGGCGCGGGCGAGCTGTCGCTCACCGGTACCTGCCAGCCGCGGATCGAGCCGGAGTGCGTGTTCGGGTTGAAGGCCACCCCGCCGGCGCGCGCCACGCTCGACCAGCTGCTCGCCTGCGTGGAATGGATCGCGCCCGGCTTCGAGGTCGTGCAGTCGCACATGCCCGACTGGAAGTTCACGGCGGCCGACACCGTGGCCGACAGCGGCCTGCACGCGCGCCTGCTGGTCGGGCGCAGGATCCCCGTGAGCGAGTTGCCGCGCGACGCGGCCGCCTTCGACGCGCAGCTGGCGGCGGACCGCATCACGCTGTACCGCGGCAAGGAGCGCATCGACGAGGGCGTGGGCGCCAACGTGCTGGACGGGCCGCTGCACGCGCTCTCGCATTTCCTCGGCACATTGCGCGACTGCCCCGGGGCCACCGACCTGCAGCCGGGCGACGTCGTCACCACCGGCACCTGGACCGATGCCTGGCCGGTGCACCGCGGCGAGCAGTGGCGCGCGGAGTTCGGCGCGCCGCTGGCACCGCTGTCCGTGCGCTTCACGTAGGCGTCCCGGCCAAGCTCGGCACTGCGGGCCGGGCCAGCGCCCGCCGACCCGGCTGTTCGCTGCGCGACTACATGGCGCGCGCCGTGCCAGCGCTACGGTAAGCCATCGCCCCGATGGAGCCCTGCATGCCCAAGCATTCCCCGATCCTGCGCGCCCTTGCGCTGGCCCTTCCCCTGAGCCTGGTGGCCGCCCCGCCGCTGGCGCAGGCGCAGGGCGCGAAGAAGTCGCAGGCCACCGCCACCAAGAAGACCGCCGCCGTCGTCCCCACGCCCTTTCCCCCGGACGCGAGCCAGCACATCCAGCAGCTCAACGCCGCCACCGCCACGCCGGACCTGAAGCAGGGCGACAAGGGCCCGGCGGTGATCCGCGCGCAGGTGCTGCTCGATCGCAACTGGTTCTCGGTGGGCGAGATCGACGGCAGCTTCGGCAGCAACATGAAGAAGGCGCTGGCCGCCTTCCAGGCCGCCCGCGACCTGCCGGCCACCGGCAAGGTCGACGCCGCCACCTGGCAGGCGCTGGGCCAGCAGGTGCCCGCCTTCGCCAGCTACGTGCTGACCGACAAGGACGTCAACGGCCCTTACGTGAGCATCCCCAAGGACGACCCGGAGGCGCAGTCGCAGCTGCCGGCGCTGGGTTACCAGGACATGGCCGAGGCGATCAGCGAACGCTTCCACATGAGCCCGAAGCTGTTGGCGGCGCTCAACGCCGGCCGCACGATGCAGGCGGGGCAGGCGATCGTCGTCACCGACGTGGGCCGCGCGGCGGCGATGCCGGCCAAGGCGGCCTCGCTGCGCATCGACAAGTCCGAGCAGATGCTCTACATCCTCGGCGGCGACGGCCGCGTGATGGGCGCGTTCCCGGTCACCATCGGCGGCCAGGAGTTCCCGCTGCCCGACGGCACGCTGCAGATCGCCGCGCACGCGAAGAACCCGGACTTCAGCTACAACCCCGAGCTGCTGCGCAATCCCAAGAGCGACAAGAAGCTGAAGCTGCCGCCCGGCCCCAACAGCCCGGTGGGCGTGATGTGGCTGGCGCTCAACAAGGAGCACCTGGGCATCCACGGCACCGCCGAGCCCTCGCAGATGTCGCGCGCCGAAAGCAGCGGCTGCGTGCGCCTGACCAACTGGGACGTGGTGCGGCTGTCCACGGTCGCCGAGAAAGGCATCAGCGTGGAGGTGCAGTCGTGAACCACTGGAAGCTTCCCCTGGCCGCCGCCCTGGCGGTGATGGGCCTGCAGGCCTGCGACATCTCCGTGCGCGAGGCACCGCGCACGACCGTCAACGCGCCCGCGCAGCCGGCGCCTGCGGAAACGAGCCAGGCGCCCGTCGCGACGGATTCCGCCGCGG
>JALHLO010000369.1:0-1186 GCA_022844525.1 Ramlibacter sp.
GCCGCGCGCGGCCAGCGCGGCGACCCTGCTGCGCAGCGCGGCGCGCACGGATTCGGCGAGCGCTTTTCCGTCGATGATCTGGGCGGGCATGGCATACTATAAATCACCCCGAATCGAACAAGCCCGGGCGAGTTTCCGCACCATTCGCCCTTGCCGGAGGAAGCCATGTCAGCCGCGTTTGACGACACCCGACAGCAGCCTGCGGCCAACGATCCCGACAGCCTCGAGACGCGCGAGTGGCTCGAGGCGCTGGAGGCGGTCATCGAGCGCGAGGGCCCCGAGCGCGCGCACTTCCTGATCGAGAAGCTGACCGAGAAGGCCCGCACCACCGGCGTCACGCTGCCCTACACGCCGCACACGCCCTACGTGAACACCATCCCGGCGCACATGGAGGAGCGTTCGCCCGGCGACGCGGCGCTCGAGGAGCGCATCCGCTCGTTCTGCCGCTGGAACGCGATGGTGATGGTGGCGCGCGCCAACAAGAACGACGATGAGCTGGGCGGCCACATCGCCAGCTTCGCCTCGGTGGGCACGCTGTTCGGCATCGGCCAGAACCATTTCTGGCACGCGCCCTCGGGGGATCCAAATGCAGGCGGCCACGGCGGAGACCTGGTCTACTTCCAGGGCCACTCCTCGCCGGGGGTCTACGCGCGCGCGCTGCTCGAAGGCCGCATGAGCGAAGACCAGCTGCTCAACTTCCGCCGCGAGGTGGACGGCAAGGGCGTGTCGTCCTACCCGCATCCCTGGCTGATGCCGGATTTCTGGCAGTTCCCCACCGTGTCCATGGGCCTGGGGCCGATCCAGGCCATCTACATGGCGCGCTACCTCAAGTACCTGCAGGCGCGAGGCCACGCGAACACCGAGAACCGCAAGGTGTGGGTGTTCTGCGGCGACGGCGAGATGGACGAGCCCGAATCGCTGGGCGCCATCGGCATGGCGGCGCGCGAGAAGCTGGACAACCTGATCTTCATCGTCAACTGCAACCTGCAGCGCCTGGACGGCCCGGTGCGCGGCAACGGCAAGATCATCCAGGAACTCGAGGGCGAGTTCCGCGGCTCGGGCTGGAACGTGATCAAGCTCATCTGGGGCGGCTACTGGGACGCGCTGCTGGCGCGCGACAAGGAAGGCCGCCTGCGCAAGATCATGGAGGACACCGTCGACGGCGAGTACCAGAACTTCAAGGCCA
>JALHLO010000369.1:1196-2828 GCA_022844525.1 Ramlibacter sp.
CAACGACGGCGCCTTCGTGCGCAAGAACTTCTTCGGCAAGGACCCCAAGGTGCTGGAGATGGTCTCGCGCATGACCGACGAGGACATCTGGCGCCTGAACCGCGGCGGCCACGATCCGCACAAGATCTACGCCGCCTACGCCGCGGCGGTGAAGCACAAGGGCCAGCCCACGGTGATCCTCGCCAAGACCATCAAGGGCTACGGCCTGGGCAAGCAGGGGCAGGCGAAGAACCCGACCCACCAGCTGAAGAAGGTGGATCTGGCGACCATCCGCGAGATGCGCGACCGCTTCAACGTGCCAATCCCGGACGACCAGCTGGAGAGCCTGCCGTTCTACATCCCGCCCGCGGATTCGCCCGAGATGAAGTACCTGCAGGAGCACAGGAAGGCGCTGGGCGGCTACTACCCGCAGCGCCGGCCGAAGGCGGAGGTCACGCCCGCGGTGCCGCCGCTCGCGGCCTTCGACCAGGTGCTGAAGGGCTCGGGCGAAGGGCGCGAGATCTCCACCACCATGGCGTTCGTCCGCATCCTGACCGCGCTGGTGCGCGACAAGGAGCTGGGCAAGCGCATCGTCCCCATCGTCCCGGACGAGGCGCGCACCTTCGGCATGGAGGGCATGTTCCGCCAGCTGGGCATCTTCGCGCCCGAAGGACAGAAGTACGAGCCGGTGGACAAGGACCAGGTGATGTACTACCGCGAGGACAAGCAGGGCCAGATCCTCGAGGAAGGCATCAACGAGGCGGGCGCGATGTGCTCGTGGATCGCGGCGGCGACCTCGTACAGCCATTCCAACCAGGTCACGATCCCGTTCTACATCTTCTATTCGATGTTCGGCATGCAGCGCATCGGCGACCTCGCCTGGGCGGCGGCGGACCAGCGCGCGCGCGGCTTCCTGCTCGGCGCCACCGCCGGCCGCACCACGCTCAACGGCGAGGGCCTGCAGCACGAGGACGGCCACTCGCAGGTGCTCGCCTCGGTGATCCCGAACTGCGTCTCCTACGATCCGACCTACGGCCATGAGCTGGCGGTGATCATCCAGGACGGCCTGCGCCGCATGGTCACCAACCAGGAGGACGTGTACTACTACATCACCCTGATGAACGAGAACTACGAGCACCCGGCGCTGCCGGCGGGCTCGGAGGAAGGAATACTGAAGGGGATGTACCTGCTGCGCCCGTCGAAGTCCAAGTCGAAGGCGCGCGTGCAGCTCATGGGCAGCGGCACCATCCTGCGCGAGGTCGAGGCGGCCGCCGAACTGCTGGAGAAGGACTGGGACGTCGCGGCGGATGTCTGGAGCGCCACCAGCTTCAACGAACTGCGCCGCGACGGCCTCGCCGCCGACCGCTGGAACCTGCTCCACCCGGAATCCAAGCCGCGCGTGCCCTGGATCGCGCAGTGCCTCGAGAAGCACCCCGGCCCCGTGGTCGCGGCCACCGACTACATGAAGGTGTTCGCCGACCAGGTGCGCCCGTTCCTGCCCAAGGGCCGCGCCTGCCGCGTGCTCGGGACGGACGGCTTCGGCCGCTCCGACTCGCGCGCGAAGCTGCGCTACTTCTTCGAGGTCAACCGCCACTTCGTCGTCGTCGCCGCCCTCAAGGCCCTGGAGGAAGCGGGCGAAGGCAAGGCCAAGGC
>JALHLO010000370.1 GCA_022844525.1 Ramlibacter sp.
TCGTGCCGCCGTGCAGTTCGACCAGCCCCTTGGCCAGCGCCAGGCCGATGCCCAGCCCGCCTTCGGAGCGGTCCAGCGCCGACTGTTCCTGCGCGAACATCGCGAACACGTTCTGCAGCGCCTCGGCACTCATGCCGATGCCGGTGTCGGTGACGGTGAAGAGCAGGCTGGGCCCTTGCGCCGCCACGTCGAGCTGGATGCGGCCGCCGGGATCGGTGTACTTGCAGGCGTTGTTCAGCAGGTTGGACAGCACCTGCGCCAGCCGCACCGGGTCCGCGTGCACCCACTGCTGCGGCTGGTCCACGTGCGCGCCCAGCGTGTGCCGCCTGGCTTCCGCGGCCGGCATCGCCGTCTCCAGCGCGCTGTCGACCACGGCCTGCACCCGCACCCATTCCGGCTTGAGCACCAGCCGGCGCTGCGTGATGCGGGCGACGTCGATCAGGTCGTCGAGCAGCCGCGACATGTGGGACACCTGGCGGCCCACGATCTCCACCGCCCGCCCCCGGATCGACTCGGTCGCGCCCGGCATGGACAGCAGGTGCACCGCGGTGCGGATCGGCGCCAGCGGATTGCGCAGCTCGTGCGCCAGCGTGGCGAGGAACTCGTCCTTCTGCCGGTCGGCCGCCTGCAGCGCCTGCGCGGTGCGGCGCGCCTCCTCGATGTCGCTGGTGGTGCCGAACCAGCGCAGCACGCGGCCGCCGCTGTCGGTCTGCGGCACGGCCCGGGTGAGGAACCAGCTCCAGCTGCCGTCGGCGCGCCGCAGCCGGTGCTCCGCATGCCATTCCTGGCCGCTCGCCCGGGCGGCCCTCCAGGCCTGCCACATGCGGGGAGCGTCCTCGGGATGCAGCGCCTCCTCCCAGCCGTGCACCAGCGCGCGCGCTTCCGGCTGGCCGGTGAAGGCCTCCCACTGCGAGTTGAAGCGCCGCACCTTGCCGGAAGCCGATGCTTCCCAGGCGATGGCCGGGATGCTGTTGGAGAAGGCGAGCAGCGCCTGCTGGGCATGGTGCTGCTCCGTGACCTCGTGGCCGTAGACGAAGATGCCCTCGACCTGCCCGTCGCGATCGCGCAGCGGGTGGTAGACGAAGTCCACCACCGCTTCCGAGGCCTCGCCGCCCGGCTCCCGGTTCAGGGTCACCTGCTCGCGCCGGCCCACGTAGGCCCGGCCGGTGCCGTACACGCGGTCCAGCAGCTCCAGGTAGCCTTGCGCGATCACTTCCGGCAAGGCCTCGCGCACCTCGCGGCCGAGCAGGGGCCGGTGGCCGGCCAGCTGGTAGTAGCCCGGGTTCACCACGTCGAACACGTGGTTCGGCCCGCGCAGCACCGCCAGGAAGCCGGGCGCCTGCGCGAACATCTCCTGCAGCCGCTCCTGCTGCTGGCGATGGCGCCGCTCGGCCAGCACGGTGGCGGTGGTTTCGGCGCAGGCGCAGTAGAAACCGGCGATGCGGCCCGCCTCGTCCAGCACGGGCGAATAGGAGAAGGTGAACCAGGTGTCCTCCTCCTCGCCCTTGCGCTGCATGCGCAGCGGCAGGTTCTCGATGAAGAAGGTTTCGCCGTGCAGCGCCCGCCGCACGAAGGGCATGATGTCCTCGAGGATGTCGAACCAGACCTGCTCGAAGCGGGCGGCCAGGCTGGCGGGGTGCTTGCGGCCGAGGATCTCCGCGTAGCCGTCGTTGTAGAGCATCTCCAGGTCCGGCCCCCAGGCGACGAACATGGGGAAGCCGGAACCCAGCATCAGCTGGACCACGGACCGCAGGGACTGCGGCCAGCCCTGCGGCGCGCCCACCGCCGTGCGCGACCAGTCGTGCTCCCGCATCAGCCGGGCCATGGCGGAGTCCCCGCCCAGGAAGGCGGGTTGGGGGCGCTCTTGCATCTGCCCGAGTGTATGCAGCACCCGGGCTCTGCCGTGTCAGGGAATCACGCCTTGAAGGGCACCACCAGCTGCCGCTGCTCGCCCAGGCCCTCGATGCCCAGCGTCATCACGTCGCCCTTCTTCAGGTACTTCGGCGGCTTCATGCCCAGGCCGACGCCGGGAGGGGTGCCGGTGGTGATCACGTCGCCGGGTTCCAGCGTCATGAAGTGGCTGCAGTAGCTCACCAGCTTGGCGCAGTTGAAGATCATGGTGCGGGTGTTGCCCGTCTGCATGCGCTGGCCGTTCACGTCCAGCCACATCGCCAGCCGCTGCACGTTGGGGATCTCGTCGGCGGTGACCAGCCAGGGGCCGATCGGGCCGAAGGTGTCGCAGCCCTTGCCCTTGTCCCACTGCGTGCCGCGCTCGAGCTGGTACTCGCGCTCGCTCACGTCGTTGACCACCGTGTAGCCCGCCACGTGCGCCAGCGCCCGGGTGGTCGGCACGTAGCGCGCGCGGGTGCCGATCACGATGCCCAGCTCCACCTCCCAGTCGGTCTTGACCGAGCCGCGCGGCAGCATCACCGGGTCGTTGGGGCCCTGGATGCAGCTGGTGGCCTTCATGAACACGATCGGCTCGGCCGGGATCGGCATGTTGGATTCGGCGGCATGGTCCGAGTAGTTCAGGCCGATGGCGATGAACTTGGGCACGTGCGCCACCGGGCAGCCGAAGCGCGGATTGCCGCGCACCGCCGGCAGCTTCGCCGGGTTCGCCTTGCGGATGCGTGCCAGCCCCACCTGCCCGAGTTGCTCGGGCCCGATGTCCGGCACCACGCTGCTCAGGTCGCGCAGCTTGCCGTCGGCGTCGATCAGGCCGGGCTTTTCCTTGCCGGGGTTGCCATAGCGGACGAGTTTCATTCGTTTCCTTTTCTTCCGGGTCAGTAAGTGGATCTTCCGCCGGACAGGTCGAACACCGC
>JALHLO010000371.1 GCA_022844525.1 Ramlibacter sp.
GGCCGCCTCGAGCACGCTCTGCGGCGGCTGCGGGTCGGCCACGACCGCCGGCCGCCCGGCGCGGAAGATGCCCGCCTTCTCGCGCCCGATGGCCTCGCGCGTGCCGCCGAGGTAGTCGACGTGGTCGATGCCGATGCTCGTGAGCACCGCGCAGTCGGCGTCGAACGCATTCACCGCGTCCAGCCGCCCGCCCAGTCCCACTTCCAGCACCAGGGCGTCTGGCTTCTCGCGCGCAAACAGCCAGCCTGCCGCGAGGGTGCCGAATTCAAAGTAGGTCAGCGGCACTTCGCCGCGCGCAGCCTCCACGGCGGCAAAACCCCCGGCGAGCGCCTCGTCGGCCGCCTCCGCGCCCGCGATGCGCACCCGTTCGTTGTAGCGCAGCAGGTGCGGGGACATGTACAGGCCGGTCCGGTATCCCGCGGCGCGCAGGATCGCCTCGAGCATGGCGCAGGTCGAGCCCTTGCCGTTCGTGCCGCCGACGGTGAAGACGGGGCAGTCGAAGGCGAGGCCCATCCGGGCGCGGACCGCCTCGACGCGCTCCAGCCCGAGGGCGATGGCCTGCGGGTGCTGGCGCTCGACGTACTGCAGCCAGTCGTCGAGCGAGCGGGGGACCGGGGGCACCTCAGGAAGACAGGTCGGGCGCCCGCCGCAGCAGCATCGACAGCAGCGTGTGCAGCCGGTCGCGCATCTGCCGGCGGTCCACGATGAGGTCGATGGCGCCCTTCTCCAGCAGGAACTCGGCGCGCTGGAAGCCCTCTGGCAGCTTCTGGCGCACGGTCTGCTCGATGACCCGCGGGCCGGCGAAGCCGATCAGCGCCTTGGGCTCGGCGATGACGACATCGCCCAGCATCGCGAAGCTGGCCGAGACCCCGCCCATGGTGGGGTCGGTGAGCACGGTAATGAACGGCAGGCGCCGCGCGCCCAGCTCGGTGAGCGAGGCCGTGGTCTTCGCCATCTGGGCGAGCGACAGCAGCCCCTCCTGCATGCGTGCGCCGCCGGTGGCGGTGAAGCACAGGAACGGCAATTTCTGCTCGATGGCGAGGCGCACCCCGCGCACGAAGCGCTCGCCCACCACCGAACCCATGGATCCGCCCATGAACTCGAATTCGAAAACCGCGACCACGACGCCGAGGGACTTGATGGCGCCCTGCATCACGATCAGGGCGTCGGTCTCCCCGGTCGCCAGCTCGGCTTCCTCGAGGCGATCCGGGTACTTCTTGGAGTCGCGGAACTTCAGGCTGTCGACCGGCAGCACCTCGGCGCCGATCTCGAAGCGGCCTTCCGGGTCGAGCAGCGCATCCAGGCGCGCGCGCGCGCCGATGCGCTGGTGCTCGCCGCACTTCGGGCACACGTTCTGGTTCTTCTCCAGGTCGGTGCTGTAGAGCACCGCGCTGCAGGCCGGGCACTTGGTCCAGAGGCCCTCCGGGACCGTCTTCTTCGGCCCGGTGCCGCGCTGGATCTTGGGCGGCAGCAGCTTCTGGAGCCAGCTCATGTGCTCATCCGCTCAGGGCCTCAGGCGGCCTTGGCCGGGGGCTGGTCGAGGGCGGCGCGGATCGGCGAGAGCAGCGCCTTGACGCGGGCCGCCGCCAGGTCCGGCCCCGCGCGCTCGATCTCCTGCACGATCCGGGTGCCGATGATCACGGCGTCGGCGAACCGCGCGATGGCGCGCGCGGACTCCGCATCCTTGATGCCGAAGCCCACGCCGATGGGCAGGTCGGAGGCGGCGCGAAGGCGCGGCAACTGCGCCGCGATGTCCGCCACATCCGCCGACTTGACGCCGGTGACGCCCTTCAGGGAGACGTAGTACAGGTAACCGGTGCCGGCACGCGCCACTTCGCGGATGCGCGCGTCGGTGGAGGTCGGCGCCAGCAGGAAGATGCAGTCGATGCCGGACCGGCCGCACAGGTCGGCGAAGGGCCCGCACTCCTCCGGCGGGTAGTCCACCACGATGACGCCGTCCACGCCGGCCGTCTTTGCCGCGGCGACGAACCTCTCCACGCCCATGGCCTCGATCGGATTGGCGTAGCCCATCAGCACCACGGGCGTCTTCGCGTCCCTCTGGCGGAACTGGGTGACCATCATCAGCACGTCGGCGAGGCCGACGCCGTTCTTCAGCGCGCGCTCCGAGGAGCGCTGGATCGCCGGACCGTCGGCCATGGGATCGGAGAACGGCACGCCGATCTCGAGGACGTCGCTGCCCGCCTCCACCATGGCGTGCAGCAGCGGCACCGTGCTCGAGGGCAGCGGATCGCCGGCGGTGAGGAACGGAATGAGCGCCTTGCGCCCGGCGGCCTTGAGTTCGGCGAAGCGCCCGGCGATGCGCGACATCAGAGCTTGATGCCCATCCGGTCGGCGACGGTCTGCATGTCCTTGTCGCCGCGCCCGGATAAATTCACCAACAACGCCTGGTCCTTCGCCATCGACGGCGCGATCTTCGCGGCGTAGGCCACCGCGTGCGCAGATTCCAGCGCCGGGATGATGCCTTCCAGGCGGCACAGGTCGCTGAAGCCCTTGAGCGCCTCGTCGTCGGTGATGCTGACGTACTCGGCGCGGTGCTGGTCCTTCAGCCAGGCGTGCTCCGGGCCGACGCCCGGGTAGTCGAGGCCCGCGGACACCGAATGCGTCTCGGTGATCTGGCCGTTGGCGTCCTGCAGCAGGTAGGTCCGGTTGCCGTGCAGCACGCCAGGCGTGCCGGCGCTGAGCGAGGCCGCATGGCGGCCGGTGGCGAGGCCCTCGCCGGCCGCCTCGACGCCGATCAGGCGCACGTTCTCGTCCTTGATATACGGGTAGAAGATGCCCATGGCATTGGAGCCGCCGCCG
>JALHLO010000372.1 GCA_022844525.1 Ramlibacter sp.
TCGGACAAGAAGGGCGCCTACGCCGCCGACATCACCTACGGCACCAACAACGAATACGGCTTCGACTACCTGCGCGACAACATGGCGCTGTCCAAGGACGACCGCTTCCAGCGCGGCCTGTTCTTCGCCATCGTGGACGAAGTGGACTCGATCCTGATCGACGAAGCCCGCACCCCGCTGATCATCTCCGGCCCCGCTGACGATTCCCCCGAGCTGTACGTCAAGACCAACCGCATCGTCCCCAAGCTGATCAAGCAGGAAAAGGAAGACGGCGAGGGCGACTACTGGGTGGACGAGAAGGGCAAGGCCGCCCACCTCTCCGAGCAGGGCATGGGCCACGCCGAGCAGCTGCTGCTCGAGGCCGGCATCCTCAGCGAAGGCGACAGCCTTTACTCGGGCAACAACCTGGCGGTGGTGCACCACCTCAACGCCGCGCTGCGCGCGCACGCGCTGTTCCAGCGCGACGTGGACTACATCGTCCGCGACGGCGAAGTCATCATCGTGGACGAGTTCACCGGCCGCACCCTGGCCGGCCGCCGCTGGTCCGATGGCCTGCACCAGGCCGTGGAGGCCAAGGAAGGCGTGCCGATCCAGCGCGAGAACCAGACGCTGGCCTCGATCACCTTCCAGAACTACTTCCGCATGTACGCCAAGCTGGCCGGCATGACCGGCACGGCCGACACCGAGGCGTTCGAGTTCCAGAGCATCTACGGCCTGGAGGTGGCGGTGATCCCCACCCACCGCCCGATGGTGCGCAAGGACTACCCCGACCTGGTCTACCTGGCCCGCCCGGCCAAGTACGACGCGGTGATCGAGGACATCAAGGACTGCTACGGCCGCGGCCAGCCGGTGCTCGTCGGCACCACGTCCATCGAGACCTCCGAGCTGCTGTCCAAGCAGCTCAAGCTGTCCGGCATCCCGCACGAAGTGCTCAACGCCAAGCAGCATGAGCGCGAGGCGCAGATCGTCGCCGACGCCGGCAAGCCCAAGGCCGTCACCATCGCCACCAACATGGCCGGCCGAGGCACCGACATCGTGCTCGGCGGCTCGCTCGAGTCCGAGCTGGCCAAGCTGGGCGAAGAGCGCTCGCCGCTCGACGAGGCCCGCCTGAAGGCCGAGTGGCAGAAGCGCCACGACGAAGTGCTGGCCCTGGGCGGCCTGCACATCATCGGCACCGAACGCCACGAAAGCCGCCGCATCGACAACCAGCTGCGCGGACGCGCCGGCCGCCAGGGCGACCCGGGCTCGTCGCGCTTCTACCTGTCGCTGGACGACAACCTGATGCGCATCTTCGCCGCCGACTGGGTGCAGAAGGCCATGCGCGGCATGGGCATGAAGGAAAACGACGTCATCGAATCCGGCCTGGTGACCAAGCAGATCCAGAACGCGCAGCGCAAGGTCGAGTCGCACAACTTCGACATCCGAAAGAACCTGCTCGACTTCGACGACGTCGCCAACGACCAGCGCAAGGTGATCTACCAGCAGCGCAACGAACTGCTGGAGTCCGAGTCGGTGGAAGAATCCATCCAGGCCATCCGCGAGGACGTGCTGGCCGAAACCGTGCGCCGCTACGTGCCGGCCGAATCGATCGACGAACAGTGGGACCTGCCGGGCCTGGAGCGCGCGCTGGCCGACGAGTTCGGCGTGGTGGTGGACCTGCAGGGCACGGCCAACGCCAAGGAAGCCATCGACGCCGACGGCATCCTCGAGCTGGCCGACGCCGCCTTCGCCAAGCTCTTCGCCGACAAGCAGGAGCAGCTGGGCCCGGAGATGATGCGCCACCTCGAGAAGCACCTGATGCTCAACGTGCTCGACCAGAACTGGAAGGAACACCTGGCGCGCATGGACTACCTGCGCCAGGGCATCCACCTGCGCGGCTACGCCCAGAAGCAGCCCAAGCAGGAGTACAAGCGCGAAAGCTTCGAGCTGTTCGGCGAGATGCTGGCCAAGGTGAAGCAGGAAGTCACGTCGCTGCTGGCGCGCGTGCGCATCCGCAGCGAAGAGGAAGTGGCCGAGATGGAAGCCGCCGAGCGCCAGAAGCTCGAGGCCCAGACCCGCAAGATGCAGTTCCAGCATCCCGAGACCGGCGGCTACGGCGCCGACGAGGAAGCCGCGCAGGCCCAGGCGCTCGCCGCCCAGGGCATGGGCGTGCTGTCCACGCCGGCCACCCGCGACGAACCCAAGGTCGGCCGCAACGATCCCTGCCCCTGCGGCAGCGGCAAGAAGTACAAGCAGTGCCACGGCCGCCTGGACTGACCAAGGCTGGCGTGGCGCAGGGCGGCCCGGTGCACGCGCGGCGTACGGATGCCCGACGCCCGGCCTGATCGCGCCGTGCACGTGGTCGCCGCGGTTCTCCGCGACGCCCGCGGCCGCATCCTGCTGGCCCGCCGCACCGCCGGCCGCGACCTGGCCGGCGCCTGGGAATTCCCGGGTGGCAAGGTGGAAGCCGGTGAAACCGCGCTCCAGGCCCTCGATCGCGAGCTGGACGAGGAGCTGGGCATCCGGGTGCTGTCCGCCGAACCGCTGATCAGCGTCCCGCAGGCCTATCCCGGAAAGCGCATCGTGCTGGACGTGCACACCGTGCACGCCTTCGACGGCACGCCCCGCGGCCGCGAGCGCCAGGCGCTGGCCTGGGCGCCGCTGGAAAAACTGTCCAGCTATCCGATGCCGCCCGCCGACCGCCCGGTGGTGGCGGCGCTGACGGCGCCCACCCGCTACCTGGTGAGTCCGGAAACCGTTGAGCCCGAGGCTTTCCTCGCCCGCCTGGATCGCGCCCTGGCTGCCGGCCTGCGGCGCGTGCAGCTGCGC
>JALHLO010000373.1 GCA_022844525.1 Ramlibacter sp.
GCCGCGCGCAACCGCCTGCAGCTGCACGACAGCCGGCTGCTGCCGCTCGCCGCCGACCGCGTGCAGGCGGCGCTGGCCTCGTATCGCGGCGGCGGCATGCTCGCCGGCGTGCTGGAGGCGCGCCGCGCCTACCTCGAAACCCACCTGGAACGCCTGCGGCTGGAGCGCGACGCCGCCCGCGCGCAGCTGCAGCTCGACTACCTGCTGGGCGACGCCGCCGCGGCGGACAAGGAAGGAACCCGGCCATGAACAGCACGCAACGCAAGCTCCTCGCCGCTGCCGCCGCCGCGGCACTGGCCCTCGCCGGCTACGGCCTGTACCGCCTGGGCGTGCAGCAGGGGCAGCATCCGCCGGCGCAGGCCGGTGGCGCCGCGCCCGCCGCCGTCTCGGATCCTTCCACCTGGACCGCCGCACAGAACGAGGAAGCCACGCGCCGCCATCTGCGCGAGGGCATCCGCGCCGGCAGCGTCGATCCGGTCACCGGCCGCAAGGTCCTCTACTACCAGGACCCGATGAAGCCCGGCACGCGCTTCGAGGCGCCCGGCAAGTCGCCCTTCATGGACATGATGCTGGCGCCGGTGTACGCCGGCAGCGAGGGCGCCGACACGGGCAGCGTGGGCGTCAGCCCGCGCATGCAGCAAAGCCTCGGCGTGCGCACGGCGACGGTGGCCGAGGGGCGGCTGGCGCAGCAGGTGGTCGCCTCGGGCAGCATAGGCTGGAACGAGCGCGACCAGGTGGTGGTGCAGGCGCGCGCATCGGCCTTCGTCGAGCGCCTGTTCGTGCGCGCCAACCTCGATGCGGTGCGCAAGGGCCAGCCGCTGGCCGAGCTGTACGTGCCCGACTGGGTGGCGGCGCAGGAGGAATTCCTGGCCGTGCGCCGCATGCAGGGCGTGGAGCTCGGCGCCCTGCGCGAGGCGGCGCGCGCGCGCATGCGCCAGGCCGGCATGAGCCTGGAGCAGATCCAGCAGGTGGAGTCCACCGGCCGCGTGCAGGCGCGCATCACCCTGGCCGCGCCGATCTCCGGCGTCGTCACCGAGGTGGCCGCGCGCGAAGGCATGGCCGTGATGCCCGGCACCACCCTGTTCCGCATCAACGGCCTGGGCACGGTGTGGGCGCAGGCGGAAGTGCCGGAAAGCCAGGCGGCGCAGGTGCGCCCCGGCGTGCGCGTGCGGGCGACCACGCCGGCGGTGCCCGGCGAGGTGTTCGAAGGCCGCGTGCAGGCCCTGCTGCCGGAAGTGGCCAGCGGCACGCGCACGATCAAGGCGCGCATGGAACTGGCCAACAAGGGCGGGCGGCTGGTGCCGGGCATGTTCGTGCAGATGCACTTCAGCGATGCCGACCCCCGGCCCAGCCTTCTGGTGCCGGCCGAGGCGCTGATCCGCACCGGCCGCCGCACGGTGGCCATGCTGGCGGAGGACGACGGGCGCTTCCGCGCGGTGGTGGTCGAGACCGGCGCCGAAAGCGGCGGGCAGGTCGAGGTCAGGAGCGGCCTGCGGGCCGGGCAGAAGGTCGTGGTCTCCTCGCAGTTCCTGATCGACTCGGAAGCCAGCCTGCGCGGCCTGGAGGCGCGCCTCAATGCCGCGACGCCGGCGGCCGCCGCGACGGTTTCGCATCGCACCCCGGCGAAGGTGGAGGACATCGAGAAGGAGGCGATCACGCTCAGCCATCCGGAGATCCCGGCGCTGAAGTGGCCCGCGATGACGATGGAGTTCCGATTGGCCCCCGGCCTGAGACTTCCGCCCGGCCTCGCGGCCGGCGACCCGGTGGACGTGGAGTTCCGCGTGCCGGCGCCCGGCGAGGCGGAAGTCACGGCCCTCAGGCGCACCGCGCCGGCGGCGAAGGGCAAGCCGTGATCGCGCGCCTGATCCACTGGTCCATCGCCAACCGCTTCCTGGTGCTGCTCGCCACGCTGGTCCTGGCCGCCGGCGGCATCGTGTCCATGCTGCGCACGCCGCTCGACGCCCTGCCGGATCTCTCGGACGTGCAGGTGATCATCCGCACGACGTGGCCGGGACAGGCGCCGCGCATCGTGGAGAACCAGGTGACTACCCGCTCACCACCACCATGCTGTCGGTGCCGGGCGCCAAGACGGTGCGCGGCTACTCCTTCTTCGGCGACAGCTTCGTCTACGTGCTGTTCGAGGACGGCACCGATCTCTACTGGGCGCGCTCGCGCGTGCTGGAGTACCTGAACCAGGCGCAAGGGCGCCTGCCGGCCGGCGCGCGCTCCGCGATCGGGCCGGACGCGACCGGCGTCGGCTGGATCTTCCAGTACGCACTGGTGGACCGCAGCGGCCGCATGGACATCGCCCAGCTGCGCGCGCTGCAGGACTGGTTCCTGCGCTTCGAGCTCAAGACCGTTCCCGCCGTGGCGGAGGTCGCCACCATCGGCGGCATGGTGCGCCAGTACCAGGTGGTGGCCGACCCGGAGAAGCTCGCGGCCTACGGCATCCCGCTCACGCGCGTGATGGAGGCCGTGCGGCGCGCCAACCAGGAGACCGGCGGATCGGTGCTGGAGATGGGCGAGGCCGAGTACATGGTGCGCGCCTCCGGCTACCTGCAGACGCTGGACGACTTCCGCGCCATCCCGCTGAGCACCACCGACCGCGGCGTGTCGGTGCGCCTGGGCGACGTCGCGCGGGTGCAGGTGGGGCCGGAGATGCGCCGCGGCATCGGCGAACTCGACGGCCAGGGCGAAGCCGTGGGCGGCGTGATCGTGATGCGCTCGGGCAAGAACGCGCTGGAGACCATCCGCGCGGTGAAGCTGAAGC
>JALHLO010000374.1 GCA_022844525.1 Ramlibacter sp.
GATCTTCTCGAACACGGTGAGCACGCCGTGCGGGATGGCGCGCCGGGAAATGCCCTGGGTGCCGTCGCAGCCGGCGATGAAGTCGCACTGCAGCTCGTGCACCTCGTCGCCGTGGCGGTATCGGATCTTAGGCTGGTCCGTGGCGAGGTCGTAGACGCTCACGTCCTTGACCTCGAACAGCAGCGGGCCGGACGAATCCAGGCGCGCCTTCACCAGGTCCTTGATGACCTCGTGCTGCGCGTAGACGGTGACCTTCTTACCATCGGTGAGCGCGGGGAAATCGATGCGCTCATCGCGACCGTCGAAGCGCAGGATGATGCCTTCGTGGAAGAAGCCCTCGCGCTTCAAGCGCTCGCCGACGCCCGCCTGGACCATCAGGTCCACCGTGCCCTGCTCGAGGACACCTGCGCGGATGGTCTCCTCGATGTCCTTGCGGCTGCGGCTCTCCAGCACCACGGACTCGATGCCCGCGAGCCGCAGCAGGTGGGCGAGCATCAGCCCCGCGGGGCCGGCACCGATGATGCCGACCTGCGTCCGCATGGCTACTTTCCGCCCCAGACTTCCTCGGCGGTCTCGATCACCAGGCGCAGCTTGGCGCGCTGGGCCTCGACCGCGATCTTGTTGCCGTGCACCGTGCTGGAGAAGCCGCACTGCGGGCTGATCGCCAGCTGCTCCAGCGGCGCGTACTTCGCCGCCTCGTCGATGCGGCGCTTGAGGTCATCCTTCTTCTCCAGCTCGCCCAGCTTGGTCGTCACCAGCCCGAGCACCACGATCTTGCCCTTGGGCAGGAAGCGCAGCGGCTTGAAGTCCCCCGAGCGGGCGTCGTCGTACTCCAGGAAATACGCGTCCACGTTCATTTCCGACAGCAACGCCTCGGCCACCGGCTCGTAGCCGCCCTGCGCCGCCCAGGTGCTCTGGAAGTTGCCGCGGCACAGGTGGACGGCGAGGGTCATGCCGGCGGGCTTCTTCGCCGCGACGCGGTTGACGAACTTGGCGTAGCGGTGCGGCAGCTCGTTCGGATCGTCGCCGCGGGCCTGCGCCGCTGCGCGCATCTTGTCGTCGCAGAGGTAGGCGAGGTTGGTATCGTCCATCTGCACGTAGTTGCAGCCCGCCTTGGAGAGGGAGGCCAGCTCGTCGCCGTAGGCCTTCGCCACGTCCTCGTAGAAATCGGGCTCCAGCTCCGGGTAGGCCTTCCGGTCGATGCCGGCGCGGCCGCCCCGGAAATGCAGCATCGTGGGCGAGGGGATGGTGACCTTGGCGGTGCGCTTGGTGCAGGACTTCAGGTACTGCAGGTCGGCCAGCTGGATGTCCTTGGCGTGGCGCACCTTGTCGATGACGCGGATCACCGGGGGCGCCAGCTCCTCGGTGCCGTCGGGCTTCTTGATGAGCACCGGGATGTCGGTCTTCACCCCGCCCAGCTGTTCCAGGAAGTCGATGTGGAAGTAGGTGCGGCGGAACTCGCCGTCGGTGATCGCCTCGAGGCCGACGTCCTCCTGGAACTTCACGATCTCCGAGATCGCTTGGTCCTCGACCTTGCGCAGCTCGGCGGCGCTGATCTCAGCCTTCGCCTTCCTGTCGCGCGCCTCCAGCAGGTACTTGGGGCGCAGGAAGCTGCCGACGTGGTCGGCGCGGAACGGGGGTGCGGTGCGTGCGGACATCGGATTCTCCACTTCGTCGGAAGCTGCGGATTCTAGACGGCCTTGGCCGTGGGGATGGGTCCCACGCTGCCCACTTGCGCGTCGGCCCGTGCGCGCAGGAACACACCCTGCCCGAGCAGCGCCGACTGCAGTTCAGCGATTTCCACCGCGCGCGGCGCGCGGCCGCGATTGGCGGCAATGGCCGCGGCGGCGCCGGCCGCCTGGCCGGTGATCCAGCATTGCGGGATCTCGCGCATGAAGCCGTGGCTGTTGGGGTCGCAGGAAATGTGGCGGCCGCAGGCCAGCAGGCCGTCCAGCTTCTCCGGCACCAGGCAGCCGTAGGGGATGGAAATGTTGGGAAACTTGGGCGAGACGCTCGGCGTGACGCCGATCTCGTCGTCGAACACCTGCGCCGTGGGCCAGTGCGCGCGCAGCATCTTCTTCACGCCCACCAGCCGGCGCGAGTGGCGCACGCCCAGCTGCGGCGCCGAGAGCATCAGGTACGCGTTCTCGAAGCCCGGCGCGTGCGCGCGGTAGAAGTCTAGGTGCGTACCCATCAGCCGGTGCGAGCGAACCTCCACCTCGGTCTGGTCGTCCACGTCCAGGGCCGAGAACCCCGACTGGCGCGGCCCCATGTACAGGGCGACGTCGTTGCGCCAGGACACGAACGGCCGTTCGAAGGCGCCCAGTTCTTCGCGACCGCGCGCCATGAACTGCGCGAACTGCTCGGGCTGGCCGGTGCGGAACGCGATCCAGCGCGCCATGTCCACGCCGCCGAACAGCCACGCGGTGTTCATGCAATGGTGGATGTCGTTCGATTCGATGTCCGACTCGAACGCGGCCCCGCCGCGGGCGAACAGGTCGCCGTCACCTGTGGCGTCCACCACCACCCTGGCGCGGATGGCCTGGCGGCCGCCCTTGCCCTCGAAAATGGCGCCGCGCACCGCGCCGTCCTCCATGAGGGGCAGAGCTGCCCAAGCGTGGAACGCCAGCCGCGCGCCCTGCTCCAGCACGATCTCCTGCGACAGCAGCTTCAGGCGCTCCGGGTCGATGGTCGGCGACCAGGTGACGATGCCGTGGAAGGCGGCGGTGCGTTGCGCCCAGTGCGAGGCGCGGGCCGCGTCGCG
>JALHLO010000375.1 GCA_022844525.1 Ramlibacter sp.
GCCCCCCGCCGCACCGCGACAAACCCCGCCCACCCACCGTTTTCCCAAGCCCCTCGCCTTGAAAAGGGCTTCCCCGCCCCAAGCTCCTCCGCGACCGACGCTTCTACACGAATCCCTCCCATGTCCAACGACGTCCAAACCGAAAGCGAACAGCCGCAGGACGCGGCTGCGGCCCAGGATCCCGCCGCCAACGACGGCCAGCCCTCCCCGCAGGACTGGCAGGCCCAGGTGGCCTCCCTCAGCGCCCGGAACGCCGAGCTCATGGACCAGTTCGTGCGCGCGCAGGCCGAGATGCAGAACGTGCGCCGCCGCTCCGAGGAAGAGGTTTCCAAGGCGCGCAAGTACGCCCTGGAAAGCTTCGCCGAGCACCTGCTGCCCGTGTGCGACAGCCTGGAAGCCGGCCTGCACCACCAGGACCAGACGGTGGAGCAGATCCGCGCCGGCGCCGAGGCGACGCTGCGCCAGCTGAAGGCCGCGCTGGAGCGCAACAAGGTGCTCGAGATCAACCCGGCCGCCGGCACGAAGTTCGACCCCCACCAGCACCAGGCCATCTCCGTCGTCCCGGCCGACCAGGAAGCCAACACCGTGGTGACCGTCCTGCAGAAGGGCTACTCCATTTCGGACCGCATCCTGCGCCCCGCCCTGGTCACGGTCACGGCGCCGAAGTGAAAGCTGGCGCGGCCTTGAATCCGTAACAGTTATCCACAAGTACCGCACAGACTGGTTCACAGCCCCACGGGGCCCACAGATTTAGAGAGATCTAGGAGAGAAGAAATGGCAAAGATCATCGGCATCGACCTGGGCACGACCAACTCGTGCGTTGCCATCATGGAAGGCAACAACGTCAAGGTCATCGAGAACTCGGAAGGCGCGCGCACCACGCCTTCGATCGTCGCGTACCAGGAGGACGGCGAAATCCTCGTCGGCGCTTCCGCCAAGCGCCAGGCCGTCACCAACCCGAAGAACACGCTGTACGCGGTGAAGCGCCTGATCGGCCGCAAGTTCACCGAGAAGGAAGTGCAGAAGGACATCGAGCTGATGCCCTACAAGATCGTGCCCGCCGACAACGGCGACGCCTGGATCGAAGTGCGCGGCAAGAAGCTCGCGCCGCAGCAGGTCTCCGCCGAAATCCTGCGCAAGATGAAGAAGACCGCCGAGGACTATCTCGGCGAGGAAGTCACGGAAGCCGTGATCACGGTGCCGGCGTACTTCAACGACTCGCAGCGGCAGGCCACCAAGGACGCCGGCCGCATCGCCGGCCTCGACGTCAAGCGCATCATCAACGAGCCCACCGCCGCGGCCCTGGCCTTCGGCCTGGACAAGCACGGCAAGGGCGACCGCAAGCTGGCCGTGTACGACCTGGGCGGCGGTACCTTCGACATCTCGATCATCGAGATCGCCGACGTCGAGGGCGAGAAGCAGTTCGAAGTGCTGTCCACCAACGGCGACACCTTCCTGGGCGGCGAGGACTTCGACCAGCGCATCATCGACTACATCGTCACCGAGTTCCGGAAGGAACAGGCCGTCGACCTGTCGAAGGACGTGCTCGCGCTGCAGCGCCTGAAGGAAGCCGCCGAGAAGGCGAAGATCGAGCTGTCGAACAGCACGCAGACCGACATCAACCTGCCGTACATCACGGCCGATGCCTCCGGTCCGAAGCACCTGAACATCAAGCTCACGCGCGCCAAGCTCGAAGCGCTGGTCGACGAACTGATCGCCCGCACCATCGAGCCGTGCAAGATCGCCATCAAGGACGCCGGCGTGTCGGTCAACGACATCCAGGACGTGATCCTCGTCGGCGGCATGACACGCATGCCGAAGGTGCAGGAGAAGGTCAAGGAGTTCTTCGGCAAGGAGCCGCGCAAGGACGTGAACCCCGACGAGGCCGTGGCCGTCGGCGCCGCCATCCAGGGCCAGGTGCTCTCGGGCGAGCGCAAGGACGTGCTGCTGCTCGACGTCACCCCGCTGTCCCTGGGCATCGAGACCCTGGGCGGCGTGATGACGAAGATGATCAAGAAGAACACGACGATCCCGACCAAGTTCGCGCAGACCTTCTCCACCGCCGACGACAACCAGCCGGCCGTGACGATCAAGGTCTACCAGGGCGAGCGGGACATCGCCACCGGCAACAAGCTGCTGGGCGAGTTCAACCTGGAAGGCATCCCGCCGGCGCCGCGCGGCCTGCCGCAGATCGAGGTGAGCTTCGACATCGACGCCAACGGCATCCTGCACGTGGGCGCCAAGGACAAGGGCACCGGCAAGGAAAACAAGATCACCATCAAGGCGAACTCGGGCCTGTCCGAGGCCGAGATCGAGAAGATGGTGAAGGACGCCGAGGTCAACGCCGCCGAGGACAAGAAGAAGCTCGAACTCGTGCAGGCCCGCAACCAGGGCGAGGCGATGGTGCACAGCGTGCGCAAGAGCCTGACCGAGTACGGCGACAAGATCGACGCTTCCGAGAAGGACAAGATCGAGGCGGCGGCGAAGGAACTGGAAGAGACGCTCAAGTCCGAGGACAAGGACGCGATCGAGGCCAGGACCAACGCGCTGATGACCGCCAGCCAGAAGCTGGGCGAGAAGATGTACGAGGCGCAGCAGGCCGCCGGCGCCGGTGCGCAGGCCGGAGCGGGCCCCGAGGCCGCGGCGGGTGCGTCTTCCAAGCCGGCCAACGACGACAACGTCGTGGACGCGGAAGTCAAGGAAGTCAAGAAGGGTTGAACGCGGACGCTTCGCGCCGGTTTGACTC
>JALHLO010000376.1 GCA_022844525.1 Ramlibacter sp.
CAGCGGCGGGCGCGGTCGGGGTCGGCGCCACGGTGCTGGCGGGCGCCACGCTCGCCGGCGTCGCCGGTCCCGCGGGCACGTTCACGCCGGCGGCACGCAGCTCCTCCGGGGTCATCACCTCGAAGATGCGCACCACGCGCTGCACGCCGTTGATCTGGCGCGCGATGTTGGTGGCGCGCTCGGCTTCGCGCTGCGTCACGCGCCCCATCAGGAACACGCTGCCGCGCTCGGTCACCACCTTGAAGGCGTTGGCGTGCAGGTCCGCGGCATCCACGAAGGAGGCGCGCACGCGGCCGGTGATCAGCACGTCGGCCGATCGCTGCGGCAGCGTGGTGGGCGTCATCACCGCGATCTCGTTGACGATGCCGCGCACGTTGTCGATGCGCGCGACCACCTGCTCGGCCTGCTGGCGGATCGCCTCGGTCGGCGCCTCGCCGGTCAGCAGCACCTGCCGGTTGTAGCTGGTGATGTTGATGTGGGCGCGTTCGCCGACGGCCTCGCGCAGGCGCGCGCCGGCGCGCAGCTCGATGGTCTCGTCGTCGATCTGGGCGCCGGAGCTGCGGCGGTCCGACACCATCAGCGCGGTGCCGACCGCGGCGCCACCCACGAGCAGGGGCGCGCAGCCGGCCAGCGTGGTGGCGAGCAGGGCGGCCGCGAGCGAGGCGGCGGGCAGCGAGGAAAGGGCTTTGCGGGTCATGTCGGTTGGTCCTGGTCGCCGAGAAGCTGCGCGTCGACGCCGTCGCAGATGCAATGCAGCACGAGGATGTGCACTTCCTGGATGCGCGCGGTGCGCTCGTGCGGCACGCAGATGTGCACGTCGGTCTCGCGCAGCACGCCGGCCATCTTGCCGCCGCCGCGCCCGGTGAGCGCCACCACCGTCATCTCGCGCTCGTGCGCGGCCTCGATGGCGGCCAGCACGTTGGCGGAGTTGCCGCTGGTGGAAAGGGCCAGCAGCACGTCGCCCGCCTGCCCCAGCGCGCGCACCTGCTTGGAGAAGATGCGGTTGTAGTCGTAGTCGTTGGCGATCGCCGTGAGGATGGAGCTGTCGGTGGTCAGCGCGATGGCGCCGAGCTCCGGCCGCTCGCGTTCGAAGCGGCCCACGAACTCGGCGGAGAAGTGCTGGGCGTCGGCGGCGGAACCGCCGTTGCCGCAGGCGAGCACCTTGCCGCCGCTGGTGACGCACGCGAGGATGGCCTGCACCGCCTGCGCGATCGGCTTGCTGAGGGTCTGCGCGGACTGGTACTTCAGGTCCGCGCTGTCGATGAAGTTCTGCTGTATGCGTTGCTCGAGCATGGCCTCCCATGATACCGCCGTGCAGGCCCGTGAAAAATGTCTGTCCCGTGGCGCACGCGTGAACATGGTGTTACCCGGTTTGTCCCAATGTTTCGCGCATTGCCGCGCCTGTAGTCCGTATCGCACGGCTGCGGGAACGAATGGCCGACGCGGGCCACGACGTGACCCGACACGAGGTCCCGCATGGAACTGACCCCGCGCAAGTTGCGGCTCACTATTCTTGCGTTGCTGGCTTAGATGCCTGCAGGTTTCAAGTTCCACAAATCAAGTTCTAGGAGAAGTTGCAATGGCTGTTCTGAAAAAAATTGCCGGTCTGGTTGCCGGTGTGTCCGCTGTCGCCGTGATCGGTGTTGCCGTGGCCCAAGGCGTCCCGCCGAACCCCTTCGTGACCAACCACGCGCTGGGCGCTGGCCAGCAGAGCTCGCACATGACCTCCATGGGTGAGACCGGCGTTCCCGGCCTGATCGACCAGGTCCAGACGGCCCAGATCATCACCGCTCCCGTGGCCGTGGCGGAGCCGGCCCCCGTCGTGGCCGAGGCTCCCGCTCCCGTGATCGTGGAAGAGCGCCAGGCCATGGGCGCCGCCCCGGCTCCGGCCCCGGCCGAGCCCGTGATGGCTCCCAAGGCCGACCGCGGCTAAGCACTCGCGTGCGTTCGTGCTGGGGCTGCGCCTGCGGGCGAGCCTCAGCCGGCATCGAAGGCGGCGCGCATCCACTGGATGCCGCCGCCTTCCATGCTGATGACGTCGAACCGGCAGGGCGGCGGCGAGGGCAGCCTCATCAGGTAGTGGCGCGCGGCGAACACGATGCGCCGCCTCTTCTGCCAGCCGATGCTGGCGGCGGCGCCGCCGAAGCTGCGGCCGGCGCGCTTGCGCACCTCCACGAACACCAGCGTGCCGTCGCGGTCGCGCATCACCAGGTCGATCTCGCCGCCCCCGCGCCCGGGCGTCCGATAATTGCGCTCCAGCAGAGCCAGCCCGCGCGCGCGCAAATGCGCCAGGGCCCGGTCTTCCGCCGCATCGCCTTGTTCCTTGGTGCTCACCCCCGCCCTTTCGAAGGAGACCGATTGAGCGCTTCCTTTGCCTCCGCGCTGGCCGCGTCGCGCGACGCGGCGGCGGCCCAGCAGTACCCGCAGGGTACCCTGTACATGCTCGCCACGCCCATCGGCAACCTCGCGGACATCACGCTGCGCGCGCTGCACGTCCTGCAATTGGTGGACGCGATCGCCTGCGAGGACACCCGGCACACGCAGGCGCTGCTGCGCGCGTACGGCATCGACAAGAACGCCTGGCTCAGCGTGCACCGCCACAACGAGGCCGAGGGCGCGCAGGAAGTGGTGCGCCGGCTGCAGCTGGGCCAGCGCGTGGCCTATGCCAGCGATGCGGGCACGCCGGGCATCAGCGAC
>JALHLO010000377.1 GCA_022844525.1 Ramlibacter sp.
GGCTGCTTCTCGCCCTTGCCCTCGGTGTAGATCCGGTTCGGCTCCACGCCCTTGGACACCAGGTAGGCCTTGACCGACTCGGCGCGGCGCACCGACAGCTTCTGGTTGTAGGCGTCCGAACCGATCGAGTCCGTGTGGCCGATCGCGATCACCACTTCCAGGTTGATGTCCTTCACCTTGGCGGCGAGGTCATCGAGCTTGGACTTGCCATCGGCCTTCAGCACCGCCTTGTCGAAGTCGAACAGCACGTCGGCGGCGAGCGTCACCTTGGCGGCGACGGGCTTGGGCTTCGCGGGCGCCGGCTTCGCAGCGGGCGCGGGCGCCGGCTTCACCGGGGGCGGCGGGGGCACCGGCTTGGCAGCCGGCTTCGGGACCAGGTCGGGATCGCACTCGGCGGTCGCCATCGCGGGCGTCCAGTAGCCGGCGCGCCAGCACTGGCCGACGGAGTTCTTCCACACGGAATTCGCCGGGCCGGTCCAATAGCCCTGCGCCGTGGCGTTGAAGGACGCGCCGGAAAGCATCACACCGGCAGCGGCCAGCAGCGAGGTCCAAAGTTTGTTGTTCATGCGTTTCCCTTTCGGCTTCTCTGGAATAAGGTGAAAATGACCGATTTCTTTTTACTATTCAAGGCTATGGGCATTCCCTGAGGACATTCTGCCATAACTTGGTGCGGGTGTCCAAGCCCAAGAGTGCTTCATTTTGCAGGTTTCCCTCCCGCAGCAGGCAACGCCCCGCGATCCATGCGTGGCTCACCTGTTGCCGTCCCGCCACATAGACGAGCTGGGAGACCGGGTCGTAGCAGGGATCCAGTTCTGGCGTGCCCGTCAGGGCAACGGCGGCAAGGTCCGCCTCCTTTCCCGGCACGATCGAGCCGATGCGGGCCTCAAGGCCCAGCGCGGCGGCGCCGCCCAGGGTCGCGGCCCGGAGCGCGGCGCGCGCCGGGAGCGCCTCCGCGTCCTTCGCCACTGCCTTGGCCAGCAGCGCCGCGAGGCGCATCTCCTCCATCATGTCGAGGCGGTTGTTGCTCGCCGCGCCGTCGGTGCCCAGGGCCAGGCGCACGCCGGCCCGCGCCAGCTTCGCCACCGGGGCGAAGCCGCTGGCGAGCTTGAGGTTCGAGCCCGGGCAGTGCGCCACGGTGGCCCCATGGCGCGCGAGCAGCGCGATTTCCTCGTCCTCCAGGTGCACCGCGTGCACCGCGATCAGCCCCGGACCGGCGAGGCCCAGGCGGCGCAGCCGCTCCAGCGGCCGCACGCCGTGCTGCGCCACGGACTGCGCGATCTCTTCTTCGGTCTCGTGCAGGTGGACATGCACCGGGACCTCGATCTCGCCCGCGAGGGTCGCGATCTTGCGGAAGGTCGCATCCGACACGGTGTAGGGCGCGTGCGGCGCGAGGCAGAACGAGAGCAGGGGATCCTCGCGCCAGCGATCGCGCAGCGCGAGGCCCTTGGCGAGGTAGTCGTCCGGGTCCGAGGCGTAGGCGGAGGGAAACTCGATCACGATCATGCCCAGCGCGGCGCGCATGCCCGAGAGTCGCGCGGCCTCGAGCGCGGCGCCGGGGAAGAAGTACATGTCGTTGAAGCAGGTGATCCCGCCGCGCAGCATCTCGGCGCAGGCGAGCAGCGTGCCGTCCTTCACGAACTGCGGCGAGACGTGCTTCGCCTCCGCCGGCCAGATGTGTTCCTGCAGCCAGCGCATGAGCGGCAGGTCGTCGGCGATGCCGCGCATGAGCGACATCGCGGCATGGGTGTGCGCGTTGACCAGCCCGGGGATCAGGGCATGGTCGGGCAGGTCCTCGCGGTCGTAGTCGGCGAAACGCGCCTCGGCCTCTGCGCGCGGCAGCACGGCCTCGATTCGGCCATCGCGCACCGCCACCGCGTGGCCGGCGAGCACGGCGCCGTCGGGCTCCACCGGGACCACCCAGCGCGCGCTGATGAGGAGTTTCTGGGTCATGCCGCCGAAATGGAACGCAGTATAGAGCACGGAGGGCCGCCGGAGCCCCCGGATCGCGAGGGAAATCCGGTGCCTGCGTGGTAAAATCCGGCCTCGAAAAACGCAGCATCCGCCAGCCTGTTCCGCGACCCCGTCCCCGGACCCTTTCACAGCTGCAACGGCCGCCGCCCGCCACCCTAGAAGAAGAGCCGCAATGGAAGCTTTCGCCAAGGAAACGATCCCGGTCAGTCTCGAGGAGGAGATGCGCCGGTCGTACCTCGACTACGCCATGAGCGTCATCGTCGGGCGCGCGCTGCCCGACGTGCGCGACGGCCTGAAGCCGGTGCACCGGCGGGTGCTCTACGCGATGCACGAGCTGTCCAATGACTGGAACCGCGCCTACAAGAAGTCGGCGCGCATCGTCGGCGACGTCATCGGCAAGTACCACCCGCACGGCGACACCGCGGTCTACGACACCATCGTGCGCATGGCGCAGGACTTCTCGCTGCGCTACATGCTGGTGGACGGCCAGGGCAACTTCGGCTCGGTCGACGGCGACAACGCCGCGGCGATGCGCTACACCGAGATCCGGATGGCGAAGATCGGCCACGAGCTGCTGGCCGACATCGACAAGGAGACGGTGGACTTCGGCCCGAACTACGACGGCTCGGAGCACGAGCCGCTGATCCTGCCGGCGCG
>JALHLO010000378.1 GCA_022844525.1 Ramlibacter sp.
CGCGGCGTCCGCGGCCTGCCATGCCGCATCCACCAGCAGTCCCGCCAGCGCGTCGGCCTGGCCGCGCAAGCCGCCCTGCTCCAGCCAGCCGCGCGCGGTGAGCAGGTCGCGGCCGATGTCGAACGACAGGTCCAGGTCGCCCGGCTCCCATGCCACCTGGCGCGCCCAGTTCATCGTGGTCTCGAAGCGCGGCGCGAAACCGGTGGGCGCCAGCGCGGCCCAGAACTGCCGCGCCAGCGGCATGAGCTGGGCGTAGGGCAGCAGCACGACGGTGCGTGCGGCATGCACGCCGCGGCCCGCGATCTCGCCCTGCAGGCCTCGCATGAGGTCCTGCCAGTGCCGCGCGGCCGGATGGTGATTTGCTATCGCATCCATAGCAGGGGCCCGCCCTCTCGCTCCCGGCGGGGATACTTCGTTTCTGTCACAATGCCCTCACTGTAGCCGTAGCGGGGATGGGCCCCGCGCACCGAGAGGACCCCATGGCCAGCGACCTGATCAAGCACATCTCCGACAGCTCCTTCGAATCCGACGTCCTCAAGGCCGACAAGCCCGTCCTGGTGGACTACTGGGCGGAGTGGTGCGGTCCCTGCAAGATGATCGCCCCCATCCTCGACGAGGTGTCCGAGACCTACAAGGACAAGCTGCAGGTCGCCAAGATGAACGTGGACGAGAACCGCGACATCCCGGCCAAGTTCGGCATCCGCGGCATCCCCACCCTGATGCTGTTCAAGGACGGCCAGCTGGCCGCCACCAAGGTGGGCGCGATGAGCAAGGCGCAGCTGACCGCCTTCATCGACCAGCAGCTGGCGTAAAGCCGCCGGAACCGGCGACGACGGGGCCTCGGCCCCGTTTTCTTTTTTTTGCTGCATAATCCGTCGCATTCGCTGATCCGCCAACACAAGCGGGCAGTTCGAGTTCCGGTTCGCAGGGCACCTCTCGCCCGGCAGCGAACCTCCCCCAGACCATCAAGAACACTACCCCCAAGGGGTCACTCCATGCACCTGAACGAACTCAAGGCGCTGCACGTCTCGGAAGTCCTGAAGCAAGCCGAAGAGCTCGAGATCGAGAACACCGGCCGCATGCGCAAGCAGGAGCTGATGTTCGCGATCATCAAGAAACGTGCGCGCGCCGGCGAACAGGTCTTCGCCGACGGCGTCCTGGAGATCCTGCCGGACGGCTTCGGCTTCCTGCGCAGCCCGGACACCAGCTACACCGCGAGCACGGACGACATCTACATCTCGCCCTCGCAGGTGCGCCGCTTCAACCTGCACACCGGCGACATGATCGAAGGCGAGGTCCGCACGCCGAAGGACGGCGAGCGCTACTTCGCGCTGACCAAGCTGGACAAGGTCAACGGCGGCCTGCCCGAGGACAACAAGCACAAGATCATGTTCGAGAACCTGACGCCGCTGTTCCCCCGGGAACAGATGCGCCTCGAACGCGACGGCCTGAAGAACGAAGAGAACATCACCGGCCGCATCATCGACATCATCGCGCCCATCGGCAAGGGCCAGCGCGCGCTGATCGTCGCCCCGCCCAAGAGCGGCAAGACGGTGATGATGCAGCACATGGCGCACGCCATCGCCGCCAACTACCCCGACAGCTACATGATGGTGCTGCTGGTGGACGAGCGCCCGGAAGAAGTGACGGACATGCAGCGCTCGGTCAAGGCCGAAGTGATCGCGTCCACCTTCGACGAGCCGGCCGCCCGCCACGTGCACGTGGCCGAGATGGTGATCGAGCGCGCCAAGCGCCTGGTCGAACTGAAGAAGGACGTGGTGATCCTGCTGGACTCGATCACCCGCCTGGCCCGCGCCTACAACAACGTCGTGCCGTCCTCCGGCAAGGTGCTGACCGGCGGTGTCGACGCCAACGCGCTGCAGCGCCCCAAGCGCTTCCTGGGCGCGGCCCGTAACGTGGAGGAAGGCGGGTCCCTCACCATCATCGCCACCGCGCTGATCGACACCGGCTCGCGCATGGACGAAGTGATCTTCGAGGAGTTCAAGGGCACCGGCAACTGCGAGCTGCACCTGGACCGCCGCCTGTACGAAAAGCGCGTGTTCCCCTCGATCCAGCTCAATCGCTCCGGCACGCGCCGCGAGGAACTGCTGCTGGCCCCCGAGATCCTGCAGAAGACCCGGATCCTGCGCCAGTTCATGTACAACATGGACGAGATCGAGGCGATGGAGATGGTGCTGAAGTCGATGAAGGCCACGAAGACGAACGTGGAGTTCTTCGACATGATGCGGCGCGGGGGCTGAAGCTTCGTCATCTCCGCGCAGGCGGGGGTTCAAGACTTTCCTCAAGGGGCGCTGTTGCGCCCCTTGCCGCTTTGGGTGACAGGGCGGCTGCAGATCCGCGTGCCGGTGGGCTGGGGCGCGCTGGGAGGGTGTCCCCTCGCGCTGCGCGCTACGGGGCAGACCTGCGATGGCCGGGCGGGCGGGCCCGCGGCTGAACTCACTGCGTGTTTGACTGCTGCGCAGCCAAACACTCCGTTCAACCAGCATCCGCGAGTCAGAGACGTACGCCTGGCTCGATTCGCCTGCGGCTCCCGTAGCCATGCTGCCCGCCCGCCCGGCCATCGCAGGCACCCTCCCCTTATGCGCGCCCCAGC
>JALHLO010000379.1 GCA_022844525.1 Ramlibacter sp.
GCCCTGATCCGCGAGGCGCTGGCCGAAAGGCAGCGGCTGTTCGGCGGCGGCCCCGCGCCGGCGCTGGGCCGGCTGCGGGACGCGGCGCTGCAGGCCATGGCCTTCCTGGCGGCGTTCGATCCGCGGCTGGCCGGGCCGGTGCTGGAGGGCACGGCCGGCGAACGCGCGGGCGTGCTGCTGCACCTGCACCCGCAGGATCCGGACGACGTGGCGCGCTTCCTGCACGACCAGCGCATTCCGGCCGAAACGGGCGTGCGGCGGATGCGGCTCGACCGCGACCGCCGCGTGGACGCGCCCAGCTGGCACTTCACCGCCGACGGCGTTGATTTCGAACTGGTGGTGCTGCCGCACGCATCGCTGCGCCAGGCGCCCCTCGAGCCGCTGGAGGCCGCGCCGGTGCGCAGGGCGTCCGCAGCTGCGCTCAGGCGCCTGATGGACACCGGCGAGGCCTGAGGCGCCCCAGGGGCACGCTGGCGCACCAAAACAAACGCCCCGCATCGCGGGGCGTCGTTTTTCCGGCATGGCCGCGCGGTCAGCGCTTGTCGAGCGCCACGTAGTCGCGGTTGGCCGCGCCGGTGTAGATCTGGCGCGGGCGGCCGATCTTGGCTTCCGGGTCGGTCTGCTGCTCGAGCCAGTGCGAAACCCAGCCGGCGGTGCGGGCGATGGCGAACATCACCGTGAACATCTCGGTCGGGATGCCCAGCGCCTTGTAGATGATGCCCGAGTAGAAGTCGACGTTCGGGTAAAGCTTGCGCTGCACGAAGTAGTCGTCCTTGAGCGCGGCTTCCTCTAGGCGCATCGCCACTTCCAGCATCGGGTCGTTGACGCCGAGTTCGGCCAGCACCTCGTGGCACATCTCGCGGATGATCGTGGCGCGCGGGTCGAAGTTCTTGTACACGCGGTGGCCGAAGCCCATCAGGCGGAAGCCCGAGTTCTTGTCCTTGGCGCGGTCCACGGCCTTGGAGACGTCTTCCGGGCGGCCGATCTCGGACAGCATCTTGAGCACCGCCTCGTTGGCGCCGCCGTGCGCCGGGCCCCAGAGCGCAGCCACGCCCGCGGCCACGCAGGCGTAGGGATTGGCGCCGGTGGAACCGACCAGGCGGACGGTGGACGTGGAGGCGTTCTGTTCGTGGTCGGCGTGCAGGATGAACAGCAGGTCGAGCGCCTTGGCGGCGATCGGCTTCATCGCGAACGGCTCGCTGGGCACTTCGAACATCATGTGCAGGAAGCGCTCGACGTACTCGAGGTTGTTGCGCGGGTAGCGCACCGGCCAGCCGATGGAATAGCGGTAGCAGGCGGCGGCGATGGTGGGCACCTTGGCCAGCAGGCGGATAGCGGCCAGGCGGCGCTGCTCGGGGTCTTCCAGGTCGAGGTCGCTGTGGTAGAACGCGGCCAGCGAACCGATCATGCCGCACAGCATGGCCATCGGATGCGCGTCGTGGCGGAAGCCGCCCAGGAAGCCCTTGAAGGCCTCGTGCATCATCGTGTGGTGGGTGACTTCGTGCTCGAACTTGCCGAACTCTTCCTTGTTGGGCAGTTCGCCGTTCATCAGCAGGTAGCTGACTTCCAGGAAGTTGGAGCTCTTGGCCAGCTGTTCGATGGGGTAGCCGCGGTAAAGCAGCACGCCCTCGTCGCCGTCGATGTAGGTCACCGCGCTGCGGCAGCTGGCGGTGGCCACGAAGCCGGGATCGTAGGTGAACAGGCCCGTTTCCTTGGGCAGGCGGGTGATGTCGACGCAGGACGCGCCGAGGGTGCCGGTGTAAACGGGAAGCTCGACGTTCTTGCCGGCGGCGTTGAGCACAACGCTCTTGTTGTCGGACACGGGCTGACTCCTTTCAGGGATGGCGCGACCCGCATCCACGAAGGCTCTGGCGCGGCGTTCGCTACTGAGTTTTCAAGGCGCCGCCGGGGCGGCCACCATTCGCCGAAGTATCTCACAGCCCCCGCGGACAAGTCAGTGACGGAGGCATGAACCTTGGTCGGGGTTGCCCCAAAACGAAAAAGGCCACCCGGAGGTGGCCTTCCCTGCCGCAACCCGGTTTCCCGGGGCGGGCGATTACTTGGCGTAGCGCTTGCGGAAGCGGTCGACGCGGCCGCCGGTGTCCATGACCTTCTGCTTGCCCGTGTAGAACGGGTGCGAAGCGGAGGTGATGTCGACCTTGATCAGGGCGTATTCCTTGCCGTCGGTCCAGGTGACCTTGTCCTTGCTGGACAGGGTGGAACGGGTGAGGAACGCGAAGTCGGAGGACAGGTCCTGGAAGACGACTTCTTTGTAATTCGGATGGATGTCGGCCTTCATGGCTTATTGCTCCGCCGGTGTTTGCGTGGGAAAAGACCGTCATTATAGGCCCGGGCCGGCGCCCGCCGCAAGCCTGCGTACGCCCCGGGGTTCAGGCCCCCAGCGCGGCCCGCAGCCTGGCCTCGAACCGGGCCTGGTCGTAATCCATCACGATGCGGGCGTTGGCGGGGTGGCCGGTGCGGCGCTGCCAGTCCACCAGGGTGGCGCCGCGGCTGTGGCGGCCCTCGAGCTCCACGGCCAGGAAGCGGTCCTCGGCCCGGGAAACGCCCCCGGGCTCGAGCGCCGCGGCCATCGCCAGGGCGTCCACGCTC
>JALHLO010000380.1 GCA_022844525.1 Ramlibacter sp.
GGCGCGCGCCGCTGACCCTCCCCAGGCCCGCCCTCAGGCGGTGCCGTCCCCGGCGAGCCAAGCGAGCTCCTCGGCACTGAAGCCCGCCCTCCGGCGGGCTTCTTCGTTGCAGGCAAGGGTGCGCGGGGTGCGGCGGGGCCGGTCCGCGAGGACCAGTGCCAGCGGTGGCGGGACCCTAGGTCTGGCTGGGACGGGTGTGGTCATCGGAAGGCATCTGATACACACCGAACACGTACCAGTAATCCACTTCCTCGGTGCGATCGATGAAGCGGTCCTCGATATCGATGCAGAACTGCATCCAGTCCCGTGCCTCGGGATCATCGTCCCGGAAATTCTCGATGAGCCGGGGAAACAGGTGGTAGAGGATCGCTCCGCCCGCATTCCTGCGTTCCAGAACGCGGAAGTTCGCTTCCATCAACGGCAGGATCCGCGCGGATTCAACCGCTTCCGACGGGTCTGACAGGTACATCCGCGCGAGGCTGGGCCTGAAGACGCGGCGCCACACGTCGCCCCCGGGCAGGACGCGATACTTTTCCGGAAGCACCCCCAGGATGCCGTTGACGATCTCGAGCTGCCGGTCGGTCCACTGGAACCGCGTCGGGCCCACGAACTCGCACATGAAGACCAGTCCTCCCGGCTTCAGGATCGTCTTCATCAGCTCAACCACCCTTTCGAGCGGACTGAAGTGATGCAAGGAGCTTTCCAGGATCACCACGTCATAGGTGGCCGGATTTGCGCTCAGGTTGAGGATGTCGCCACAGACGAAGCGTACGCCGTCGCCGACGCCGGCCTCGCGCGCCTTCGCGTTGGCGATCTCGACGCGGCTCGGCGACAGGTCGTATCCGTCGATTCGAGCGAACCCTCCGGTGGCAAACCACGACAGCTCGTGCTCTCCGGAACCACTGCCCAGCGAGATGCCCACAGCCCGCCGGTCGGCGAGATACGCCTGTGCGGCATGAGTGAAGCGCGAAACCTGCGGATTCCCCGAGATCAGTCGGTTGAATCGCGCCGAGAGCATCTCGGCGGCCGCTTCGGACGACGCGCTTTCCTGCAGGGTGTGGTTGTGCCAGGCATTCCTCACGCGGGCCTTTGCATCCAGCGTGAACAGGTTCCGTGGCAAGGTCAGCCGCATTGCCATGCGCAGGAAATCCGACAGGTCGTGGCGATTGACGAGATTGTTGAACATGCGGAGATGGGATTTGGGCAGACTCAACATTAGCACGCGTGGCATCTGCGGGCGCCCGCGCATGGTGGGCCGAGCGCCTGCCCGCAAGCGCCATGGGTTGCCGGCTCTTGCGCGCTTGAACACGTCGTGGGAAGCCGGTGCGCAGGCGGCCATCGTCACTTGACCAGCCGCCGCAGCTCTTCTTCGGAAAAACCCGCTCGTCGCCGCGCTTCCTCGTTGAACGGCGGATGCACCTTGGGCGCCCGGTAGCGCTCCACCAGCACGTCGTAGTGCGCCACCGGATCCAGCCCCTCGCGCGCGCACAGCCAGCGGTACCAGCGGTTGCCGATCGCCACGTGACCGACCTCGTCGCGCAGGATCACGTCCAGGATCTCCACCGCCCGCAAGGCCGCGGGCGTTCCCACCTGCCGCAGCCTGGCCTGGATCTGCGGCGTGGCGTCCAGCCCGCGCGCCTCCAGCGTGCGCGGCACCAGCGCCATGCGCGCGACGATGTCCTCCGCGGTCTTCTCGCACATCGCCCACAGGCCGTCGTGCGCGTCGAAGTCGCCGTAGGCGTGGCCGAGCGACTGCAGGTGGTCGGCCAGCAGCGTGAAGTGGAAGGCTTCTTCCGCCGCCACGCGCAGCCAGTCGTGGTGGAAGGCCTCGGGCATGCCTTCGAAGCGCCAGGCCGCGTCCAGCGCGAGGTTGATCGCGTTGAACTCGATGTGGGCGATGGCGTGCAGCAGGGCGGCCAGGCCCTCGGGCTTCGCGGGCGAGCGCCGCGGCACCCTGGCGGGGTGGACCAGCCGCGGCCGCTCCGGCCGGCCGGGCAGGGCGACGGACGGTATCGGCGCGGAGCCGGCAATCGGCAGCGGCCCGGCGCCCTCGTGCAGCGAGCGCGCCAGCGCGGCCTTCTCTCGCGGGTCGGCGGTGCAAAGCACCCGCAGAGCCTGTTGGCGGAGCTCCATCCCTACAATTGTAGTTTTTGCCCGAAGGAATCAATTCGATGGCGATCTACGAGCTCGACGGCATGGCGCCGAAACTGGCGGAAGGCGCATGGGTCGCCGACAACGCGGAAGTGATGGGGCAGGTCGAACTGGCCGAGAACGCCAGCGTCTGGTACGGCTGCGTGGTGCGCGGCGACACCGAGAAGATCCGCATCGGCAGGAACAGCAACATCCAGGACGGCTCGGTGCTGCATGCCGACTTCGGCGTGCCGCTGACCATCGGCGACAACGTGACGGTGGGCCACCAGGTCATGCTGCACGGCTGCACCATCGGCGAGGGTTCGCTGATCGGCATCCAGGCGGTGGTGCTGAACAACGCGAAGATCGGCAAGAATTCGATCTTGGGCGCAGGCAGCGTGGTCACCGAAGGCAAGGAATTCCCGGACAACTCGCTGATCGTGGGTTCGCCCGCGAAGGCCATCCGGACGCTC
>JALHLO010000381.1 GCA_022844525.1 Ramlibacter sp.
CGGTGCCGCTGCCGTCGGCCGTGCGGATGATGGGCCGCTTGCCGGCGCGCTCGAGCGCCACCCCCACGCGCCAGGCGGCGTCGTAAAGGTCGGGCGTCAGGCGGTTGGACGAGATCAGGATCGTCGGCTTGGCGGGCAGCGCGCCCCACGCCGTCGTCAGGTCGCGGATGGCGGAGCCGTCGTAGCGGAACACGAACTTGCTGGTCGGCTCGATGCGCAGGATGTTGCCCGGCGTGCGCGCGTCGGCGCAGGTGTTCTCGCGGGCGATCGCGGTGCGCCAGTCGATGTTCAGGCGCACGAAGCCGCTGTTGCGTGGCTTGCCGTCCACCGGGATCGTGGCGCTCGCGTCACCACGGTCGGCGGTGAAGCCCTGCGCGGTGGCCGGCGCGCCGTCGATGGCGTACACCAGCGTCGTGCGGCCGCCGTCGGCGCGCACGTAGCTCGCATCCAGCTGCAGCGTGGCGCCCGTGAGGTTGATGCCCGGGGGCACCGGCAGGTAGATCTCGCGAACCGTGTCGGGGTAGCCCAGCACCACCGGCTCGGTGAAGCCCAGGTCCGCGAACGTGACGGTGCGCGGTACCCACACGCCGGCCGTGTCGGCCGGCTTGAACACCGCGGTCTGCGGCGGGACGTTGGCCGGCGGCGGCGTCACGGGCGCGCTGAGCGCCGGCTGCGTGGGCTGCACGTTCTGCTGTGCCGTGCCCCAGCCAGGGAGCAGGCACAGGACCGCCAGCACGGCGGCGGGCAAGGCACGTTCTAGTTTCATGGTGCACCTCGTAGTGGATTTCATGCGCGTCTTCAGGGCAGTTTGCTTGGGGCGATCCAGGTGTAGCCGAGCTGGGAGATGCCCTCAACGGTCTTCTTGAAGTCTTCGAAACCTGGGACCCCCAGCTCGGGTTCCAGCCAGAAGGGATGGAAGAAGAAGGATGCGAAACCGTCGCGCACCGCCTTCGCGTACTTCGCGTTGGTGATGAGGTCGTCGGCCGTGTAGTTGTAGTTGGAGGTCGGGTCGATCGTGGAGATGTCGTACTCGATGTTCCCCAGGTTCTCCGGCAGGATCCGCTGGCCGTAGTAGTCCTTGTGGACCACGTAGGGGAAGATCTGGCCCATGGAAAAGTCCTTGGCCGTCGCGGCGTAGAAGTTCGGCTTGTCCGCCGTGTAGTACACGACGCGCTGGTAGGTGGTGGCGAACAGCGTGGACGCCGTGCGGTTGGCGATCGCCGAGCCGTGGTAGTGCGGCATCTCCCAGGCGACCGGGTGGTAGCCGTTGGCGCGCAGGTCGGTCAGGCCGGCGCTCAGGCGGCCGCGCACCCATTCGACCGAGTCTTCCGCGGGCGGCTTGTTGTCGACGATGTTCCAGAACTCGTAGTCGTCGCCGCTCACCCCGGTGTGCGGGTTCTTCATCTTCCCGTACTGGTGGGTGTAGCCGTGCATCACGATCTCGGCGCCGCGGGCCACCGCGTAGTCGAGCGACTTCTTCAGGTTGGTGGCCTGCGACAGCGGCACCGTCATCGGCACCCCGCCGTTGTAGGCGCCGAGGGAGTCGACGTACTGCGGGATGGCGGCGATCGAGTAAGGCACCTTCCTGGCCGCCAGGTAGTCCGACAGCGTCTTCATCGCCTGCACGCTCACCAGCGCGCCCACGTCCTCCAGCCGCACCATGGCGTGGTGCACCTCGGCGTGGTTGATGCCGAGCATGTCGTGCAGCAGGTCCGAGAACACCAGGTAGCGGTCGCGCGGGCCGATGAAGCTCAGCGGCAGGTCGGCGACGTACCAGAAGTTGCCGGAGCGCACGATGTAGGGCGCGGTCTCGGCCGTCTTGGGGTTGGCCACCGGCACGACCACCGAAGCCTTGGCCGGGTCGGTCACCGCGGTGATGCCCAGGTCGGGGTCGGCGTTGACGATGTTGCGCGCGGCGTCCCAGGTGTAGTACTTGACGAAGTCCAGGCCCTTGTACTTCACCGTGTCGAAGAAGCCGGGCGCCGGATTGGCGGCCGACGGCACCGCGTTCAGGCCGCGCAGGCCGTGGAACGCCATGCCGCGGTTGGCCTGGAAGTTGTACGAGCTGTTCCACGCCAGCTGCCAGATGTTGTACTTGAACCAGACCAGGGTCTTGGTCGTCGTCGCCGCGTCCGCGAGGAAGGCGGGCGGCAGCGGGTGGTCGTACAGCGCGCCCAGGTAGAAGGTCGCGTCGTAGTTGTTGACCTTGCCGGCGGTGTAGGAGCCCACGGGCTGCAGGTCCACCGTGGCGTTGAAGTGCCCCAGCAGGTTGCGCAGCATGATCGCGTAGGCCTGGCCCATCTTGTCCCACTCCGTGCCGGAGGAGGCGTCGTAGAGGGCCAGCACCTTCGGGCCGGCGACCGGCGCCTGCTGGGCGTGGACGGCGGCCGTGCCCAGCAGCGCGGACCACGCGAAGAAGGCCAGGAGGAAGCGGCGGAGGAATTTCATGGCGTTCGTCTCACTTCTTGTTGTCGTTGCCGAAGAACCAGGAGCTCGCTCCGCGGTCCGTCTTCTCGCGCACGGGCCCCGTGCCGTTGCCGCCGGGGACGGCGCCGGCGCGCGAAGGCGCGGCCGCCGGGGCCTGCATGCCGGGC
>JALHLO010000382.1 GCA_022844525.1 Ramlibacter sp.
ACCAGCTCCGGCCGCGCCGGCCGGCCGGCCGCGCCGATCGGCAGCGGCGCGGGCGCATCCTCGTCCACCGTGAGCTCACCGCGCGCGAATGCCGCCGCGGCGGCGTGCGTGAGGCGCAGCTTCTCCGCCGGGTCGGAAGCGGCGAGGCAGTGGGCGGCGGCGGCGTAGAGGCTGGGCATGACAAATTAGTAGTTAGTGATTAGGAGTTAGGAGTTAGTGAAGAGCGCATCGCGCCAGGCTGCCGCTCACACTAACTCCTAACTCCTATCCACTAACTCCTAAGGTCTTAAGGCGCGCGTCGCTTGCGCTTGGCGTCATCCGACCGAAGCTGCTGGATGCGCTCGAAATAGCCCGGCTCGATGCCCGTGACGTATTCGCCGCTGAAGCAGCTGCTGTCGAAGCGGCGGCCCGGGTGCTTGGGGCCGGCCACCGCGGCCTCCAGGTCGGCCAGGTCCTGGTAGATCAGCCAGTCGCAGCCCAGCAGCGCTTCGATCTGGGCCTCAGTGCGGTTGTGCGCCACCAATTCGTCGGCCGACGGCATGTCGATGCCGTAGATGTTGGGGTGGCGCACCGGCGGCGCGGCCGAGGCCAGGTAGACTTTCTTGGCGCCGGCGTCGCGCGCCATCTGCACGATCTGCTGGCTGGTGGTGCCGCGCACGATCGAGTCGTCCACCAGCAGCACCACGCGGCCCTTGAACTCCAGCGGGATCGGGTTGAGCTTGCGGCGCACCGACTTCACCCGCTCGCCCTGCCCCGGCATGATGAAGGTGCGGCCGACGTAGCGGTTCTTGATGAAGCCCTCGCGGTACTTCACGCCCAGTACGTTGGCGATTTCCAGCGCCGCGTCGCGCGACGTGTCGGGGATCGGGATCACCGTGTCGATGCCGTGGTCGGGCCGCAGGCGCAGGATCTTCTCGCCCAGGGTGACGCCCATGCGCATGCGCGCCTTGTGCACCGAGATGTCCTCGATCATCGAATCGGGGCGCGCGAAGTAGACGTATTCGAAGATGCACGGCGCATGCTGGCGCGGCTCGGCGCAGACCTCGGCGTGCAGCTGGCCGTTGGCGGTCACCACCACCGCTTCGCCGGGCTTGATGTCGCGCTCGCGCACGAAGCCCAGGATGTCCAGCGCCACGCTTTCCGAGGCAATGGCGTATTCGGTGCCGCCGGCGCCCTCGCGCTTGCCCAGCACCAGCGGGCGGATGCCGTGCGGGTCGCGGAACGCCACCAGGCCCAGGCCCAGCACCATGCTCACCACCGCGTAGCCGCCGGTGCAGCGGCGGTGCACGCCGGCCACCGCGGCCACCGCGGCCTGCGGGGTCAGCGCGCCCTGCTGCGCCAGTTCGTGCGCGAACACGTTCAGCAGCACTTCCGAATCGGACTCGGTGTTGACGTTGCGCTTGTCTTCCTCGAACACCAGCCGGCGCAGCGCGTCGGTGTTGATCAGGTTGCCGTTGTGGGCCAGGGCGATGCCGTAGGGCGAGTTCACGTAGAACGGCTGCGCCTCGTCCGAGCCTTCCGAACCGGCGGTCGGGTAGCGGCAGTGGCCGATGCCCACCTGGCCCGTCAGCAGCGACATCGCGGCCTCGTCGAACACTTCCTTCACCAGGCCGTTGCCCTTGTGCAGGCGCACCTTGTTGCCGTCCATGGTGGCGATGCCGGCCGCGTCCTGGCCGCGGTGCTGGAGCACCGTGAGGCCGTCGTACAGGGCCGCCGCGACGTCGGTGGCGCCGGCGATTCCGATGATGCCGCACATGGGTCAGGTCTCCGAAACGGGAACGGCGGCCGCTTCGGGCGGCGCGCCAGGATCAAGGGGTTCGACGGCGGCGGGTGCCGCGTCGAACCGGATTTCGCCGGCGGCGGCCGGCGGCAGGAAAGTGGCCATCCATTCGGCGCCGCGCTGCACGCTGGGCAGCAGCCGCGACTGCTGCCACCAGGCGTCCTGCGGCAGCGGCGTGAAGCCCATCAGCAGCACCGCCACGCAGGCCAGCACCAGGCCGCGCAGCAGGCCAAAGCCCAGGCCCAGCACGCGGTCGGTGCCCGACAGGCCGGTGTTGGCGATCACCTTGCCGATCAGCCAGGTGAGCAGGCCGCCCAGCAGCAGCACCGCGATGAACACGCCGGCGTAGCCCAGCAGCAGCCGCGCCGACGCCGACTCGACGCCGGTGAGGCGCTGCGCCACGTCTTCGCCCAGCCCCATCGACAGCCAGAACGCCGCGATCCACACCGTCAGCGACAGCACTTCCACCACGAAGCCACGCCACAGGCCGATGCCCATCGACACCGCCAGGATCAGCAGCAGCGCGAAGTCGGCCCAGGTCAGCATGGGGATTGGCGGCGGTGGGCAGTCACGGGTGCGGGACGACGATCGCGTCCTTGAGGCCCAGCTTGCCGATCACCGATTCACGCAGGGTGTCGGCCGAGGCGCGGTCGGCTTCGGGGCCGACGCGCACGCGCCAGACGGCGCCGCGGTCGGTGTCCACGCGCTGGTGGAAGGCGACGAAGCCGGCGGCGCGGGCGCGGTCGCGCAGCGCGTCGGCGTCGGCTTCGGAACTCAGCGCGCCCAGCTGCACG
>JALHLO010000383.1 GCA_022844525.1 Ramlibacter sp.
CGTCGGCGAAGCGGCGCAGCACTGCGTGCATGGGCGCCGCGGAGGTGTCGAGCGCCTCGATGGCGCCATGGCGCGCGGTCAGGACGTCGCGGTCGCGCAGCGGGTGGTGCAGCCAGTGGCGCAGCAGGCGGCTGCCCATGCCGGTGGCGCATTCGTCCAGCAGCGAGAACAGCGTCGGCGCCGGCTCCCCGCGCAGCGTTTCCGTGATCTCCAGGTTGCGGCGCGTCGCCGCGTCCATGCGCAGGTACTGGCCGGCGCGCTCCGCGGTCACCGCGGTGACGTGCGCCAGCGCCTGGCCCTGCGTCTTGCGCGCGTAGTCGAGCAGGGCGCCGCAGGCGGCGATGGCGGGGCGCAGGTCCTCGATGCCGTAGCCCTCCAGCGATGCGGCGCCCAGTTGCTCCAGCAGGCGCTTCTTCGCGGATTCGAAGTCGAAATTCCAGGCCGCGAGCTTGGTCACCGAGTAGCCGGGGTGTTCGCCGTCGGCGACCAGGATCTCCGATGGCGCGATGCGGCGCAGTTCGTTGTCCAGCGCTTCCGGCGCCACTTCGGCCACGCGGAGCTCGCCGCTCGCGAGTGACAGCCAGGCCAGGCCGATGCAGGCTTTTTCCGGGCTGAGCGCAAGGAGGATGTTCTCGGACTTCTCGTCCAGCAGTTCGGAATCGGTCAGCGTTCCCGGCGTGACGATCCTCGTCACCTGCCGCTCCACCGGGCCCTTGGCGGTGGCGACGTCACCCACCTGCTCGCAGATGGCGACCGACTCGCCCAGCTTCACCAGCTTGGCGAGGTATTGCTCCACCGAATGCGCCGGAACTCCGGCCATGCGGACCGGCTGGCCGGCTGAGGCGCCGCGGGCGGTGAGCGTGAGGTCCAGCAGGCGCGAGCCCTTCTCGGCGTCGTCGTAGAACAGCTCGTAGAAGTCGCCCATCCGGTAGAACAACAGGATGTCAGGGTGCTGCGCCTTGAGGCGCAGGTACTGCTGCATCATAGGTGTATGTTGGGTATTCTGGTCGCTAGCCAAGGCCTTGTCAGAATGCGCGTTTTGTTCTATAAGATCTTGTCTTTTCACAACTTTTAGGCCTTCACCGCCACCAAAATTGGGCTAGTCTGGACGAGCTTTTGCAAGTGCTTGCCGGCCAGTTCAGTGTAGGTGGCAGTGTAGGTCGCCCAACATGGAGGTGGTATGGCAAAACGACCTACACTAAATTCCGCCCCAAACGGGCGTAGCCCCCTTACACCCGTCATTATCGCCGACCTGGCTCCTGGGGAGGAGCGCGGCGACGCGCAGTGCCCTGGACTCCGAGTGCGGGGCCTGTCGTCGGGCAGGAAAGTCTTTTTCTACCGCTATCGCGGCACCGACGGAGCCTTGCGGGAAATCCGGCTTGGCCATGTCGGCCCGCTCACGCTCGCCAAGGCGCGGGACGCGGCACTGAAGCTGCGAGTGGAGCGCGACCAGGGAAAGGACCCGCAACTCGAAAAGCGCACGCAGCGACTTGAAGCGGCGCGCCAGCGCGAGGAGGAACGCAAGGCGGCGTATACCGTTACCAATATGTGCGAAGAATACTTCCGCGAGGTTCTTCCAAACCTCAAGCGCGGAGACGAGGCCAAGCGCCTGCTGCGCGTCGATTTCATGCCCTTCTTCGGGGATATCCCAGCAGCCGAACTGACCAAGCGACAGCTGCAGGATGAAGTCATTCGCCCGAAGATGCTCAAGTATCCGCGCACTGCAACCCAATTGCTTTCGCGCATTCGCTGCGCATACGCGCATGCGATCGAACAGGGGCGCCTGCCGGAGGACTTTGTGTCGCCCACGGTCGGCATAAAGAGCGCTGCCGCAGTTCGTAGAAAACGTGCATTAAGCGACGCCGAGCTTGCGACGTTCCTGAAGTGGTTGCCCAACTCACCCTATAGCCGCAACGTGCGTGACTCGCTCCGGCTCGTATTGCTCACGGGTTGCCGATCGGGAGAAATCGTTTCGGGAATGTGGTGCGACATCGATCTCGACCGTGGCATCTGGACGATGCGCGAGACGAAGAACGGAGAACCGTACGACGTAATGCTTTCGTTGCAGGCGGTCGAGCTCCTGACCTATCGCAAGGGCTTGGACAAGAAGTTCGTCTTCCCGTCCCCGCGCGCGGGTAAGCACGTCGCGCAGAAGGCACTTGGGCTCGCGCAATACACCGCGCGCCACATGCAGGAAGAAAGCGGCGCTAAGGATCCGATTGCGGTGCCGTGGACTGTGCATGATCTTCGGCGCACCGTTGCGACGGGATTGGCGAAATTGGGATGCCCGCGCGTAGTTCAAGACCGCATCCTCAATCACATCGACAATTCGGTTTCGGCCATCTATGACCGGCATACCTATGACGTCGAGGCTCGCGGGTGGCTGCAAAAATGGGCCGACCACATGGACCGCTTGCTGATCCCGAAAGTGATTCCGATCACCGCCGCAAAAGCGGCTTAGGGTCGAGTTCCGCTCAATTTAGTTGGAGCGATGACGACATCGTTGGCGAGATCGTTGATATGGCTAACATCTGTCAAGTGGCGACA
>JALHLO010000384.1 GCA_022844525.1 Ramlibacter sp.
GGCTGATCGAGATCGCCCAGGCGCAGGCGCCGCAGGCGGCCGCGAAGCCCGGCGTGCGCTGGGGCATGCTGATCGACGCCACCAAGTGCGCGCCCGGCTGCGACGACTGCGTGCAGGCCTGCCGCACCGAGAACGGCCTGCCGCCGGACCCGAAGCCGACCGACGCCCAGTGGGTGCGCAAGATCGAGATCAAGGAAATCCGCACCGGCCGCACCGCCTCCGCGCCGGTGATGTGCCAGCACTGCGCCGAGCCGCCCTGCGTGGACGTGTGCCCCACCGGCGCCTCCTTCAAGCGCGCCGACGGCATCGTGCTGGTCGACCGCCACAGCTGCATCGGCTGCCGCTACTGCGTCCTGGCCTGTCCCTACAAGGCCCGCTCCTTCGTGCACGAACCGGTGGCCGACCAGAAGCCGGACGTGCCGCGCGGCAAGGGCTGCGTCGAGGGCTGCACGCTGTGCGTGCACCGGCTCGATGCCGGCCACAAGGTGACGGCCTGCGCCGAGGCCTGCGCGAAGGCGGGCCACAACGCCATCATCTTCGGCGACCTGAACGACCCGGACAGCGAGATCGCGCGGCGCGTGCGCGAATGGACCACCACCCAGCTGCGCGCGGACCTGAAGCTCGATCCGGGCGTGCGCTACCGGGGGATCTGAAATGCAGGCCATTCCTTCCTCGCGCCCCTTCTGGTTCGCCGCCGCGCTTGCCGGCGCGATCACCGGCGCCGGCCTGGCGGCGGCGCACTTCATGGAGACGCAGGGCCACATCGTCACCGGCATGGGCAACGAGGTCGTCTGGGGCGTGCCGCACGTGTTCGCGATCTTCATGATCGTGGCGGCCTCCGGCGTGCTGAACATGGCCTCCGTCGGCTCCGTCTTCGGCCAGCCGGCCTACAAGGCGCGCGCCAAGCTGTCGGGGCTGCTGTCGCTGGCCCTGCTGGCGGGCGGCCTCATGGTGCTGATGCTGGACCTGGGACGGCCCGAGCGCGTGATCGTCGCCGCCACCCACTACAACTTCCGCTCGGTGTTCGCCTGGAACGTGTTCCTCTATTCGGGCATGGCGGCGATCGTGCTGGTGTACCTGTGGACCATGCTGCAGCCCGGGCTCGACCGGTGGTCCAGGCCGGCCGGCATCGCGGCGCTGGCGTGGCGCTTCGTGCTCACCACCGGCACCGGTTCCATCTTCGGCTTCCTGGTGGCGCGGCCGGCGTACCAGTCGGCGCTGCTGGCACCGCTGTTCATCCTGTTCTCGCTCGCCTGGGGGCTGGCGCTGTTCCTGCTGGTGCAGGCGGTGCTCTATGCGCGGGCCGGGCGCGTGCTGCCGCAGGACGTGCACGCGCGGCTGGCACGCCTGCTGGGCGTGTTCGTCGCCGCCTGCCTGTACCTGGTGGCCGTGCAGCACATGACGCACCTGTACGAGGCGCGGCGCGCCGGCTTCGAGGCCTTCCTGCTGCTGGGGCGCCATGGCGGCACCCCGTACGCCACCCTGTTCTGGGCCGGCTACGTGCTGCTCGGGTCGGTGCTGCCGCTGGCGCTGGTGTTCCACCCGCGGCTGCGCACGCCCGGCGCGCTCAATGCGGCGGCCGCGCTGGTGCTGCTGGGGGCCTTCGCCTGGCTGTACGCCTTCATCGTCGGCGGCCAGGCCTGGCCGCTGGAGATCTTCCCCGGCCACGAGGTGCGCAGCAGCTTCGCCGACGGCGTCACCGCGCGCTACGCGCCCAGCCTGCCCGAACTGCTGCTGGGAATCGGCGGCCTGGGCGCCGCCTTCCTGGTGACGGCCGTCGGCCTGCACCTGTTCGACCTGATGCCGCGCGACCCGCAGCCGGCCCCCGCGAAGGCCTGACATGCACAGCCTGCTCATCTCCGCTCCCCACAAGTCCGCCGGCAAGACCACGGTGACGCTGGGCCTGTGCGCTGCGCTGGCCGAGGCCGGCGTGCGCGTGCAGCCGTACAAGAAGGGGCCCGACTACATCGATCCCATGTGGCTGTCGCGCGCGGCCGGCCGGCCCTGCTACAACCTCGATCCCTACCTGCAGGACCACGCCGCCCTGGTGCGCTGTTTCCGCCAGGGGCTGCAGGACGCGGAGCTCGCGATCGTCGAGGGCAACAAGGGCCTGCACGACGGCATGGCCCTGGACGGCAGCAACAGCAATGCGGCGCTGGCGCGCCGCCTGGGCCTGCCGGTGGTGCTGGTGATCGACGCGCGCGGCATGACGCGCGGCATCGCGCCGCTGGTGCTCGGCTACCAGGCCTTCGAGCCCATGATCCACATCTCCGGCGTGATCCTCAACCGTGTCGGCGGCGCCCGCCACGAAGGCAAGCTGCGCGCCGCCCTGGAGTACTACACGGACGTGCCGGTGCTGGGCGCGATCGCCGAGGACGCGCGGCTGCGGATGGACGAGCGCCACCTCGGGCTGGTCACCTGCCCCGAGCTGGGCGACGCGGATGCGGACGCGCGCGTGCGCGAGATCGGCCGCATCGTGGCCGCGCAGGTGGACCTGGCCGCGGTGCGCGCGGCGGCG